>JAKLJX010000037.1 GCA_023150945.1 bacterium | reverse complement strand
GGCCTTTAAATTGTGCATGTCTACAAGATAACACAAAATATTTAATTGTAAAGCTTATTTTTTAACAAACCCTTAGCATGGTATCTCCCTTAATCCTGCGTCGATGGCGCCTCGGGGCCTTCACTGGCGACCTCATTCAGGACCGGCAATATACGCCGGAATAGATTCACATAGAAGGCATATTTGGCAATATTGGCGCAGTCGGCCAAGCGGGGCCGAGCGTTCCGGCAATGCCTCAAATTCTCAAAAAATTGTCTTGTTTGTTTCTGGGACAAGCACTATTGTTAGACGTACCTAAATTTTATTTTAGGTCATCGGCTAAAGAGACCCAAAAATGAGCTGCTCAGAATTATCGAACGGAATGAATGCTGGCAAGGACAGCCTGAACACAGTGTGACACGATGCTGCTTCGCTCAGTTGGAGCAACACAACACGATGCGGAGATGAAAAAATGATAGATCCATTATTTGCCCTGCTGGCAGCTCTCGGGCTGTTGGCGCTGGCGGGAACAGTCTTCTGGCCCAACTACGGGTTGGTCGCGCAATTGCACAAACTCAACCGCACCACGCAAAAGGTGTTGATCGAGGACGCGCTCAAGCATCTCTATCATCAGGAAGAGAAGGGCCGGAAGGCAACGCTGGAGAGCCTGTCCGGGGCGCTGAGCATCAGCCGCGACCATGCCGCCCGGCTGCTCACCAAGCTCGAAACCGTCGGTTTGATTGTCTCCCAGCAAAACGGCTTTGGCCTGACGCCGGAGGGCCGCTCCGATGCCCTGCGCATCATTCGCGTGCACCGCTTGTGGGAACGCTATTTTGCGGATGAAACCGGCTTGGCCGCCACCGAGTGGCACAACGAGGCGGAAAAGCGCGAGCACATCACCACCGCGGAAGAGGCGGAGGAACTGGCGCGGCAGATGAGCAATCCGCTGCACGATCCGCACGGCGATCCGATCCCGACTTCGGGCGGCGAGTTGCCGCCACAGGAAGATCAACCGCTCACTGACTTGGAGGCCGGCACGCTTTGCCGCATCGTGCACATCGAAGATGAGCCGGCAGTGATCTACGCGCAACTGGCCGCGCAGGGCTTGCATCCCGGCATGATCATCCGCGTGTTGGACAAATCGCCCGAGCGCATTCAATTCATCGCCAATGGCGAGGAAATCAAACTGGCGCCGGTGGCAGCCGCCAACGTGAGTGTGGTGCCGCTCGCCAACGGCCATGAGATGGAAGGCCCGTTCGAGTCGCTGAGCGCACTGCAGACCGGCGAGGCCGGGGTGGTGCTCGGCATCTCGCGGAATTGCCGCGGCCAGCAGCGCCGCCGCTTGATGGACCTGGGGATCGTGCCGGGCACGACGGTCTCCGCGGAGCTCTCCAGCGCCAGCGGCAACCCCATGGCCTACAACGTACGCGGCGCGCTCATCGCGCTGCGCCAGGATCAAGCGAGCTTCATCTACATTCAGCGAAAGGAGAAGGAGGCATGAGTCTGCCGGTCGCACAATCTGGCTGCGAAACCTGCCCGGTGCATCACACGGGGAATTTGATCAAGCTCGGCGTGAACATGGAATCGTTCGACTACGTCGTGGCGCTGGCGGGCAACCCCAACACCGGCAAGAGCACGGTGTTCAACGCCCTGACGGGCCTGCGGCAACACACTGGCAACTGGCCCGGCAAAACTGTGACGCGCGCCGAGGGCGGATTTGTCTATGCGGACAAGCGCTACAAGATCGTGGATTTGCCGGGCACCTATTCGCTGCTGTCCACCAGCACCGATGAGGAAGTCGCGCGCAATTTCATCCTGTTCGGCCAGCCCGACGTCACGGTGATCGTGGTGGATGCCACCCGGCTGGAGCGCAATCTCAATTTGGTTTTGCAGGTTTTGGAAATCACCAATCGCGCGGTAGTCTGCCTGAATCTCATCGACGAAGCGCGGCGGCACCGCTTGACGATCGACGAACGGCTGCTGGCCAAAGAACTGGGCGTGCCGGTGGTGCCGGCGGCCGCGCGCCGCGGCTTGGGCATGCCGGAATTGCTGCAGCAGTTGCAGGCGGTTGCCACCGGCGAATTCGTGTGCAAGCCGCGCCGCATCAAAAGCGAGTCGCGCGGATTGAAACATGCGCTGGAACAATTGACCGCCATGCTCGCCACGAGATTCCCCGGACTCTCCAACGCGCGCTGGGTGGCATTGCGGCTGCTCGAAGGCGATCCGCGCATCATCGAAGCCGTGCGCAGCGGTGAGATGACGGCGCTGGCCCAAGCCCAGCAACTGCAGCCGGCGGCCGCCCTGGCAAAAACCTGAAAGGCCAGCGATCCGCGCGGTAATCGCGAGGCAAATCGCAGCCGCGCAGCTCGCGCCAGCAGATGCAACCCAAACTCGCATTGACACAGGATATCCCGATGAGCACCGACAGCAAACCCGCTCCAGCGTCCTCCGAGACGATTCTGGCGACCGCCAACCACCTGCGTTGGGAGGTCGGCGAATATCTGCATGATTCCCTGATGGACACGATCTATCAGGAGGCCTCGCGCATCGCGACGAAAGTGGTGACGCCGGCCGGCGAAAAGCCGAGATTCAACTGGGATCGTGCCCTCGACCGGTTACTGACCAGCCGCCTGACCGGCGTGCCCGTGATGCTGCTGCTGTTGACGCTGGTGTTTTGGCTGACCATCGCGGGCGCCAATGTGCCCTCCGGTCTGATCGCCTCGTTTTTGATCGACACGATTCACCCAATGCTCAAAGGCCTGGCCACTACGATCGGCATGCCGTGGTGGCTCGACGGCCTGCTGTTCGACGGCATCTATCTCGCCGCGGCCTGGGTGATCAGCGTCATGCTGCCGCCCATGGCGATTTTCTTCCCGCTGTTCACGCTGCTGGAAGACTTCGGCTACCTGCCGCGCATCGCATTCAACCTGGATAATCTCTTCCGCAAATCCGGCGCGCACGGCAAGCAGGCGCTGACCATGAGCATGGGCTATGGCTGCAACGCCGCCGGCATCATCGCCACGCGCATCATCGACAGCCCGCGCGAGCGCTTGATTGCCATCATCACCAACAATTTTGCCCTGTGCAACGGCCGCTGGCCCACGCAGATTCTCATGGCTTCTCTCTTCATCGGCGCGATGGTGCCGGCCGCCTGGGCCGGGTTGGTGTCCGCGGCCGCGGTCGTGGGCGTGGCGCTGTTGGGTATCTTTTTGACATTCGTGACCTCCTGGTTTCTCTCGCGCACGATTCTCAAAGGCGAAGCCTCGACTTTCAGCCTGGAACTGCCGCCCTATCGCCCGCCGCAGATTCTGAAAACATTGTACACCTCGCTGATTGATCGCACGATCTTCGTGCTCTGGCGCGCGGTGGTGTTTGCGGTGCCGGCCGGCGCGGTGATTTGGCTGTTGAGCAATATCAGCCTCGGCCAAGCCAGCCTCGCCGAGCACGTGATTCACTTCTTCAACCCCTTCGGCCTGTTGATTGGGTTGAATGGCGTGATCCTGCTGGCCTACGTCATCGCGATTCCCGCCAACGAGATTGTCGTGCCCACGATTCTCATGCTGTCGGTGCTTACCGCCAAGATCGCGGGCTTTGGCGCCGGCGCCGGCGTGATGTTCGAGCTGGAAGACGCTTCCGCCTACATGGCCGTGTTCAACGCCGCCGGCTGGACGACAATGACCGCGGTCAATCTCATGCTGTTCAGCCTGGTGCACAATCCCTGCTCGACGACCATCTACACGATCTACAAGGAAACCGGTAGCGCCAAGTGGGCGGCCTTTTCCGCGCTCATGCCGATCGTATTGGGAATGGTGATTTGCTTCTTCGTGGCGCAGGTGTGGCGGTTGGTGGGTGGGATGTAAGAAAGCCGCGCGGCCGCATGGCCTGGAAGCCTCCTCAAACTGAATGAAACGCGCTACCGTTCAGGACGAAGTGCCCGGGCGATGGTGTTTTCTGACGGGCGCTCGACCAATTCCCAACTTGCCTTTCAGATTGAATTTTTGCATAATTTTGTCAGCAAATTGACAGAATTCATAAGAATCCGGTCCATGTACATAGCGCAAGCACAAATTGAGAACTTGAAGGCAGTACTCGAGCCGGGAAAGGTCGTTGTGCTCTATGGTGCTCGGCGAGTCGGCAAGACGACCTTGATCCGCAATTTCCTCGAGCACTGGCGGCGGGAAAATCCCGCCGAGGCTGAGCGTGTCTTGTTTGTGAATGGTGACGACATCGTCGTTCGCCAGTTTCTGGGCAGCCAGTCCCTCCAGCGACTGAGAGAGTTTGTTGGCGAACACTCGCTGCTGGTGGTGGATGAGGCCCAGTATGTCGAGCAGATTGGCCTCAACCTCAAGCTCATTGTCGATCACCTGCCCAGTATCAAGGTAATCGCCACCGGCTCGTCTTCATTTGAACTGGCCCGGGACGTCGGAGAGCCGCTGACCGGCCGCAGACACGTCTTGCGATTGTTCCCGCTGGCGCAAATGGAAATCGCCCGGTACGAGAAGCGTCATGAAACCGAGGCCAATCTCGAAACGCGGCTGCTTTATGGCTCCTATCCTGAAATCGTGACCATGGCAGGCAAGACGCAACGGGAAGAATATCTGCGGGAGCTGGTCAATGCTTATCTATTGAAGGATGTTCTTGTGCTCGAGGGGATTCGGCACGCCAACAAATTGGTGCAGCTTCTGCAATTGCTCGCCTTCCAGATCGGCAAACAGGTTTCTCAACAGGAGCTGGGCAGCCAACTGGGCATGTCGAAAAACACCGTTGCGCGTTACCTCGACCTGCTGGAAAAGGTGTTCGTGATCTATCCCCTGCCCGCCTTCAGCCGCAATTTGCGCAAAGAAATCGCCAAGAATCAGCGCTACTACTTCATTGACAACGGCATCCGCAACGCCGTGATCAGCAATTTCAATCCCTTCCCCATGCGAAACGACCTGGGTCAACTGTGGGAGAACTACCTGATCACAGAACGAATGAAACGGCAGGAGTATCTCAAGCAGTTTGCCCGTTTCTGTTTTTGGCGCACGTATGACAAGCGGGAGATCGATTTGATTGAAGAGCGGGAAGGCCGGTTGTTTGGCTATGAAATGAAATGGCAGCCGCAAGAGGCCAAGCCGCCCAAAGACTGGCTGTCCGCCTATCCCGAGGCGAGCTTCCACACCATCCACCGCGAAAACTACCTCGATTTCATCTGCTGAACCGCAGGCACACCGCCGCGCACTTGCCGCCCTCCCCTCACTTCCCCTTCACAATCGCCTGCGCCACCGCTGCGACGAACCGCTGGCGAAACTGATGCGAGCGCATGTTCATCAAGTCGCCGGAATTGGCGAGATTGGCGGCCTCCAGCAGCACCGAGGTCGGCACGCGGCTGTAGCGAATGATGCCGGGCGTCCACTTCCGGCCGCCGCGATAGACGTATTGTCGAATCGGCTCATAAGTGTGCACCGGCAGCCGCGCGCGCCGGAACGAGGCAATCAAGCTGCGGGCAAAGTCTTCGCTCGCGGCCTCCGCTTCATGATTGTCGCGCGCGGCATATGAAATCGTGCGATTGCGACTCTCCGCATACTTGTCGTACACGCCATCCCACCACGCGCCGTAACTCTCGATGCGTTCGCGCGCGCCGGGGTAATACACCATCGCGCCGTTCACCGCGGGATGCAGATGATCGAGATGAATGCTGATCAAAAGGATGTTGGCCTTAGGCACGCCCGAGCGCAGCAGCCGCTCGTAGATGGCATCGATGAGATTGATGCGCAGATTCAACGCGACGCGGCTGTCCTCGATAAAATAAGGCGGCGTGACCAGCACGTAGTTGTGGCGTTTGTCGCTGCCGCCGTTGCTCGTGGCGGCGTTGGCGCGGCTGCCCACCAGCGGATGCACCACCACGCCGGCCGGCTCGAGCTCGCGCTGCAGCCGGCGCATCAAATCAAACGCCAGATCGGCCTCGCGCCAGCCGCGCATCATGGTGCCGGGATCATTGCCGCCGTGGCCGGCATCCAGAATCACATGCAATTTGCCGGGCCGCCGCTGCAAGTGCGGCCCCGGCTCCTCCTCACCGTCCGCCAGCAGCGCTTCATCCACCAACCGCAGCGGAATGCGAATGGCGGTGCCGGCGGGAATCGCGGTCTCATCCCGGATGCCATTCAAGCGCATGAGCTGGCGCGCAATCTGGTTGACTTCATCGGCGTCGACGCGGCCGGTGAAGCGCACCACCACGGCGCTGTACAGCGCTTCGCCGCGTTGCAACTTGTAAACGCCAAACCATTCACCGCCGATTTTGCGGAATTTCAACGCCGGGTCGCGTGAAACCGGCCGCTCCGCTGAGCGCGTTGACCGCACCGGCACCGCCGCCGTGTCTTGCGGCAGCGCCACAAATTCCGGAAACGAAGTATTGCGCAATGACTTTGCCAGCAGGCTGGTGGGAATGCGCAGGCGCTGCCCGCGGCTCAAGGGCGTATGCGGCGCGAGATTGTTTTCCTTTTCCACCGCGGTGTAGTTCCGGCCGTCGCCGGTATAGGTTTCGGCGATCGCCCACAAGGTCTCGCCCTTGTAATGCACCACGTGCATCCACCCCTCTTCGTTTTCAACATTGGCCGGAAAGACCTGCAGCAGAGCCTTGCGCTTGTATTCATAATTCAACAGCGCGAACGGCACCTCGACAAAGTCGCCTGAATCAGTGCGGGTGAGGGTGGGCGAAATCGTTGACCACGTGGCAGGATCATACAAAATGCGATCGCCCAGCGCCGCATTTCGGCCTTCCGCCGAATTCACCTTGATCAAAACAGAAACGCGATTGTCCTTGAATTGCGCGACGATCTTGTCTTCGCTCGGCAAAGCCTCGGGCAAAAGCGTGTCGGGTTTGCTGGGAATTTCGACGGGAAGCTCGGCAGGCGCGACGGTATCAGCGACAACAGCGACGTGCAGACTGTCCGGCTGCGGGGCATGGGTTTGCGGCAGGCGCTGGTAGGGCTGCAGACAGCCCGCCAGGTTGAGAACAAAAACAAAGGCACCGCTCCACAGCGTGAGTGTTCTTATGAGAGTGGCCACCGGGGCATAACATTCCTTGAGCAGTTTCATGCCATCCTTGCTGCCTGAGTTCATCCTGAAGAAACGGGTTGATTATCGTAGAGCCGCCGGTGAAAGCGGCGAATTTCCTCCTGCCATTCCGCCTCCTGCGCATAGAAGCGAACCGCAAGATTGGGATCGGGATTGCCGGTAAGCATGCGCGTCAGAAAAATTCCCTGTTCGCACAGGCACAAGACCGGCCGCCGGTGCTGCAGCGCAATAGCAATCTCATAGCCCACGCCCAGCGAGGGTGTGCTGACTTCGGCGAGCAGGCCATCACTGCTCGCCACCAGGCTGAGGTCGCGGCGAAAGATCTCCGCCGCGCTGAGCTGCGCTTCCTGCTGCAGAACCTGGGCGTGCGCCACGTGTTCGCTCAACACCTCTTCTCCCATGTCCTTGAGAAAGGCGACCATGCGCTGGTAAAGCGGCTGGCGCTGCCGGCCGCCGCTGATGGCGCCGGAGAAGTAGATCTTCAATGGTCGAGTGATCGCAGCACCTCGTGGATTTCGTCATCGCTCATGTTGCGATTCATGCTTTTGGCGGCGCTGAATATCGCCTCGATGCGCGGCCGGCTCGGCTCGAAGCCGTGGGCGGTGAGCCAGTAGATCACGTTCGATTCGCCGCTCATGTGGCCGATCTCGATTTCCTGCCGGCGGCCGAACCAACTCGCGGGCACGCCGGAATAAACCAGATCCGCAAGCCAGTCCTGCCCCTTCTTGCGTGCTTTGATGATGGCTGCCGCATGCACGCCGGTGCCGGTGCGAAAGGCGTCGCGGCCAAACACCGGATAGTTGGCAGGCACCGGCACGCCGCAAGTGCGCGCGACCAAATCGCAGTATTCCTGCAGCGCGGTCAGATCATTGTCGATCCAGCCCAGCAGTTTGCAATTCACCAGCATGAGATCGAGCGGCGTATTGCCGACGCGTTCGCCGATGCCGAGAATCGTGCCGTGCACGCGATCGGCGCCCGCCTCGATGGCTGCCAGCGTGTTGCTCAGCGCCAGGCCGCGATCGCGATGACCGTGCCAGTCCACTTTCACCGCGGGATTGATCGCCTGCACGGCTGTGCGCACGAATTGCACCAGGCTGCGCACTCCGGCGGGCGTGGCGTGGCCGACAGTATCGCAGACCACCACCCGCGTCGCGCCGGCCCGCACCGCCGTGGTGTAGAGCAGCTCCACCGTGGCCGGATGGGAACGAATGGTATCTTCGGTGACGAACATCGAAGGCAGCCCCTGCTTGACGACGAACGACACCGCCTTCTCCACCGTGTGCTGCAGGAAATTGATGTCCCAATTTTCCGCGTAGAGGCGCACCGGGCTGGAGCCGAGAAAGGTCGCGGCTTCGATGGCAATGCCGGCCTGTTGCGCGATTTCGACGATGGGAATGATGTCAGTCTCCACCGTGCGCGCGGCGCAGTTGGGAAAGATGCCGAGATCATGGTTCGCGATCTCGCGGGCCAGGGCCAGCACGTCGGCGCGCGCGCGCGGGCCGGCGCCGGGCAGGCCAATGTTGGCGGCCTGCAGCCCCAGGCGGTGCATGAGATGCAGCATGCGCAGTTTCTCGGCAATCGGCGGATCGGTTACGGACGGCGATTGCAGCCCGTCGCGCAGCGTTTCATCATCGAATTCGACCGGCTGGCTGGGTTTGAAGCTGCCGGCGACGGTGTTCCAATCATAGATGAGTTCCTGTTCAGTGGGATTGGCCATGGCCTGCCTCGGTTGACATTTCGTGTCCGTCCGAAATCGTGAACTCTTGCGAAGATGCTCCTGCGACGGCTTGGCGGTGGCATCAAAATTCTCAAGATTTTCACGACACTAGAAGTTTGGGAACCTCGGCAACGCCGAGGGTGGAACAATTTCAGACAGACACCACTTGCACTGCCTGGCGGCCGCACGATGCGGCGCCGCCCGCTCGACCACACCATCAGGAATCAACGCGCCGACAATACTTCCTCATAGAACAATTGCCACTCGGGCATGATTTTTTCGATATCGAACTGCGCGGCGCGCGCGCGCGCGCTTTTGGAAAAGGCAATATGCCGCTCGGGATCGGAAAGCAGCTCCAGGGCGGCCTCGGCCATGGCCGCAGTTTCGCCGACCGGCAGCAGAAAGCCATTTTTGCCGTGTTCCACCACCTCCGGCAGGCCGCCGGCATTGGTGCCGATCACCGGCACGCCGCAATTCATCGCCTCCAGCGCCACCAACCCGAAGCTTTCCTGTTCGGTCGGCAGGAAAAACAAATCCGCGCAGCGCAGGATGTCTTCGAGATAATCCACCGCGCCGAGAAAGCTGACAGCGTCGCGCAGCCGCAATTCCTTCACAAGCTGCTGCACGAACAGGCGCTCCGGGCCTTCTCCCACCAGCAGGAGCTTGCAGGACAATTTTTCATGCAGCCGGGCGAAGATCCGCACCACGTCGCCGACCCGTTTCACCGGGCGGAAATTGGAGGCGTGCACCAGCAGCTTTTCGCCGGCGGGCGCAAACATCTCGCGCTTGCAAGGCCCGGCTTGGGCAGGCCGGCCTTTGCTCAGGTCAATGAAATTGTAGATGCGCCGGATCTCGCGCTGAATGTTGAATTCATCGCGCGTGCGCTGCACCAGGTAATCGGACACCGCGGTCACGCCGTCGGATTGCTCGATGCTGAATTTGATCACGTTGTAGAACGATTTGTCGGCGCCCACCAGCGTGATATCGGTGCCGTGCAGCGTGGTGATCACCTTCAGCCTGGTTGAATGGAGAATGTGCTTGGCGAGATACGCCGAGGTCGCGTGCGGCACGGCGTAGTGCGCATGAATCAGATCCAGGCCGTACTCCTGCACCACGTCCACGATCTTGTTGGCCAGGCCGATCTCATAGGGCGGATATTTGAAGAGCGGATAGGTGACGACATCGACCTCGTGAAAGAAGACGCGGGGATGAAACTCGCGCAGGCGAAAGGGAACGGCGTGACTGATAAAATGGACTTCGTGGCCGCGTTGCGCCAACGCCATGCCGAGTTCGGAAGCTACGACACCGGAGCCGCCCAGCGCCGGATGACTGACCATGCCGATTTTCATGCTGTTTCTCCCGGAGGCGGGAAGGCCTCGCCGTTGTTACTGCGCCCGCAGCGAGCGCGCCACCAAACCGATGCCGCCCGCCAGCAGGGTCAACATGATCAGGGTGTTGAACAGGCTGGTCGGACGAAAGTAAATGTCAATATGAGACAAAATGCCCGCAATAATGATCACGAAGCCGGCGCCGGTCAGCAGCCAGCCGATCATCGAACGGCCGTTGAAAAAAAGCATGCCAATGCCCACGATCAACGGCAGCAGCGACAAGCCGAACGCGTTGTATCCAAAAATCATCCAATAACCGCTGGTGACCGTGACCTGATTGAGCAGCAAGTAGCCGCCCGCCACCGCCATCATCATTCCAAGAAAGAATTTTCCGGCGCCGCCGGAAGTGCCGCCGGCGCCCTGGGGAAATTGCATCACCACCACTCCTGCCGATTTTGTGAAACAAATGCCAAACCACGGCTGCGGGCTGCCGCCTCAGGGAATCGTCTCGGCGCACCAGTCACCGAAAGCCGCCACCGGATCATCGAGGCGCACGCTTTCGCGCACGACGAAGGCCTCGCCGTATTGCACGCCAATCATCGCGCCCCACCTGCGGTTTTTCGCGGCAATGAATTCGAGGAAAGCCGGCCGCGAGATGACGGTCTGTTCCTCGCCATATTTGTGCATCTGCTCGCCGTGAAACTGCGATTCGTGCGCGCGAATCGCGGCCATCTTCTCTGCGAAGGTATCCGAAATGTCCACGATAAAACTCACCGGAACCTCGTAGCGTTCCGGCATGTAGAGCACGCGCAACGGCCGCCAGTGGTCCGGCGCTCCAGCGACTTCGCCGTTGGCTTGCAGCGGCCCCAGGTCGAGATTCTTCAGCCCGGAGATCAAAGCGGCATCGCGCACGAGATGCGCGGTGTGAATGTGATCCGGATGCCGTGCTTCCCAGTGCATGGTCGCGACCAGGCGCGGCCGCAATTGCCGCAGCAGGCGCACGATCTTCAGGCGGTTGAGCTGGGTTTCCTCGAGGCCGGCATCGGGAAGGTCGAGCATGCCGTAGCGGGCCACTTGCATGATTTTGGCCGCGGCGTGGTACTCCTGCTCGCGAATGGCCTGGGTGCCGCGCGTGCCGCTTTCGCCGCGGGTGAGCGTGTAGGCCGCGGTGCGATAGCCCAGGCGGGCGAGTTTGATCAACGTGCCGCCGCAGCCCAGCTCGATGTCATCGGGATGTGCGCCCAGAGCGAGGAAATCAATCGACATGGTTTGGTTCAATCCTGTTGGGAATCTCAGTCTTTAGGGCTGCGTGGCTTTCCGGCGCATACCATCGTCTGCCCGCCGCCTATGGTTCAGAGCGGCTCAGTCTCTTCGTTCAGAATCGCCAGATGGCGATCGTAGGCGAAGATGCGATGGCGGCGTTGGCCAGTCAACTCGCGCACCACGCCCAGCCGAACCAGATTCTCCACGCCTTTCGCAGCCGTGGGAAAAGTGATGCCGGCCCGGCTGCAAATCTGTGGCAGGGTCAAGAGGGGAGGTTCGCAGAACGTGCGGTGAACACGCAGCGTGTTGGCCGCCAACCGGCCGAGCTCCTCCAGCGTTTGCTCATCTTCCCGAAAAATCGTCACCAGCCGCTTTGCGGTTTGCACTGCTCGAGAAGCCGTCCGGTCAACACCTTCGAGAAAAAAATCCACCCAGGCCTCCCAATCTCCTTCGGAGCGGACCAAATCAAGCAAACGGTAGTACTCGCTGCGATGCTGTTTGAAAAAGAGACTCAAGTAAAGCAGCGGTTGCGAAAGCACGCCCTCAGCGTGCAGGACGAGAGCGATCAAGAGCCGCCCCAGCCGTCCATTGCCATCGAGAAAGGGGTGGATGGTTTCGAACTGTACATGGGTGAGCGCAGCCTTGATCAACGCCGAATACGGTGACTGCTTCTCATGAAGGAAACGCTCGAGCGCAGCCATGCCATCCTCCACCGCTCCGGGCGGCGGCGGCACGAAATGGGCATTGCCCGGTCGGGTACCGCCAATCCAGTTTTGTGTGCGGCGGAATTCTCCGGGAGCCTTGCTGCTGCCTATGCCGCGGGAGAGCAGCTCAACTTGCATCTCACGCAGCAGCCGGTTGGAAAGCGGAAAGCCTTCTTTCAGCCTTTTCAAACCATGATGGAGCGCGGCAACGTAGTTCGACACTTCACCGACATCATCGAGCGGCACGCCCGGCGTCTCTTCGAGCTCGAAAAGCAACAGGTCTGCCAAAGACGACTGCGTGCCCTCGATTTGGGAGGAGAGGACTGCTTCGCGACGCACATAGGAATAGAGAAACAAATCCGGGTTTGGCAGCAGAAGGGTAATACTGTCCAATCGCCCCAACGCCAGGGTGGCCCGTTCCAAACATTGCTGGCGGTCGGGCGTCATTTCCAGGGGCGGGTTGGGCGGCAACGGATACGGCAGAAAAGCTCGCACTTCCTCTCCGCCGATGGTGGTCACTTCGTAGTGGCCGGTCATACCACGCTGCATCGTCGGCACCTTGTTGATGTGCTGTTTCCGGTCTTCAAGCAAGACTGAACGTCAAATTGTGTGTGTGCCCGGATAGATTCTGCTTTTTCGACTAGCATTCACCTCGAATCACTCTCTTGGCGTATGCGACCGACAGTGCTCCCCAAAACTTCGTCTAGTCAAGACGAAACCAAACGGAAGTCTGCGGAGCTGCGATCATTGCAACCTCGTTCATCAGCGGCGCACTTCGTGAACCGCGCATATTAAAGATCCTTTAACACGTCCGGCGCCAATTAAAGGGAAAAACCGAATCGTCCAACTGACCTGGTGGCTGGCCGGCCACCCTTCCGCGTGGCCGCACGTCGTTTCATAAGCACACGGCCTGCTATCCTGCGTCGGCAAGTTCCGCCAGCAGCGTCTTCGCCTCCTGCAAATCGGCAGTGTCGAATCCTTCCGTGAACCAACCATAAATGCCCGATAGCAGATCGTGCGCTGCGCCGCTCCTTCCCTGCGTTTGCCACAGCCGGCTCAGGCTCATGGCCGCGCGCAATTCCCATGATTTTGCCTGTTGCTTGCGTGCAAGCGCCAGGGCCTGTTGGAAGCAGGCTTCTGCCTGGCGCTCATTCTCCTCGGGCGCGCGCGTCGGGTGCAGGCGATAAAGCTCGCCCTTGATCCGCCACTGCTCGGCCTCATCCTGGCGTTCGCCGCCACTGCGCGTGAGGGCGAGCGCCTCGTCGATCAAGGCCAGCCCTTCTTGCAGACGGCCCGTTTTGCCATAAGCTAGGGCACGCTGCGCCTTGCCGCCGGCCTCGCCGATCTGAGCGCCACCGGCCTGCAGGGAGGCAATGGCCCTGTCGATCATGCCAATGGCTTCTTGCTGCCGGCCTTGCTCGAACAGCAGAATGCCTTTTTGAATTTCTCCGCAGGCGCGCCAAAACGGAAACCCCTGTTCTTCCGCGAGCGCGATCAAGGCTTCGGCGCGCGCATGCATGAGATGACGTTCGCGCCGCAGCTCATGCGTACCGGCAGTGAAGTGGAGTGCGATCGCAAGCGTGAACGGATGCGCCAGCTTCTGTGCCAATTGCAGGGCTTCTTCGCTGTATTTCAGCGCCTGATCCGGATAGCCCAGCATCCAGGAAACGTGGGCAAGATAGATGAGCGCCACCACGCCGGGGTCTTCGCCGTAATCGTAAATGTCGGTGTGATGATCCGAGGGCAGGTAGAGATGAATGGCTTCGCGCAGATGCTCCTGGGCGGTGAGCAGCTCGCCGGCGCTGGCGGCAGAGACGCCCAAGGTCAGGTGCGCGGTCAAAAGTAGTTCGAGATCCTGCTTGGTTTCGGCGAGCAGCATGCATTCCTGCGCCAGCGCGTGCGCCTGTCGCAGATCGCCGCGCACCAACGCGGCTTTCCAGAGGCCGAGCATCGCCGAGGCCAGCCGCGGGGTTTGATTCAGGCGCTCGCACAACGTGCGCGCCCGGCTGTAGATCTTGCCCACCTCCGGCGAAGTGTAGCCCTGGCTGGCGGTCATCGCCACGCCCAGGTAAGTCAGCAATTCGACTTCCAACTGGTCGTGCTGGGCGTTTTCAGGGAGAAGCTGCAGCAGTTCCAAACCCTTGCTGAGATGGCCGATCGCCTCGGGATGCGCGGACCGCTGAATCGCTTTTTCACCGGCCCACTGCCAGTAGGCGATCGCGGTGTCATACAAGCCGGCCTCGGTATAGTGATGCGCCAGCAGCTCAGGCTGTTCGCAGGCCGTGTCATAGAACTTTTCCACCAGCGTTTGCGCGATGCGCTGATGGTATTGTTGCCGCCGGCTTTTCAGTAGCGATTGATAGGCGGCCTCTTGAATCAATGCGTGCTTGAAGGCATAGGTCACACTGCGGCTGCCGGCGCCGGTCTGCGGCTGCAGCAAACCGGCACTGGCCAACTGCGCCAGCCCCTGGCGCAGCGTCCTCTCCTCGACCAGGTCGACGGCGTTGATCAATTCGTAGGAAAATTCCCGGCCGATGGCCGCCGCCAGTTGCGCCACTTCTTTCACCGGCGCCAGACGATCCAGCCGCGCCATCAACCAATCCTGCAGCGTTGCCGGAATCGCCAACGGCGGCAGCGGGCCGATCAACTCGAAACGACGGCCTCCCTCGCGCAACAGGCCGGATTCGAGCACCATTCGCGTGAGTTCTTCCACGAACAGCGGAATGCCGTCCGTCTTGGTCACGATCTGTTTGAGCACGGGCGCAGGCAGAATTTTGTCGCCGGTGACCTGCGCTACCATCGTCTCGATCTGTTCCTGAGTCAAGCGATTCAGGTTGATCTGCGTGACGCGGGCATGGCCATGCCAGCCCGGCACGAACTCCGGCCGGGAAGTCAACAGCAACAGCAGGCGAGCAGGCGCTGGCATGTGCAGCATGCTCTCGAGCATGGCCAGCGTCGAGGGATCAGCCCAGTGCAGATCTTCAACTGCGAAGACCACCGGCTGCTGCTGCGCCATCTGCAGCAAGATGGCCTGCCAGGCTTCGAGGGTTTTCTGCTTCAGCCGTTGGGGGTTGAGGTTGGGCGCGACATAATCATCTGCCAGCGGCACCGCCAGCAAAGTGGCAAACAGGGGAAGAGCCTCGGCCACCGGTTGTTCTTGCTGCCGCAGCCAATCTTCGAGTTTGGTGATTCTGCGCTCGGCAGTGTCGTCCCGGCAGAAATCGAGCAGGCGCTGCAGCACTTCGATCAAGGGATGCAGCGCGCTGTTTTGATAGTAGGGCGAGCCTTGCGCTTCCAGCCAAACATGCGGCGTGCCTGCCAGGCTTTGCTTGAACGCCAACAGCAAGCGCGATTTGCCGATGCCGGCCTCACCATTCACCAGCACGGCCTGCGGCTCGCCGGTGATGACGCGCTGCCAGGCGGTCAGCAACTCCTGCATCTCCCGGTCTTTTCCCACCAGCGGCGTCAAACCCGACAGCATCGCCGCTTCCAGGCGGGTGTGCGCGCCGCTTTCATACAACACTCGATAGACCGCCAGCGGCGCGTTGAGGCCCTTGAGCAACTGCGTGCCCTGCGACTGCAGCTTGAAAAAGCCCTGCACGAGATGATGCGTGGCCGAGCTGATCACGACGGTGTTGGGCGCCGCCAGGGTCTGCAAGCGCGCGGCAATATTCGGCGCCGTGCCGAGTGCGAGCAGCTCGCGCTTGTCGCCGACGCCCATTTCGCCGATCACCACCAGGCCGGTATGCAAACTGACCCGCACCGCCAGGCTTTCGTTCTGGCGCGCGCGGAGCGACTGCATCTCCGCGACGATATCCAAACCCGCGCGCACCGCGCGGCGCGCATCATCCTCATGTGCCACGGGATAGCCGAAATAGACCATGATGCCATCGCCCAAATATTGTGCGATGTGGCCCTCATGGCGGCTGACGATCGCGGCGCACAGTGTTTGATAATGCCGCACCACTTCCCGCAGCTCTTCGGGATCGAGCCGGGCGGAGAGCGCGGTCGAGCCGACGAGATCGCAAAACATCACGGTGATTTGCCGGCGTTCCGGCTCGCGTGGCCGGAGGCGCTCGAAGGGCGCCGGCTCCGCCGCGGGGCCGAGCAAGCGCGTGCCGCATTGTCCGCAAAAGCGAAATTGTGGCGGATTCTCAAAATCGCAGTTTGCACAGCGCGCCGGCAGCGCCGCGCCGCACGCATCGCAGCATTTCACTGCCGCCGGATTTTCCTTGCCACAACTGGGACAGCGCATGCTCTGCACACTCCGGGTTGGGGGAGGCGCGCTTCCTGCCTTCGGAGAATCGCGCCTGCACCGCCGCCTACTTTCGAACTTGCGCCAAGCTCGCCGAAATAAAGCCCTGCTTGCCGTCGGGCAGCTTCACCTTGAACCACTCTTTGGAGGATTCCAACAGCTCCAGCTCGATGCCGCCCGGCACCTTCACCAGCGTGGCGCTCGCCGCGTTGGGCTCGGTTTTGATTTCGTGGCGCGTCGAGGTCGACCCCTTGGTGACCACTTTGGTCACCGTCGCCGAGGCCAATTCCACCGGGTTCGCGTTGAATTCATGCTCGGCCAGCACGATGCCGAGTGTGTTCAGTTGATCCCAAAAGGCGGCTTGTTTCGTCAGCCGCTTCTGCGCGTCGCGATATTTGCCCTCGTCGCTCTTCAGGCTGAAGGCGAAGCCGTATTTCTCCTGCGCCTTCTTGTAGTTGCCGACCGCTTCATGCAGCACGCCTAGATTGAAATTGGCCGCGTGATTGTAGGGATCCTGCTCGACGATGGCGGCAAATTGCAGAAAGGCGGTGTCAAGATCGTAGTCCTTGATCGCGCGCTTGGCGGTTTCGGTCTGGCGCTTGTAATCGTCGCCCATGTCATACTCGAACTTCAGCTTCTGCAGCACGAATTCCGGCGCGAAATAGTCCACCAGCTCATCGGCGACTTTCTCCAGGCACTGATCCACCATCGCTTCGGGCAGCGGCAGATCGCCGTAGTCGCCCTCGCATTTCTTCTTCTCCTGCTTGCTCTGGCTGTCATGCGTGCCGATCACCTCGCCGGTTTCCACTTTGATGAGGCGAATGCTGGCGCTGACGTTGGCGTCGCGCTTTTCACAATTGACTTGATATTTCTTCTTGTCCTTCTCGCGCTGTTCCTGGACCCAACGGTCTTGAAAAGAGACGTTCACGTTGCCCATCACGATGGCGTCGACGCCCAGCACCCGCCCGACTTGGGCGGCGGAGGATTCGTCCAGCAGGCCGGTTTGCGCAAGCTGCAGCTCGTTCATCACCTGCTGAATTTGCGAGCGCTCGATCACGCGGAAGATGTTGGTATAGGCGCCGGTTTGAAAGCTTTTGCCCTCTTTCGAACCCAGCCCGAGAAAGCCGGTGCTCACCGCGCCAACGCCGCGGTCTTTTTTAATGAGCGCCGCCGTCATCAAATCGGACAATTTGCGGCCGGCGTCATTGAAGCGGGCTTTGTTGCGCTCCGCGGCCGCGCCCTTTTCCACGGCGCCGAGAATCTTATCGAGCGTGTTCTTGCGGCCGGGCGCCTCATCCTCGGCAAAACTCGAGGTCACGTTGAAATCAGCAATCGCAATTTGCTTGACGCCGGTGAGGATTTGATCCGGCGGCGTCAAAACAAAACACTGCAGATCCTGGCCGGTTGCCCTTCCGGTCAAAAAAACCGCCAGCGTACAACACAGCCAGAAGTACCAAACGCGTTTGGGCTGAGACCACATAGCCTTCCTCCTTCGGTGTTTACAGGGATTTGTGATTCTGATATCTTGCGGGCGGGATTTGCCGCCGCCTGCACGGCCACACTTTCAAAACAACTCGATCACTTGATGGTCAAAACGCTGCACGTCCATCTGCTCGTAAAGCTGGCGCACCAAGCCCTTGCCGTGCTTGCTCAGGAAGGGCACGAGGCTGAATTCCCGCTCCTGCAGTTGCTGGCGGGGATAAAGCGCGTGCGCGGCTTTGAGTATCTGCTGCGTCAGCGTCTCATTCTGCCGTTTGGTCGCCTGCAGCAGTTTGTTTTCGATGATTTCGAGCTGGTGGAAAATCTTGCCGCGTTCCTTGTCGATGAAACCGGCCAGCGTGGCGTCCAGTGCGGTGGCGCGCTGTTTAAGCTCATCGAGGCGTTGGCCCAGGGCATCACGCGCCGCAGCCACCGGCTCGAACACGCCCTCGGGCGCGTGCTGCCGGGCAACCCGCGACACCAGTTCCTCCGGACGGCTCCAGAAGGCGGTGAGCGGCAGGTTGTATTTGTCCTGCACGCGTTTGATTCTGCCTTCCAGCAGCGTGAGCGACTTGCGCGGAAAGATGGCCGGCATGGGCACGCCGAATGCTTCATACACTCCGCGCAACTGGGCGAAGTAAGCGATCTCTCCCGGCCCGGCAATGTAGGCCACATTGGGCAGCAGCGCATCCTGCAGCAGGGGCCGCAAAATCACGTTGGGAGAGAATTGCTGGGGTGCGTCCTGCAAGCGATGCGCCAACTCGCGCACTGAAAACGCCACGCGGCCGTCCGTGCTGACCACGCGCTCTGCTTGCTTCTCGAGAGCATGCCGCACTTCATCGACATAGAAGGCATTGAAGCGGCCGGGCCGCAGCGGCACTTGCACACCGAAACCCGCCTGCTCCAGCCGCGCGCTGGCGCGCAAAGCGGCAGCAGTCGAGGGACTGTCCTGTTCAAACTCGCGCAACAGCAGCGGCCGCGCCAGGCGCCGGATCTCCAGGTCCGCGGGATTCAGCGGCACCAAGCCCCACTCGCCCAGGAGATAAAGCACCCAGCGCGCGAAGGCCTCCGGCAGCGAGCGGCCCGCGGCATAGGCCTGTGCCAGCGCCGTGAGGATCTCTCCTTTGAACTCCGATTCGCTCAAATTTTCCGCCAGCGCACGATGGCACTCGGTCATGGCCTCGGCCAGGTGAACCTGCGCCGCCGGCCGGCGCGCCGTGGCATCGAGTGGGCAGGAGAATGAAACCAACTCATTCTCCGGCGTCATCAGCAGCACGTGGTTCATCTCGGCAAGATCATCGTCATCTGCCGCCAACCAGAACACCGGTACCACCGGTTGCTGCCACCGGGCCTGCAAGGACTCGGCAAGCTTCACGCAAGTCAGCGCCTTGTAAAGTGTGAACAGTGGGCCGCCGAAGATGCCGACCTGCTGGCCGGTGACCACTGCCAAACTGCCCGGCTGCGCCAGCGCGGCAATGTTGGCAAGCACTTTCTCACCGGCACCCCAGTGGTGATTTTGGCGGTGGAGCGCATGGGCAAGCGCTTCCCGCGGATAGCTGTGCTTGGCGACCGTGCGCGCATGCGCCTCCAGGTTTTCCAGCGTGCGGTAATCCACTCCGAAAAACTCACGCACTGCCTCAAACTCCTGCAGATAAGTCAAAGCGAGCCGATTGAGGCCGGGCAACGCGGCCGCGGGTATGTGCATGCGCAGCAGTCCTTTCAAAGTTTGGTTTGATAAATAGTGAAAAATTGCTTAGGATACAAACGAATTTTGCCCGGCCTCAGAGGCGGCAGCGGAGCATGCCACCGCCAACGACTGCGATATCTTGCGCCGGCCAACCGGCACTCGTGCGGCAGGCCGTCCGCCGGCAATGATCTGAATTCTCGCGTGTGTGCTGTATGGTCAGGAATGGAGGTGGGCATGATCTTCCGTGAAGGCTTTGCCTGTGCCGGCCCGTGGTTGATCGAACAAGTGCATGAGATTGAACAGTTTCCCCGGGAAGGCGGCCACGCAACCGTCAACCATGAAGCAAAAGCAATCGGCGGGGTGTTCGGAGTGATCGCGGCCTTGCGGCGCTTGCAGGCCGAATTGCCGTTGTATGCCCTTGGCCTGCTGGGAGAAGACGACAACGGCCATGTGATTCTCGACGCCTGCCATGAGCTTGACGTCGACACTTTTCAGTTGCTGGTCGATGAGCAAGCGCGCACCGCCAGCGCCACGGTGATGCAGTCACTCCGCAGTGGCCGGCGCACCAGCTTTCACAGCGCCGGCGCCAACGACCTGCTCGACCTGGCGCATTTTGATTTTCGCCATTGCCTGGCGAGTTGGTTTCACCTGCACGATCTGGCGCAGCTTGCCATTCTCGGCGATTTGGATCGCGCCGGCATGCCGGCGCGCGCCCTCTTCCAGAGCGCGCAAGGTGCCGGAATGACGACTTCGCTTTTTTGCGGCGAGCTGCATGCGCCGGGCCAGGCCATGGGCATGCTCGCGATGCTCGATAATGTCGATTATCTGTTGCTCACTGCGAAGGCGCTGGCACAATGCACGGGCCTGCCGGCTGAACGCGCAGTTTCCTGGCCGCGCGCCGAATTGAATGCAGCCGCCGAAGAACTCGTCGCAACCGGTGGCTTGCGCAGCCTGGCGGTTGCCGGTGAGGCCGGCATTTGTATCGTGCACCGCGCCGGGCATTGTGAGTGGCAGGAAGGCAGGCCGGCCGGCGGGGAAGGGAGAGCGGCCGTGTGGTGTGCCGCGTTTATTTATGATTGCTATTGCCGCGAGCGCCAGGCGGTGACGGAATAGCGGAGCGCGCGTTCATCGGCGCGGCGGCACGACTGTGCGCGGCGGGATTACGATTGTTCGCCCGCCTGCGGCTGACCCAGGAATCTCACCATAATAAAAAAAGGCCACTCGCTTGCAGCAAGTGGCCTGATGATGGTCACGAACAAATCGGCCGGATTTCCCGGCGGGTGGCTACGACACCACGCCTTGCGCGACGCCTTCAGTGGGGGTCAACGCGATGACGCTGAGGATCCGGCTTTGCTCTTCCACGGAGAGCCCTTTTTCCAGGGCGTCCCACACGCGATCCTGCCGGTCTGCATCCTCCATGCCTTCAAAGTCTTGCGAGACAAAATAGCCGGTCACCTTGTGGCCCTCACGGTCGATGTCGAGCTTCAGCGTCTGCGCATCAGGGAATTCGTCGTAGAGCACCGTGCGGACGTGGCGCACGAGGCGGTCCCAATCGACGTTGTCATTGTTCAGAGGGTGGGCATTTTTTTCTTTCTGGAGCCGGTCGATGAGGTCCTGCCACGTGCTGCCCTCCTCCATCTGAGATATGATGTGTTGCGCTTTTTGCTTCGGGGTATCCAATGAAGCCTCCTCAATCATGCGAATTTTGTGAACTCAGCCATTTCGAAAGGACTTGCGACAAACAAGGTCGCCAAACGCGAATGAGCTTCCTTTCCTCCACGGTGCGCACCAGGCGCCGGTGGCGTGGCCCCATCCGTTTTAGACACGCATGGAATTTAATCCTCTGCCGGACAAATGCAAGGGAAAATCCAGACCGCGCGTGATTACTTCACAGATTCCGCGCACGGGTATTGCCCCGCCCTCTCGCCATCGCCGGCGGCCTGTGGAGAAATTGCGCCGCAGCGCGAATCTGCCCGGGCCGCCGATGACGCCCGGATTGATGCTGCAACAGCAAGCGCGCTGACACCATCGTTTGCCGGTGGAATAATGTGTTGACATTTGAGCTGCGAACATGTATAATTTTTCAATTCCGATAGAATTTGCGCGGCCACTGCGTTTCCTCCAGCCGGTTCATGACTGCCACCAGGACAGCACCGCCTCCAACCGGGCGCAGACCCGCACCAGCAGGATCGTTCTGGTCGAATCGTCAGCCGCCTCGAAGTCCTGTTCAAATTCCATCGCTGCACGTTCTCTGGCAGCGGTTTGCCGGCGCAGAATGCTCGTGATGAACCCAAAAGGCCCCGCATGTCCTACGTTCTACCAGGCAACGACACTGAGCGACGTTCATTCCCGACCACTGAGCTGAGCCGATTGACGCACAATCAACTCATCCAGCAGCTCGCCCTGCAGCCGCGGGACAATCTTCTCTGGCAGGAATTCAAGCATCGCTACGACCAACACCTCCGCCGCGTCATCTTCGTGGTGTGCCAGCGTAAGCGCTACGCCGGCATCGCCACGCTCGACGACTTTGCCGCAGAAGTGTATGCGAAGTTGATGGAAAACGACAATCACCGCATCAAGGAGTTCAACGGGCTCTTTGAAAACTCAATCTTCAATTATCTCAAGATCATCGCCATCAACGTGGTCTTGAACGGCGTCCGCCATGACCGCGCCAAGAAACGCCCGCCCGCCAGCCGGCGCGTGCCGCTCCAGGATGATTCGCCGGAACGTCCGAAAAACCTGGCCGAGATTCTGCCTTCGCCCGAAGCGCTGCGCCAGCATGAACTGATCGAACTGGAAGACGCGATCGAATTCTGCCTCAACCGCATCCTGCACGGCAAGAAGCACGCCCACCGTGACAAGCTCGTCTTCAAATTGCACTACTTCAAAGACTTCTCCGCTGAGCACATTGCCCAACTCCCCGCCATCAACCTTTCGGGCAAACGGACCTACGGCCTGCTCAAACTCCTGCTGGGAAAAGTGCGGGATTGTCTGCGCAAGCAATTGTAAGAATGGCCAGATTTCCTGAGAGAACTCCCGCGAATCTGCGTCTTCTAGTCCAGGATGAATAGGGTAGACACTGGCAGGGTGTCCAGGAAGCCCACTGAACCACGAGCCACCTGTTTTATTGGGAAGGAAATTTGATCATGGCAACGAAACCAGGCGAATCGGTGCGCGAGGGCCCGGACCTCTCGTCAAGCTGTCTCAGCGAGGCCCAGATGCTGAGCTACCTGGAAGACACACTGAAACCGCAGGAGAAGCTGCAAGTGGAAACGCATCTGAGCTCCTGCCGCGATTGTTTTGAACTGTTCAGCACCGTGCTGGAGTATGCGCTGCAGCCACCCACAACGGAAGAACAGGCGGCCGGGCCGAGCTCCAGGGATTCACTCGCCGGCCTGCCCCCGCCTTTTGTGCCGCAGACGCCGCGCTTGTTCAGCTATTGGCGGCCGCTGCTCGCTGCTGCCGCCGCACTGCTGGTGTTGTTCGCGGGCGTGCCGCAATATCGCCAATGGCAAAGCCGGAAGACGGTGGCGGAGACCCGCACGTTGCTCAATCAGCAGGATCGCATCACTTCGCGGGAAGAGCTGCGCCTCTCCGGCAATCTCGAATATGATGAATTCACCACGGTGATGGGACCGGAGCAATCGGCGCCGCTGCCGGCAATGCAGGAAAAGCTGCAACGGGCGCTGCAGTCCGATCCCAAAAACCACCAGGCCGAGCAACTTTTGGGCAGATTTCATCTGCGCGTGCTCAAAGACACGGCGCAAGCCGAGGTGCATTTCCGGCGCGCCCATGCGCTCGCGCCGGCGGAAGCGGCGGTGCTCAACGATCTGGGTGTGCTGGCGTGGTGCCGCGGCGATTATGAGCAAGCCCTGGACTGGTTCACGCAGGCGCTGCAGCAGAAACCGGAATTCGTCGAGGCGCAATTCAACAAGGCGAATCTGCTGCAGATGCAGGGCCAGACCGAGCAGGCGCGGCAGGAATGGCAAAACTACCGCAAACTGGCGAGCCGGGAGCAGGATGCGGACTGGCCGGCGGTGGCCAGCGATCGCGAGAATCAATTGCAGTAAGTCACGCGGCTGCCCACAGCGACGGGCGGCAGCCGGATTTCTTGTCTTCCTCCTCATTTTTGCTTCAATCCTTTGCCACGAGGTGTCAGTGTCTTCAAGACCACCACGCATGTTAACGGCCGGCGTCGCGGTGCTCTTGCCTTTGTGCTGCACTCTCCTGTGCGGATGCCAGTCCGAGCGGGTGTCCCGACGCACGCTCGTCGATCATTTCCAATCGCACCGGCTTGACGCCGCCAAGCAAAAGCTGCTGCGCGATTTTGCCGCGCTGCCCGCGCAGAACTCGGCCGCGGCACAACTCTTCGTAACGCACAACCGCGACAAATTGCGCTCGGCGTTCACGGAGATCGTCAACCAATTTCTCCTGGCCGCAATCGACAACGCCGCGCCACCACTGCCGATGAGCCTGGCGCAAGCCGAGCAGCTCGCAGCGCTTTTTCGAAAAGTGCATCATGAACCGGCGCCGTGGCAACGCTTGCAGCTCGTGCAGCAGTTCACGCACGCACAAAAACTGCAGAAGCTGGAAGCGGAGTACCTGATGTTCGTGGGCGATACGCTGCGCGACAAGCAGCAGGCGATCGGAAAATACCAGCAGGCGCTGCAACTGTACCAGCGCCTGGGTGATCAGCCCGGCCTTGCCAAGGCCTATTTTGACCTCGGAGACTCATACTCCGTCATCGGCCGGAAAAAGGAAAGCCTTCTTGCGCTGCAACGCAGTCTGGCGTTGGCGGGCGCGTTGCCGGATCCCTTTCGCGCGATGTGGGCGCTGCTCGTCATGGGCAACGTGCACGCGGATTTGCGGGACTATGCGCAAAGCGATTCGGCCTTTCGTCGCGTGATTGCCTTGAGCCAAACCCTGCAGAACCGCAAGCTGGAAGCACACGCGCGGAGCGGCCTGGGCCGCATCTACAACGAAAGCGGCCGCTTGTTGGAGGCGCAGGCGCAACTGCGGCAGGCGCTCGCCATTTACAGCAACCTCGAGGAAGAATTCGAACAGGCGCGGGTATTGCGCATGATGGGACTGGTGGAGCGCAACCTGGGCAATTATGCCGAGGCGTTGAAGCTGCAAAGCACGGCGCTGGCCACGCTCCAGGGATTGCAGCATCCCAAGCCCAAACAGGAAGCGGCACAATACACCATCATTGGGCTGGTCTACAACCTCCTGGGCCAGCATGAGCTGGCCAGAAAATACCACCGCGCGGCATACGAAAGATTCAAAGCCTGCCATGGCCGGCCGGCGGATATTGCCGCGGCGCTCGCCAACTTGGGGGAAACGCTGGTGTACTTGGACAGCCTGCCGCAAGCGCATGCCTGTCTGCAAGAGGCGCTGCAGCAGATTGCCGGCCCGGAAGACGCGGCCGTGCGCGCCGAGATGTTTCAAATGCTCGGCGATCTAAAGTTGAAACAGCGTGATTGGCAGGCCGGGCGGGAGATGTTTGAGCAGGCGCTGCAGATCAATGCCGAAAAGGGCTTCACGGCCAATCTCATTCTCAATCATCTCGGCCTGGGTCAGTTCAACCTGGCCGGCCGGAGCTGGGAAGCGGCCGACCGGGATTTCGAACAAGCCATCGCGCTGGCCGCAAACTCGGGAATCACCGCACACATTTGGAAGGGATTCTACGGCAGGGGCCGCGCGCTCAAGGCACAGGGCCGGGTGACGGAGGCGCTGCAGCAGTACGAAGCCGCGATTGACACCATCGAAGCAACGTTGACTCACCTCCATGAGGAAGGCTCAAAGCTCGGATATTTTGCCGAGAAACAGGACGTCTATGATGAAACCATTCTGACCTATTTGCAGGAACAACACGACGCCGTGCAGTCCTACAACTTCGTCGAACGCGCCAAAGCGCGGTCGTTTTTGGATCAACTGCACGGCGGCTTGGAGATTGTCAACCGCATTGACGCGCTCAATCCCAATCAGCCCAACTTGACGCTGTTGTCGTTGTCTGCTTCCGCCAGCCCGCGAGTGGAGGAGATTCAGGCTGCGCTGGGAGAGCACGATAAGATCATCGAGTATCGCGTGCTGCCCGATCGCCTCGCCATCTGGGTGGTGGATCGGGTCCACGTGACGAGCACGCAAGTCAACCTCCGCCGCGAGGAGTTGCGCCGGCTGGTGCGGGAATTCCGCCGGACAGCAGGCGCGGATGATTTCGCCGCGTTCAGCCGCCGCTGGAATCAAGACCGCGACGCCGCCTTTCAGGATTTCCTGGCCGTTGCGCAGCGGCTGTCCGCTCTGCTGATCAAGCCGGTGTGGCAGCATATTCGACCGGACCAGAACCTCTATTTCATACCCGATGATCTGCTGCACTATCTGCCTTTCGCCGCGCTCACCCTGCCCGGGCCTGACTCCACCCGCTTTTTGGTGGAAGCGGTGCCTTTGGCCACGGCGCCGAGTGCGGCGGTCTTGAAATATGCCCTGGAACGCGGACAGGAACAGGGAAACAGCGCCAGGCTGCGCGTGCTCGCAATCGCAAACCCGGAAGATCGTTCCGGCCGGCTCAAGGCGCTGCCCTGGGCTGATCAGGCAGCGCAATTCATCATGCAGCTTTCTTCCACCGGCTCCAAGCTGCTGGTGCGGGAGCAGGCACGCAAGGAAGCGTTGCTGCAAACGTTACAAGAGCCTTTCGACATTCTCCATTTCGCCGGTCATTGCAGCGTGGATGTCAAGAGTCCGTTGTACACCACGCTCTATCTTGCTTCTGGACTTCAGAGAGAGGCCGCGGCTTCGTCCGCCAGCGGGGCCGCTGGGCAGGCGGAATACGGCGCCGCGCATGAGCACTTGCGGATGTATGAGGTCTTTCGTTTGAATCTGCGCAAAACGCGGCTGGTCGTGCTGTCGGCCTGCAACACGGCGCTCGGTCAGTTTGCCATGGGCGAGGGCATCGTGGGTTTGCCGCGCGCTTTCTTTTGCGCCGGCGCTCCCTGTCTCATCACCACTCTGTGGGCCGTCGATGCGCGGACAGCCGGCAATGTCATGGAGAAATTCTATCTGAACTTGAAAACTGGCGGGCACAACGTGGCCGGCGCGCTGCGCAATGCTCAACGGGACGAGATCGCGCGCATTCGCAAGGACCCGGTGATGCGCTTCCATCCCCATCCCTATTTTTGGGCGCCATTTCAGGCAGTGGGCAATTCCTATTACGTGCAGTTCAATATGCCGTCAAATCAACCGGAAAGCATTGCCCAGAACCATTAACCCGAGGGAAAGCTATGGCGAAAAGCGGGAAGGATCCTCAAGGCGCAGAGGCGAAGCGCTTGAGTGATCTGATTAATCGCGACGTCCTGATCGCAGACCGCAAGTTGTTGCGCGTCGAGTCTGAGATCAAAACCAGAAATGTGGCGCTCGCGGCCTTCGTGGGCGGCTTGGTCGCCTACATCGTGTGGGTGCTGTTTCATCTGACTTCCAAGATGATTGGCGCGCTCGACAGCCTGGGGTGGGTGGCGGCGCTGGCGCAAACCTCGGAAGCGGGTGAAGCCGTGCTCGCCGGTGTGGCGGTGGCGGCCGGCGCGGCGGCTGCCGCCGAAGTCTACAAGCGCGTGCGCACCACCGACGCGCAGGGTATCGATCCCCATCCGCCCGAGCCTGCTGATGATGACTGAGGCCACCTGGCCGATCCGTGAAACACCGAAAAAGCGGCGCGCGGTTGGCGCCGCTTTTTTTACAGCATTCCCTGCCGCCGGCGGATGAACCATTCTGCACCGAGCGTGAGCAGGAGGACGATCAGCACCGTGGGCCGGCCCCAGAGTGCCAAATTGTAGGACTCACGCTTGACCGCCGGCTCCAGAGGCAGACGGTCAAGGTACGCCGCCAGACTGTCGGGCGGCAGATAAGCGCCGCCGCTGAGTTGCGCGATTTGTTGCAAGAGCGGCGCGTGCAGGCGCGTATCGAGAAACTCCAAACTGAAAGGCTCAACCGAGAAGCGGCCCCTTTCCTCGCCGAGCTTGCGCTCGCCGAATTCCGCTGTGCCGCGGTAGAAGTATTCCCCCCCACCCAACACCTGCAACCGGCCGCGATACAAGCCGCTGCCCACATCCTGCAGGGCAATTTCCTGATCGAATTGCGGTCCGGTCAAATGCGCCCGCACGCGCGCACCGGCAAAAGGCTGGTAGTCTTCATGATAGACCTGGGCGGTCAACTCGATCTGTTCGCCGCCACGGTAGATTTCTTTTTGGCTTTCAAAACGCACCAGCTTGCTGTCTTCCCGCGTCACCAACCAGCGCACCAGCCCGGTCATCATGGCATCATAAACGTCGCTGGACTTTCCCACCGCAGTGAGTAAACTCTTCCAGCGCCATATACCGTAAGTCAAGATCACGAGCGTTTTACGCGCAGCACTCTTCTGCGCCAGCCACAACGGTTCCGGTCGGCTGCCGGTGCCCAGCCCCGCGAGCAATTCCGCGCCCGCCGCCGGTTTTACGTTGTAGAGATTGCAGAAAAGCGGCGGCAATTCATCGCTGCCACGCACCGCCGCAGCGCCACCCGCCGCTTGTGCAAAACGCTCCGTGAGCGGCCGCGTAACCGGATGCGACAATCCCGCGGCAATGAATTGCAGCGAAATCACCTGCTCGCTCATGCTGTTGGGCAAGGCGGTGAACGGCAGCGCCGGCCGCAGCCGCCACAGCAAATTCAAATCCACGCCCGGACCATGGAGATAGAAAAGCGGTTTGCCTTTTTCCGCCAACTGCCGGGCCAGCATCTCGACCAGGGCACGGTTGCTGTCGCGCCGCGGGAAATCGATGAGCATGACCGCATCGACCGGCTGCCAAGCCTCCTCGCTCTCGAAAGCCGGCAGTGGCTGCTCCGGCGTTGCATAGAAACTGCCGCCCGGCCGCTGCACAAAACCCTGCACGGCAAAATTGCCATCGCTGCTGACCGCGCGCCGGAGAAAAGTGTAGTCGGCGGAAGGCGCACCGGCGAAGATCCAGATCTTGAGTTTGCTTTTCAGCACCTTGACGTAAAAGGTGCGGCGGTTGTTCTCCGCAGTCAACTCGCCCGGCAACGTCTCCAGCCGTGCGGTGTAGCGATTCAATCCCACCGTGGTCGGTGTCACTGCCAGCGTTGCCGTGACCTGCGTTTGATCCGCAGGCAGCCGGATCTCCTGCGCCGCCACTTCGCGCTCGCCTTCTGCGATATGCAGGCGAGCGGTGCGACCAGCCAAGCCGGTGGCCGATATCGTCACCTCCACCGGCAGTCTGGTTTCGGCATAGGCGATTTCATTGGTCACCACTTCTTGAATCAGAGCATCGCGCGTGAGCTGCGGCGCGCCCAGCCGCACCGTGAGAATCGGCAGGCCGTAACTCTCCGCCTGCCGGCTGGGATTGCTGCCCAGATTGTAGGCGCCGTCACTCAGCAAAATCGCCGCCTGATAATGGCGTTTGGCGAGCTGGCGTTTGGCCTCGCTCAACGCTTGTGCCAAATTGCTGCCGTCGCCATCGCAGCGCAGCGCCGCAAGCGACTCAGGCGGCAGGCTCTTCAGGCTGTCACTGAAGCTGAACAGGAAGACGTCGGCACGTTCGCGCAACTGCTCGAGCCAGGGCAGTGCCATCGTTTTTCGCATGGCTTCAGCGCGCGTTTGGAGCGAATCCGAGAGATTCATGCTGGCGGAGTGATCCAGGAGAATCGCAACGGCGGTTTTCTCGGTGCGGCGCAAGGCCAGGCTGAGGGTGGGTTCAAACAACAGCAGCAATGCCGCGGCCAGTGCCAGCGCACGCAGAAGGGCGAGCGCGCGGCGCAGCCAGGTGGCGACGGCGGGCGTGGTGACGCGATAGATGAAAAACGTGAAGACCAGGGCGAGCAGCAGCAGCAGCAGGAGCGGATAGATCGCCGCGGTGGCGAAGGTCAAATCAATTTGCATGAGACGAGGCCGGCGTGGTGGAGGTCAATTTCAGGCTGGGATCAGGAGCAAGCTCGCGCACAGCCGCAGGTAGAGGAGCGGCCTTGGTCAAATGGAACATGGCCGCGCGCGCAATCATGGCGGCGTTGTCGGTGCAGTAAATGGGCGGCGGATAGAACGCCGGCACGCCGTGCTGCCGGCCCAGCTCGGCCATCGCTGCACGCAGGGCCTTATTGCAGGCGACGCCGCCGGCCAGCGCAATTGCAGTCACGGGAAACCGTTCGAGGGCCCGGCCGGTGGTTTCCACCAGAGCACAAAGCAGGGCATGCTGAAACGAAGCCGCAACATCCGCGGTGGCAGCGTCGAGCCGCGGGGTCGCAGCCGCGCCCGGCTTTTGCACATGATACAGCACGGCAGTCTTCAGGCCGCTGAAGCTGAAATCAAACGGCGCGTCTTTGAGGCGGGCAACCGGGAAAGTGATGGCGTGGGGATCTCCCGCAGCCGCGAGCTTCTCGATCGGCGGGCCACCGGGATAGGGCAGACCGAGAATGCGGGCAACCTTGTCAAATGCTTCACCGGCCGCGTCGTCTTGGGTTTCACCCAAAATGCGATATTGCCCCCAATCTTCGACCAGGCTAAGAATGCTGTGGCCGCCGGAAACGATCAAAACGAGGAAGGGCGGCTGCGGCCCGTCCGGAGCAATGTTGTTCGAGACCAGATGCCCTTCGAGATGATTGATGCCCAGCAGCGGCACGTCAAGCTCGAGCGCCAGGCCTTTGGCAAAGTTGAGGCCCACCAACAGCGAGCCGACCAAGCCCGGGCCGCGCGTGACCGCGAGGGCATCGAGCTGGCGCGGCGCAAGCTGGGCGCGTTCCAGCGCTGCGCCCACCACCACGGCAATTTGCTTGAGGTGCGCGCGCGAAGCCAGCTCCGGCACGACGCCGCCATAGAGTTGGTGAATTTCCTGCGACGAGACCACGTTGGACAGCAGCCGGTCGTCTTCCATGACCGCGGCCGCGGTCTCGTCACACGAGGTTTCAATTGCGAGCAGCCGCATGATTCCCGCGCTCCAGCATCAGTTTAAAAGATGACGGTTTGACATTGCGATAGCTCACGCCTTCCGGCACTTTGATGATCGGCGTATAGCCCTCCTGCTGGCGCACGTCGCGAACCTGCTGATAGTCCAGGGCGGCCACGATATCTTCCCGCTTGAGGCCGAGCAGGAGTTGCTCACCGCCTTCCACGGTGAGCGAGAGCGTGGAGGGCAGCGGAGTTACGATAAGATTGCGCGGCGCATTTTTTACCTGCACTGGAATCTCCGGCAGGGTGATCTCGATGAGCTTTTGGATTTCCACCGCCAGCGTGACGGTCTTGACCGGCACGTCAATATGCAGCGAATCGGGAAAGGCCTGCACCGCGACTTCCTGTTTCAGATTCGTGCGTAGATTGCGGGCGCTGAAGGGCGCCGTGGCGAGGTGGCTGATGGCTTTGACATAAGCCTCCGGTCCGGCAATTCTCACGGAATCGGGCGTCGTGCGGATCTTGCCCACCACGGTGAATCCGTCCGCGGGGCGCACGTCCAGCTCCGGTTTGATGGCGACTTGCTTGTACAGCACATTGACCAGCATGATTTCCACCTCTGCCGGGGCCAGAATCTGCTTGGCCACCACCGGCAATCCCCACCGCCCGATCTGCACCAAATCGCGTTGCAGCCGCACGGTGCGAGAATCGCCGGCCTCGGCCAGATCGACCACCACTTTGGCATCACGCTGAAACAGCAAAGCGAAGAGTGCTTTGCCGCGGCCTTCGAAACGCACGCGCGCCTGGCTGGGCCGTTCGCCCACCAGGGTCTTGCCGATCGGCAGGTTGGTCACGACTATGGGCACTTCGAGATCATACTCATGGACATTCTCGGTGACCACGGCAAACCAAAACACCGTGGCGATGGTCACGACGATGATCTTGACGCGATAGTTTTCAAACAGATTGATTTTCACGATTCACGACGGGGTTGCGAATTCTACTGCCCAACAACAGAAATAGGGCACCCGCCGTCCGCTCGCCAATCCGCGCGTGATCGCAAGCGACGGCTGATGCCCTATTTCCGCAAAAGGTTCGAGGTGATTCGTCACCTGCGCCCGGGGCCGGCGCGGGCAGCTCACCGGCTCAGTCAAATCGATCGGCCAAGCCCATGCGGCGCTTGAAGGTCTCATCCGTTTGATACATGATCATTTCGCGGAAGGGGAAGTGGCGTTCCATCAAGAACCGCAGGGTGAGCGCGGAAGCATGGCGTTCGGGGAGCACGGCGGCCTGGCGGATCAACACGGCGAGATCCTGGTCATCGAGACTGCGAATGGCCTGCAGCCAAACCTCGGTAACCGCCTCATCAAGGTCGCCGAGCAACACACTGAGCGTCAGGCGCCACTCGATGTTCTCTCGCGTTTTTTCGCAGAGGTTCGTCATGGGGTATCCTCGGTCAAAATGACTTTGCACAGCAGTGGTGGACCATTCTGATCGCAAAGTTGCTCATGAAGCCGCGCGTTTCATGGAACACCGGGAATACGACGAGGTGACGACACGTTCCGAGCGACCCGGCCGGCAGGTTGCCTCAGGTCAATCGGAAGTGCGCAATATTAAGATTGTGGCGCATAAAAGTCAACAACGAAAACCACACGGGTGGGCGGGCAGGCGGGAGAAAATCGCAAAGGGGCGGCGCTGCGCGGCAGGAAAAGTGGAGCGTGCTCCACCTTTCCTCCACCGGCATGCGGCGCCAAAGCTTACTGCTTGACCACCCAGAGCTTGATGCGGCACTCCACCTCGGCATGCAGCTTGATGGGAATCTCATAGATGCCGAGCGCGCGAATCGGCTCATCGAGAGAGATCTTGCGCTTGTCGACTTCATAGCCCTTGGCGGCCAGCAAATCGGCGATGTCTTGATTGGTAACGGAGCCGAAGATGCGGTCGTCTTCGCCGACCGGCATGGCGGCGGTGATGGAGACGCCATCCATCTTGGCCTTGAGCGCCTCCGCGGCCTTTTTCTCGCGCAGCCGCAGGGCGGCGCCGCGCTTCTTTTCTTCCGCGAGGTATTTCAGGTTACCGGCGGTGGCTTCAAAAGCGATGCCGCGCGGAATGAGAAAATTGCGCGCATAACCGTCTTTGACCGTGACGATCTTGCCGGCCTCGCCGAGCGTGGGGAAATCCTGGCGCAATAATACTTTCATGGCGTGTATTCCTCAGTTGAATCGAATTACAGGGACAATGAGAACAGGCGGCCAGTTCGCCGGCCCGGCCTCAGCGCACTTGATCGTAAACAAACGGCATCAACGCCAGCAGGCGCGCGCGCTTGATGGCGGTGACCAGCATGCGCTGGTGCGCGGCACAGGTGCCGGAGGTGCGCCGGGGAATGATCTTGCCCTGCTCGGTGGTGAACCGCATCAGGCGTTTTTCGTCCTTGTAGTCGATATAGATTTCGCGTTCTTCACAGAAACGGCAAATACGGCGTTTTTTCAGCATGGTATGGGCACTCACAATTTGAGGTTATCGTAGCCAAAATTGAATTCACTCTTGGCGGCCGGACTGGCCGGCGGCGTGGAGGATTCGGGCTGGTTGCGCGACGGCTCATGGTGTTCCTCGCCCGCCGACTCGAATTCGTCGTCGGCAGCGGTGGCTTCCGTGGCTTCACTGCGGCGGTTGAGGAATTGAATCCGGCGCGCCTTGATTTCAACGACGTTGCGCGTGGTGCCGTCCTCATTTTTCCAGATGCGGCTCTGTAATTCCCCGTCGACCAGAACCGCGCTGCTCTTGTGAAGGTTTTCGGCACAGCTTTCGGCGAGTTTGTACCACGCCACCACGCCGACATAGCAGACATTCTCCCGCCATTGGCCCGTGTTGTCCTTAAAGCGACGATTGGAGGCGATGTAGAAGTTTGCCACCGGCGTCCCATTCGTGGTTCTGCGAAATGAAGGATCGCTGGTCAAATTGCCGGCAATCATCACCGAATTGATATCGGGCATCTTTAATTCTGCCATAGAGCATACTCCCGGGATGAAGAGAGGCCGGTCCGTACGGAATTAGACTTCCTCGCGTGCTTCTTCCAGCACCGGCGCCTCGATTGAATTGCCTTCCGTCTCCGCGGCGGGTCCTACCGACTCCGCAGCCGCTGTCGCTATGCGCTGGCGCTCCCGCTCTTCCCGCTTGAGCGCGCGCGCATCGATCTTGATGGTGAGATAGCGCAAGATCGATTCGTTCAGCCGATACTCCTTCTCCAGGAGCGCGGTGAGCGCGGGCGGCGCCTGGAAGCGCAGGTGAAGGTAATAGCCATATTGTTTCTTCTTGACCTCGTAGGCCAGGCGGCGCTTGCCCCACTCTTCGACCCGGACCACTTCACCGCCATTGTTGGAGATGAAGTTGGTAATGCGCTCGCCGAAGTTTTTCAGGTCTTCGGCGCGCAGGGCCGAATCGATAATCACGGTGGTTTCGTAAAGCTGCAATTTCAACCTCCATTGCAAGGTTCAACGTTTGATCAGTATTCTCGCGAGAGAAGCGGAAACGAAGGCGGCAAACTGCCCTCATTGCCCGCGACCCGCCTGCCGGTCGTCAACGTTGCCGCAACCACCTTATCTTTTACCCGGCCGGCGGACGGCGAGCTTCCGCGCGAGAGCTATTTGAGAATTGTCATTCCATAAACAACGGCGCCAATACCAGCGAAATGACCGCCATCAGCTTGATCAGAATGTTGATCGAAGGCCCGACCGTATCCTTGAGCGGATCGCCCACCGTGTCGCCAATCACCGTGGCCTTGTGCGTATCCGAGCCTTTGCCGCCGTAATGGCCTTCTTCCACGAATTTCTTGGCGTTGTCCATCGCGCCGCCGCTGTTGGCCATCTGAATGCCCAGCATGACGCCGGTGACCAGCGCGCCCAACAGCAGGCCGGCGAGCGCAGCCGGGCCGAGCAAGAAACCGGTGAGCACCGGCGCCAATAGCGCCAACACACCGGGCAGCAGCATGCCGTTGATCGCGCCGATGGTGCTGATGTCCACGCAGCGCGCCGAATCCGGCATCACTTTGCCCTCGCGCAAACCGGGGATCTCCTTGAATTGCCGCCGCACTTCGGCGATCATCTTGAACGCGGCCTTGCTCACGGCCTTGAACAGCATCGAAGAGAAAAAGAACGGCAGCATGCCGCCGATGATGACGCCCGCCAGCACTTTGGGCTCCTGAATGTCCGCACTCTGCAGCTTGATCGAGTGCATGTAAGCCACGATCAAGCCCATGGCCGCGAACGCCGCGGAACCGATGGCGAAACCCTTGCCGATCGCCGCCGTGGTATTGCCCACGGAATCCAAGCTGTCGGTGATTTTGCGCACGCCGGGATCAAGATGCGACATCTCGGCAATGCCGCCGGCATTGTCGGCAATGGGACCATAACTGTCAACCGACACCACCATGCCCGTGGTTGCCAGCATGCCCAAGCTCGCCATCGCCACGCCGTAGATCCCCGCCAACTCGTGCGACACGATCAGGGCAATTGCCAGCACAATGACCGGCACCGCGGTGGAAGCCATGCCCAGCGCCAAACCGCCGGTCACCGTAATCGCCGGCCCGCTTTGCGATTCATCCGCGAGATTCTTGACCGGCTTGTATTTGGAAGAAGTGTAGTATTCGCTGGTGAATCCGATGATAACGCCGGAGAGCACGCCCGCGATGGTGGCCCAAAACGGCCCCATGGCATCATAGTTCTCGAACGCAAAGCCGCTCTGTTTCACCATGAAGTACGTGCCAACAATAGTGAAGAAGGCGCTGACGTATAGGCCGCCCATCAGGGCGCTTTGGGGATTGCCGCGGCCGGCGGCTTTGACATAAATAATGCCTAGAATCGAAGAGAAGATGCCGATGCTGGCGATGTTGAGCGGCAGCACGGCCAAGGCGTGGTTGTGTTCGGGCGAAAGCAGAGTCATGCCCGCGGCAATCGCCATGGCGGCGATGATGGCCTCGACGTAGGACTCCAGCAAGTCCGCGCCCAAGCCGGCCACGTCACCGACGTTGTCACCGACATTGTCGGCAATCACGGCGGGGTTACGCGGGTCATCTTCGGGAATGTTGGCTTCGACCTTACCGACCAGATCGGCGCCCATGTCTGCGCCTTTGGTGAAGATGCCGCCGCCGCTGCGGGCGAAGAGGGCAACCAAACTCGCGCCCATGGCATAGCCATTGATGATGACGGGCTTGCCTTCGAAAATGAGATAGACCAGGCACAAGCCCAGCAGGGAGACGCCGACCACGCTCATCCCCATGACGGCGCCGCCGGACACGGCCACGCTCAGGGCGCCCTTGAGGCCGCCATCAACCGCGCCCTGCGTGGTGCGGGAATTGGCGCGCGTGGCGATGCTCATGCCGATGTAGCCGGCAATCGCGGAAGCGAGGCCACCGGCCATGAAGGCCACCGAAGTCTGCCAATTGAGGTCAACTTTGGAGAACAAAGGTGCCGCAGCAATCAGCGTGGCAATCACAATGACGAAAGCAGAAACGTACAGGTATTCACGCCGCAGAAACGCCTTGGCACCTTCCTGGACGGCGCGGGAAATCTGAACCATTCTTTCGTTGCCGGGGCTTTTGCGCAATACATCCATCGCCAAAAAGGCAACGAAGCCGAGTGCAAACAGACTCGCGATGCCGGGGATCAAAACGTCAGACAATGAGCCTCCTTCAGAATTCTTTTTTCTGCTTTTGGACCTGGTTGCGAATTCCGGCGTTGACCACGGCCTCCTCGCCGTCGCCAGCCGCCTGTTTGGTCATTCCTCAGGATTCGTTTTCAAGTTGTAGCGGTTCATCGTATGGGCAATTCCATGGCGGCAGAAGTCCACTGCCGCATCAGCGGCTTGGGCAATGAGGTCGGGCAGGGCTTCGCGTTCCACCTTGGAAAACCGGGAGAGCACGAACGTAGTGGCGGTTTGCTCCGAACCCTGGCCGATGCCGAGCCGCAGCCGCGGGAAGGCCTCGGTGCCGAGCGCCTGAATGATGGAGCGCAGCCCCTTCTGGCCGCCGTCGCTGCCCTTCGAGCGGAGTCTGAGCTTGCCGAAGGGCAACTGGAGATCATCCAGCACCACGAGCAAATGAGGCAATTCAAACTTGAAATAATGAACCACCTCGCGCACCGCCACGCCGCTGTTGTTCATGAAGGTCAGCGGCTTGAGCAGAACGATTTCCCGGTCACTGCCGGGCAGGGGATGGGGGGAGGAGATGCGATATTCCCCTCGGCCCGCATGCAACGCAATTCCCAGCCGTTCGGCGAGATGATCGATGACCATGAAACCGAGGTTGTGCCGGGTGCCGGCATATTCCCGGCCGGGGTTTCCCAAGCCGGTAATCAGATATCTGGCAGGCACAACGGCAGAGCTGGCCACGGGTCATCGTCACTTCTGGGATTCTTCGCCTTCTTCTTCCTCAGCCTTCTTGCCGTGGCCGATCACCTCCGGCTCAGCAGTTTCCGGCGCAGCAGCCGGGACTGGCGTCTCTTCCAGGCGTGGCGCCAGCACCGAGATCACCATTTGCTCGGGCTCGTTCAGGATCTCGAATTTTTCGGCGGGCAAATCACGCACATAGATAGCGTCATGAATGTTCAGATTGCTGACGTCGATGTCCACCGCGTCCGGGATATCGAGCGGAAGACATTTGATCTCGAGGCTGCGCAGCAGTTGTTGCAGAGTGCCGCCATCTTTCACGCCAGCCGCCGTGCCAGTCAGGCGGATCGGCACTTCCATGGTGATCTTCTCCGTCAGCTTCACGCCCATGAAATCGACATGCACCGGCGTGCCGTAGACCGGATGCCATTGCACTTCACGAATAATGCACTTGACGGGTTCGGCGGAGCCCAGGCGCACATCCATGATGCTGGACTTGTGCGCGAGTGCAGCGCGCAATTCCTTGGCATCGACGCTCAACGCCACAGGGTCGACGCCGCCGCTGTAATACACGCCCGGCACACGGCCCTCGCGCCGCAGACGTTTGGCCGCCTGCTTGCCGATATCATTGCGAACTTCGACATTGATAAGTGTTGAACTCATAACGCAACCTTTGCTTCAGGTGATGAATTCTAATCTGTAATCTGCTAGTCAAACAGCGAACTGATGGATTCTTCATTATGCGTGCGCATAATCGCGCGCCCGAACAACTCCGCCACCGAGAGCACCTTGATCTTGTCGATCAGCTTGTTGGGATGAATCTGCACGGTGTCGGTCACGATCATCTGGTCGATGGGCGATTTCATCAAGCGCGTCACCGCCGGCCCCGACAGGATGGCATGGGTGCAGGCGGCGTAGACGTGCTGCGCACCCATATCTTTCAGGCGAGAGGCGGCGTTGGTGAGCGTGCCGGCCGTATCGCAAATGTCGTCGATCAGCAGCGCATTCTTGCCTTCCACGTTGCCGATGACGTTCATGATCTCGACCATATTGGGCCCGGAGCGGCGCTTGTCGACGATGGCAATGGGCGCATTCAGCCGTTTGGCATAGGCGCGCGCCATGTGGGTGCCGCCGAGATCCGGAGCCACGACCACCAGGTTCGGGATTTTGATTTTTTGGAGGTACTCGACGAACACGGTGGCCGAATAGAGATGGTCGAGTGGAATATCAAAGAACCCCTGCAATTGCGGCGCATGCAGATCCATCGTGAGGATGCGATCCGCACCCGCCGTGGTCAGGAGATTGGCGACCAGCTTGGCGGTGATCGAAACGCGCGGCTGATCCTTGCGATCCTGGCGGGCATAGCCGAAGTACGGAATCACCGCGGTAATCCGCCGGGCGGAGGCGCGGCGGGCGGCATCCAGCATGATCAGCAGTTCGAGCAGGTTGCGCGGCGGCGAATTCGTCGGCTGGATGATGAAAACATCCTGGCCGCGAATATTCTCGGAGAACTTGACCCAGGTTTCACCGTCGCTAAACTCGCGGAACTCACTCTTGCCGAGCTCGAGGTTGAGGTAGGCGGCAATTTTTTGCGCCAGCTCGGGATGAGCTCTGCCGGAGAACAAGCGCGGATGTTGCAGCAGGGCATTCATAAACGACAAAAAAAATGACGATCCGTTCCGCCTCCTGCGTCATCTACCAGACGAGCAACTGAGCGGAGGACTCGCCATTTGAGCAATGATCTCAGAAGCATTAACCAAGGTTAGAGACTTGCTGGGGCGGAAGGATTCGAACCTTCGTATGCAGGAACCAAAGTCCTGTGCCTTGCCAGCTTGGCGACGCCCCAGAGAGAATCTCATGCCCGCCTAAAAAAATTCGTCCTGATTGGTTGGCTTGCCGCCCTTTTGCACTTCCTGCCGGTATTTTTCCAGAACGGCTTTTTCCAGCCGGTCCCGAAATTCATTGGTGATGGGATGTGCGATATCACGGAAAGTTCCGTCATTCATTTTACGGCTTGGCATGCTGACGAAATAACCGGTCACGCCCTTGATCACTTTCATGCCGCGCACGACGAAGCAGTCGTCGAAGGTCACATTGACAAAAGCCTTCAGTTTGTCCTCTTCGCGGATACTGACCGTGATTTCGGTTATCTCCATTCCTCCCTCCTTAAAAATTGATTTCACAGACCTGCCCCAAAGCCAGGTTGTGAGTCTGCGGCGCAACTCGACACATACTGGTCAAGTTCCCTTTTTCCCCATTGTACTGGTCGCGCTAAAAAGGTTTTATGCTGATCCTGGAAGAGTCGTTGCGTCTGCTGGGCTGCCTCCTGGGTCTCGAACACGCCGTAAACGGTTGACCCGCTCCCGCTCATACTGGCAGCCAGGGCCTTGCCGGAGAGCAACTGCTGCTTGATCGCCGCCAACTCCGGGTATCGCTCGAAGACTATCGCTTCAAAATCGTTGTGAACCCGTTCCCCCAAGTGTGAGGACTCGTTTATTTTCAATTTGAAAGCGCTGAATGTACTACTCTTTTGCCCGTTTGTCAAGCCGAATTTCACGTTTTGATAGGCCCATGACGTCGAGACAGACACCGGCGGAGCGACGACCAGAATCCAATACTCCGGCAACGGATCGATGGTGGATAGAATCTCACCGCGACCCTGACCGTGGCAGTATCCTCCCCGCAGAAAGAAAGGCACATCCGAACCGAGTTGCAGCGCCAACTCTTCCAGCCGGGAAACAGGAAGATCGAGTTGCCAGAGCTGATTGAGCGCCAGCAAAGTCACTGCCGCATCACTGCTGCCCCCTCCCAAGCCGGCACCCGTCGGTATTCTCTTTTCAAGTCGAAGCCGGACTCCGAGCGGTTGCCCGCTGGCCTCCACCAGCATACGGTAGGCGTGCTCGCAAAGGTTTGCGCCACCTGCCGCCAGCTCGGGCCAATTGCAGCTCAGTTCGAAAACCGGCGCGGCAGTCCTTTCAAAGAACAAGGTATCGTGCAGGCTGATCTGCAGGAAGTTCGTGTCGAGGTTGTGATAACCGTCCTCGCGCCGCCCGAGAATGCGAAGCCCAACATTGATCTTGGCATAGGCTGGAAACGGAAGAGCTTTCATTGCTCATTAGCGTCCTGACTGGGGTCCGCCCGCAGCGCTGGTCGCGCCATGCGCACCGCGAGTTGGCGGAGAACTTTGGTGGAGTGCAGGAAGAAGCCGTCACTGGGAAAGGTGGTCGGCTTCCGGAATGGGCTGGCCGCGAGGAGGGCGAGGCCTGATAAGATGCAAAGATTGCAGATCAATTGCCGGGGTTGCACAAGAAAAGATCGGTTATTTCCATTTTGCTCGCTCTGCTGGCGTGTAAACGATCGCCTCAGATTCGAGATGCGGATTCGGAATGATGTGGGTTGCAACGACTTCGCCGACTTTGGCTGCGGCCAGACGACCGGCCTCGACTGCCGCTCGCACGGCGCCAACTTCGCCTGCAACTTTCACGGTGACGAGTGCGGCGTCAGTGATTTCCCGGCCCGCCAAAACCACCTGCGCCGCCTTGACCATCGCGTCCGCGGCTTCCAGGGCGGCAACCAGGCCGCGTGTTTCGACCAGACCGAGCGCGCGTTCCGCCATGCGTTCTCAGGATTCCGTGGCCAGTTCAGCCCGTTTGGGCAGAATCAATTCGACTTCCGCATGCGGCCGCGGAATGACGTGAACGGAAACCAACTCGCCGACTTTCTCCGCGGCAGCAGCACCGGCGTCCGTGGCAGCCTTGACCGCACCGACATCGCCGCGCACCATCACGGTCACATAGCCGCCGCCGATCTTCTCTTTGCCGATCAACGTGACCTTGGCCGCTTTCACCATGGCGTCAGCCGCTTCAATCGCGCCGACCAGCCCACGCGTTTCGATCATGCCCAGCGCATCAAGGCTCATGACATTGGACTCCTTTGTGAGTTAAGGCTCGTCAGGACAAAGTCGTAAGTCGTGCAAAAAAGCGCGAAAAATCTACTAAAAAAATGACACGTTGTCAATTCATTTTTGCCAGGGCAGTCTGACTGCGCATTGGCTCATAAATATTGTTACCGAAGGTTTTTTGAAATGGCGTCGTTGCCTCATAATATGTGTTACCCAA
>JAKLJX010000036.1 GCA_023150945.1 bacterium | reverse complement strand
AACAGCAAAAGAACAATAAATCAAAATCACCCCAGTTCTCACAAATTTGGGTAACATTTAATTTTGAGGCAACGGGCCTCAGGAGCGCAACTCCGCTTGCAGCAGTTTGGCCTCCTCCGCCTGCTTGGCCTCCGGGTATTCCTTCAGCAGCAGCGCCAGGACCCGGGCGGCTTCTGTGGACTTCTTGCTCAAGTGATAGCAACGCGCCGCCTGCATGTACAATTCCGGCGCGCGAAAGCTGTCGCGATGATCCTTGGCCGCCTTTTCATAAAGCTCACCGGCCTTGGCAAAGTCGCCGCGCTCGTCATAGGTTGCCGCAACGCCGGCGGCCGCGGCAATGCGCAGGACCGGATCATCGCCGTAATCATCCAAATACTGGCGATAATACTTCTCCGCCTCGGCGTAGGACTTCTTTTGGAAGAATGCGTTGGCCAAGTAGACCGTGCCTACCGCGGCGCTGGGCGTGCCGCTGTAATTATTCACCAGCTTGAGCAACGTATCGATGGTGGCCTGGGTCTGCTGATTCTCATAGGAAGTTTTGCCGTGCGCCAGCAGCACCGAGGCAACGTTCTCCTGGGATTTCTGATAGTAGTTGTACCAAAGCACGCCTGCAACCACGACCGCGACTGCGATCGCGCCCAGCAGCAGGTCCCGGCTGTGATGGCTGATGTAGTCATTCGCCTTGAACCAGGCAGTCACCAGCTTGTCTTGTTTGAGTTCGCGCTTGCTCAGACGCTTTTGCGGTTTCAACATCGGGTGGGTTCCTTGCGATAATGATGATCAATTGGCGTTGGTTGCCGGCAGTGCCCCTAGCAGGATTCGAACCTGCGACACAAGGTTTAGGAAACCTCTGCTCTATCCATTACTGAGCTATAGGGGCGTTGTTTTCCAAAGCGGCGCCAAATGTAGCAACTTTGCCGGGCGGATGCAAGGCCTTTTCCGGCCATGCCGCCCGGTGCATGGGTCGGCGTTCGCTGCCTCCTACCTGCCACTCCTCGCGCAGCACCCGGCGGCATGGCCGGAAAGCCGGACAGCACCCTATTCCGATTCGACATGAATCAGCGTGTGCACCGCATAACCCTCGAGCTGGCGCCGGCCGTTGAGAAAATCCAGCTCGATGAGAAAGCCCAGCCCGATGACTTGGCCGCCGAGTTGTTCCACCAGGCGGGTGGCCGCGGCCGCCGTCCCCCCGGTGGCGAGCAAGTCATCAATAATGAGGACGTTTTCGCCGGTGCTGATGGCATCGACGTGCATTTCGAGCGCATCCGTGCCGTATTCGAGCTGGTATTCCGCGCGCACGGTGGCAGCCGGCAGTTTCTTCGGTTTGCGCGCCGGCACGAATCCGGCGCCCAGGTGCAAAGCCAGCGGCGCGCCGAAAATGAATCCGCGCGATTCGATGCCGACCACCTTGTGCACCGGCTGCCCGCCGAAGCGGTTGACGAATTCCGTGATCGCCATTTGAAAGGGCTGCGGCTCCTTCAGCAGGGTGGTGATGTCTTTGAAGCCGATGCCCGGCTTGGGAAAGTCCTGCACCGTGCGGATATAGCGCGCCAAATCACTCATGCCTGCTCCCGGAGATTTAATCAATGATCTGAAAATGGTTGAACTTGTTGGTCGCGGGCAGCCACTCGACCTCGACGTTCTGGACGGTGGAGAAGCGCGAACCTTTGCGCATCGCGCTGACGAATTCCTGCAGCTCCAGTTCCTCGCCCTCGGCCATCACTTCCACGCGGCCGTCCGGCAGGTTCTTTACCCAGCCGCCGAGATAATGCTGGCGCGCCGACTTGTTCACAAAATAGCGAAAGCCCACCCCCTGCACCAATCCCTGGATGTGTAAATGAACGCATTTCTTCATGGATCATCCTATCGCTTGAAACGCCAACTGCACCGCTTCCGCCGGGGTTGCGGCGGAGATTACACCCGGAACAGCAAACTCGAGATGCAAGCCGATGACGATCTTGCCGAACTTCAAACCAAAAGCGATTTCCGAAAGTGTGCCATGGCTGCCGTCAATGGCAATCAGCGCATCTGCCGTGCGCGCGATAATCACGTTGCGTGCGTCCAGCAAGCCGGTCACGATCTTGAGATCGACAAAGGCATTGGCCTCGGCCGGGGATTCTCCCGGCAGGATGCCGATGGTCAGGCCGCCGCCGGCCTTGGCGCCCTCGCATGCGGCCTCCATCACACCGCCGCGGCCGCCGCAGATCAAGGCCGCGCCCCGGCGCGCGATGCCCTCGCCCACCTGCCGCGCCAGTTCGCGGATTTCCGCGCTGCAGCGCGCGCCGCCGATGACGCCGATCAATTTGAGGTTCGATATTGGCACCGTACTCCTGCGAACTTCTGCTGGATGGATCGCCGCTGCGCCGTGGCCTGCGAAAACCACGCCCCGGTATCAATGCTGAAAGAGTCACAGCCGCGGCGCGGCATCCGCCGGCAAGCTCAATCGAACGAACAGGAACAGTGTCTTTGTTTGATCAATCCTGTTCATCCAGCCAATCCTGTCGAAATCCGCTTCTGGCCTCTCGCCTGATTTGCGTTTTGAGCCGTGCACCCTCGCGTCACGGATACAGCCGGTGCATCAAGCGCGCAAAGGGAATGGTCTCGCGCACATGATGCAGGCCGCAAATCCACGCCACCGTGCGCTCGACACCCAAGCCAAAGCCGGCATGCGGTACCGAGCCAAAGCGCCGCACGTCCAGGTACCAGCGAAACGCCTCCAGCGGCAAATCATGCGCTTTGATTTTGGCCTCGAGCGTGGCGAGATCGTCCTCGCGCTGGCCGCCGCCGATGATTTCACCGTAACCTTCCGGCGCCAGCACGTCCACAGCCAGGGCCTTGTCGGGGTTTTCCGGATCGTTCTTCATATAGAACGCCTTCACCGCGGCGGGATAGCGATGCACCAACAGCGGCTTGTCGAATTTCTCGGTGAGAAAAGATTCGTCGGCGCCGCCGAGATCGCTGCCCGGTTGAAACGGCGGCGCTTCCCGTTCTTTGGCGTAGGCAACTGCCTCGGGCGTCGTCAACATTTTGGCGGCCTCCTCATAACTCAATCGCGGAAATGGCCGCACGATCTTTTCGAGCTTGCTGGTGTCGCGCTCCAGCACCTTCAATTCTTCGCGGCGGGATTCCAGCACGCGCTGCACGATGAACTCGACAAAATGCTCGGCCAGCTCCATGTCGCCGGCGAGATCCATGTAAGCCACTTCCGGCTCGACCATCCAGAATTCGGTGAGATGGCGGCGGGTTTTGGATTTCTCGGCGCGGAAGGTCGGGCCGAAGCAATAGACCTTGCCGAACGCGGCGCAACCGGGTTCCATGTAAAGCTGGCCACTTTGCGTGAGGTAAGCCTTGTCGCCAAAATAATCGGTTTCGAACAGCGTGGTCGTGCCTTCGCAAGCGGCCGGCGTGAAAATCGGCGCGTCGAGCAGAGTGAAACCCTGGCCGTCGAAAAAATCGCGAATGGCTTTGATGATGGTGTGCCGCACACGCAGAATCGCATGCTGGCGCGAGGAGCGCAGCCAGAGATGGCGATGATCCATCAAGAACGTGTCCCCGTGCTCCTTGGGCGTGATCGGATAATCCTGCGCAACGTGCACGATCTCGATGTTCTTCACCAGCAGCTCGTAACCGCCGGGCGCGCGTTGATCCGCCCGCACCGTGCCGGTGGCCACAAACGAGCTTTCCTGGGTGAGCTGCTCGCAGCGGCTGAAGATTTCTTCGCCGACATCCTGCCGGGAAACCACGCATTGCATGATGCCGGTGCCGTCACGCAGCAGCAGGAACCACAGCTTGCCCTTGTGCCGCGCATTGTAAAGCCAGCCATAGAGTTTCACTTCCTTGCCGGCATGCGCGCCGATGTTTTCGATATAAATTTTATCGCGATTGATGTGAGCGGGAATCATGCGTTACTCCGTTTGTGTATGAATTCTGGCCTTGCAGCAGCCAGACAAGTGTTTTCAGAATCAAAGCAGTTTGCGAAATTCATCGCACGATGCGGGATTTTCATTGTAAGCCTGCGTCCCGAACAATACCGGCCATCGTGTATGCGTTAACAGGATTGTGTCGCGGAATTGTCACATAGTGTACGCCGTCAGACATGACGATGTGCTTTCCTTGTCGCGCGATGTGAAAGCCAGCTTTCTCCAGGGCTTTCACTGCTTGCAGGTGATTGATGCCAGGAAGCTTCAGCATGGTTAAACGGCAACATCGATTTCGCGAACATCAGCATCCTGTACGGAATCGGAAATGGCAGCGAGATATTCCTGAATTGCATCTCGAATGTTATTGATCGCTTCCTGTTCAGTTGCTCCTTGCGACCAACAACCGGGCAAAGCCGGACAAGAAACGCTATAGCCTTCCTCAGACTGGCGTAAAACAATCGTATATTTCATGTCAATACCTCGCTCGCACGTTATTCCGGTGAAATTGTCTTAACCTACCCAAACTTCTCCATCTTTGCCTCGCGCGTCATCAGATCATTCACGGCTTGCACGGGATTCTTGTCTTCGAACAGAACTTCAAAAACGGCGCGCGTGATCGGCAACTCGATGCTGTGCTTTTGCGCGAAGGCATGCGTTGCCTGCGTCGTGCGCACGCCCTCGGCGACCATATTCATCGATGCCAGAACTTCCTTCAATTTTTGGCCGCGGCCAATGGCCTCACCGACGGAACGGTTGCGGCTCTTCTTGCTCATGCAGGTGACCACGAGATCGCCCATGCCCGACAAACCCGCAAACGTAATCGGATCCGCGCCGAGATACGTGCCCACCCGCGTCATCTCCACCAAACCGCGGGTGATGAGCGCGGCCTTGGTGTTGTCGCCGAAGCCCGCGCCGTCGCCGATGCCGGCCGCCAGCGCAATGATGTTCTTCAGCGCGCCGCCCAATTCCACGCCGACGATGTCGCGATGCGTGTAAACACGGAAATACGGCCCCATCAGCAGCGCCTGCACCTCGCGCGCCGCCTCGAGACTCTCACCGGCCGCGACCACTGCCGTGGGAATGTCGCGCGCCACTTCTTCGGCCAGGCTCGGCCCCGAAAGCGCAACGATGGCGTGCGGCTGCGGCAGGCTGGCGGCAATCACCTGGCTCATGCGCAAATCGGTTTGCGGCTCCAGGCCCTTGACGGCGCTGACCACGATGGTATCCGGTGACAGCGCCGGTAGCCGCGGCACCACCTCGCGTAGCGTGTGCGAGGGCGTGGCGATCAGCGCCACCTCGGTGCCGGCAACTGCGGCCGCCAGATCAGCAGTTGCCTGCAGGCTTTCGGGCAGCGGCAATCCGGGCAAATAGGCTTGATTGCAGTGCTGCGCATTGATTTGCTGCGCCAATGCGGGCCGGCGGCACCACAGGCGCACCGCGTGACTATTCTCACACAAGCGCTTTGCCAGTGCCGTGCCCCAACTGCCAGCGCCAATCACGCCAACCTGTGCCAAGTGCCGCTCCAAAGCAGGTTCAAAAATTACCTGGAATGTCAACCACCCGCGGCGCCCTGCTTGCGGTGTCAAGACGCCGGTGTGACTTCACCAATGATCCAGTTGTGATCACCGGCGGCATGCAAAAACTCCTGCACCGCCGCCATGGTTTCCGGCCGCACGATGACCACCAAACCGATGCCCAGATTGAAGACCTGTTGCATTTCCTCGGTGGTGACGCCGCCGTATTGCTGCAGCAATTGAAAGATCGGCGGCCATTCCCACGCCTGCCAATCCACCGCGAGGCCGAGCGGCGGCCGCAGCAGCCGTTTGGTGTTGCCCACAATGCCGCCACCGGTGACGTGGGCGAACCCGTGAACGCCCTCGCGCTGGCGCAGGCCGGCGATGAGTTTGCGGTAGCTGCGGTGCGGCCGCAGCAGCACGGCGCCGACCGTGTCGCCCAATTCTGCGCGATGCACCTCCGCGGCAAGCTCCGCGTGCGTGGCGATGATCTTGCGCGCCAGCGAGTAACCATTGGTATGCAGGCCGCTGGAGGCAACGCCAATCAACACATCGCCCGCGGCAATACTCTCTCCCGCGAGCACGCTGGATTTCTCCACCACGCCAACGATCGTGCCGGCGAGGTCGAATTCGCCGGCTTGATAGAGGGCGGGCATCTCCGCCGTTTCACCGCCCAGCAAGGCACAGCCGGCCTCGCGGCAAGCTTCTGCAATGCCGCTCACCACTTCCGTTACCACTGCCGGATCCAGTTTGCCGAAAGCAAGATAATCGAGAAAGAACAACGGATCCGCGCCGCCCACCATGAGATCATTGACGCAATGATTCACAATATCCCAGCCCAGGCCGCGATAGTTCTGCAGTTGGCAGGCGAGCTTGATTTTGGTTCCCACGCCGTCGGTGCTCGCCACCAGCACCGGCACGTGATAGTCATGCTGCGGGAATTGATAAAACCCGCCGAACAGGCCGGGGCCGTGCAAAACGTTGGGCGTGTGCGTGCGGCGCGCCAGCTCGGCAATCTTGCGCTTGGCGGTTTCACTCGCCGCGAGATCAACACCGGCAGATTTATAATTCATGTCCCGCTTTCAGTTTCTCGAAATATTTCCGGCGCGCGTGGCCGAAGAACGCCAGATGTTGCGGATGCTTGTAGTCGGGATAAGTCCAGGGATTGGTCTGGAACTTTCCGTCTTTGACATAAAGCTGGACATCGGCGTAGATGCCGCGGCCCAGGTAAATGCGATGGGCGAAATTTTTGGTGGTGGCCAGCACCAGCTTGGGCGCTTCGAGATAGCCGGGGTCGAAATTGATCCGGCGCTTGCCCGCCACACTGTGCTCCTGTTCCCAGGCAATGGTCCGGTGTTTCCACTCCGGCAGGGTGGCCGGGTCGATCAACTGATCGCAGAGCAGGAAGACCTTGCGCAAATCCGGCCCCATTTCCGCGCGATAGTAATCGCTGAAGTCAAACGCGAAAGCCGGACTTTGCAGCAGCAGACTGCCGCAGCCCTCCTGCACCAGCCGCACAATTCCATCGTCCGTGTAATCCGGGGCATAAAGCACGGCCAGAAACAGCGCCACCGGCGCAGGCGGTTTGATGAGTGCCATGATCAAGGAACGAAAGCCAATACGAAAAACAGCGCCAGCACCAGAACAAAGTGCAACAGGTAAGCGGGATAGATCGAGCCGGCTTTGAGTGTGATCCATCCGGCGGCTGCGCCCCACACGAATGCCAGCCCCGCACCTGCGGTTTGCGAGGGAAAGCCGGCATGATAATGTGCTGCGGCGAACACGAAGGCTTGCGCCGCGATCGCCAAGCCTGCCGGCAAATGCTGCTGCGCCGCGGCCAGCAACATGCCGCGAAAAATCGTCTCCTCCATCAGCGCACTAAAGGTGGCGTAGCCCAGCGCAACGATGAGCAAGACATCCACCGGCCATTGCCGCGGCGTGGGATTCTTCCCCACCCACTCGGGCTGCTGAAAATAGATCGCGAGAATCAGCGCAGCCAGCAAGAGGCCGAGCAGCAGGGCAGGCCGCGTCCATTTGCGCGTTTGGCCCGGAGCAAAGTGTAATTCCTGCCAGGACCGGCCGCTCAGGAAGAAAAGGCCCAGCATTCCGGTGAGGATGAAGATGTTCGAAAAGGGATAGGCCACTGAGAAATACTGATTCTGAATCGCGAGCGAGAAGGCGCAGAAGGCGAAGAGGGTCTGCGGCAGGCGCGCGTGCGCGCGCCAGACCGGAAGCATTCCCAACAAAGACAAAACGCCGAGGCCGGCGGTGGCGATCAATCGTTGGTCGAGCAGGAAGAATGCGGCAAGGGCGGCCAATGCCGCGATCAACAGGAACAGGCTTTGGGGGGAGAGCTTGGAAATGGGCGTAGGTCCGAGCGCAGGCTTGAGGTCGATCAAAACTTCGCGATCACCATGAGTGGGGTCGGCAAAAGTGCCGTTGACGTTGTCATCCGCACGGAATTGTGGGTTGGACATAGTGAGCTGGCTGAAAATTTCCACGGCGCGGCCGGAATCCTTTCCGGTGAGCGTGGCCCGTCTTGTGTATTCGCTGCCGCGCGGTTCATGCTCTGCTTGCGCGTTTTTGAAGTGCACAAAATAATCCAACCCCTCACAGAAAAGCAAGAGGAAAATCGGCTTGCGCGGCGCGGAATTGCTGCAGATTGTGGCCAATCTGCCCAATGGCCCAGGCGGCACAGCGCGCCGCGAACTCAGCACTGCGCTGCAAGTCGCCGCTTTTGATCCAGGCCGCGAGAAACGCGCCGTGAAACACATCGCCGGCATTGGTGGCATCCACCAGCCGCGCCGGTGGCACCGCCGGCACGCTCAACTCGCGGCCCTGGCTGAGAAACAGGCTGCCCTCCTGCCCGAGCGTGATGCCGGCAATGGCCACGCCGTGACTCTCCAGCACGCGCAGCATGCCGGCCGGCGTCAGTGCGGGATCCAGGCGGCGCATGACATCATCCGAGACAATGGCGAGATCGCAGCCGGCAACGATCTCCTGCCAGTGCGGCCGCAGGCTGCCCATGTCCAGAAAGATTTTGCTGCCCTGCGCCTTGGCAAGCTGTTTGGCGCGCCGGGTTAAAGCCAGGTCGCGGCCATCGAGATAGACCCATTCGGCCGGCGGCAATTCTGCGGGCCTCGGTCGCGGCAAGGCAGGCGGCTCTTGCAGCAAAACGGTACGCTGGCCGGTCGGTGCTTCCACCAAAATGATGGCCTCGGCGATGGAAATGGCGTTGTCCGCGGATTCCGCCCGTTGGTGGGACAATCCCAGTTTTTCGAAGTAGGAAGTGACGAACGCAGCCGGCGCGCTGGGAGCCAGCGGCAGCCCCCAATGCACCTGCAGGCCCAATGCCGCCATGGTCATCAGGCCGACTGCCACCGGGCCGCCCGGCTGGTCTGTCCAGGAGTGAACCGACAGCTTTTGATTCGGTTGTGGGAAATTGTTCAACAGCAGGATGCGGTCGCGGGTGAGCAAACCGTATCCAACGCAATCAAACCGGCGCATGGAAGAAGTCAGAGCGAGCTGAGCCGATCGCAGTGAGTGAGAGAGCAAACCGGCCGGCCGCAAAGGCAGCCGGCTTGTTCCTCACCGGGTTCTTATTCCTGTTTTCCGTAAAGGGCCTCGAGCAGCTTATCGCTGATGCCCATCATGCTGAAACCGCCGTCGTGAAAGAGATTTTGCATCGTCACTTTGCGGGTCAAATCCGAGAGCAGCGTGACGACGTAATCGGCGCAGTCTTCCGCCGTGGCATTGCCCAGCGGTGAAATCTTTTCGGCGAAATCATAGAGCGCGTTGAAGCCCTCGATGCCGGTGCCGGCCGTGGTCTTGGTCGGACTCTGCGACACGGTGTTCACGCGAATGCCGCGTTTGCCCAGGCGCGAGCCGAAACTGCGGGCAATGCTCTCCAGCAAAGCTTTGGCATCGCCCATGTCGGAATAGCTCGAAAACGTGCGCTGCGCGCCGATGTAGCTGAGCGCCACGATGCTGCCGCCGTCATTGATCGCCTCCACCTTCAGCGCCTGCGCGATGACGCGATGCAGCGACATGGCCGAGACATCGAGCGTCTTGTGGAACCATTCGTAGTTGAGATCATCATACGGCTTTTTCTTACGCACATTGGGCGACATGCCGATGGAATGCACGATGAAATCCACCGCGCCGAGCTTTGTTTTCAGCTCGGCGAACGCGGTTTGCAGCTCTTCGCTCGAGCTGGCATCGCAGGCGATCAGGGGCGCGTCGCCGCACTGCTTGGCGAGCACGTCAATCTCGCCCAGCCGGAATGCCACCTTGATGTTGGAGAGCGCGAGCTGCGCGCCTTCGCGATGGGCAGCCAGCGCGATTTGCCAGCCGATGCTTTTTTCGTCCAGCGGGCCAAAGACAATGCCCTTTTTGCCCTGCAACAGGCCATAGCTTTTTGGTTTCATCTTGCCCTTCTTTCATGAACTGAAATTGAATTCAGTAATCTAGACGGAGACAGGGTTGTTTCCATGCTTAAGTCAATCACTCAACCCAGCATGTACAAAGAGAAAGCGTGATGTCGGCGCACTCTTCATAGACTGTTAGGATTAGATGCCGAAGAAACTCCATTCTTACCGTCATCAGAAAACCGGATCATCGTCTAGATCAGACTGTTTGACATTCTTTTTGAGTCCGTATCTTTCGATCACAGACTGAACCAACTCAACAAACCATGTAGGTGCAGATGGTGAAACGAAAACAGCCTCGATTAGTCTATCAAGATCAACTTCTATGTATTTCCCGTGCTCATATGGAGGCCTATCGAAATTAATGACACCTTGCTGAAGACTTTCTTGAAATCTCAAGATCACAGCCCGAAATTCGCATTCGAATCCAAAGCTCCTCCTTTTGCAAAAGAAACGATCCAAGAGTCTGCCTTCATTAATCCTTTCGGATTGGAAATCAATATATCTCACATTTCCAACAAAAATATCGTCATCAAGAACATCTGTGAAGCTATTTTTGAAGCGATCAATTGTTGACTGAATAGCGATTCCATGAGCGCCGTTGATGTGAAATTTCCACATTGCAGCGATTTCATATTCACTTGCGCACCAGCAGTTGACGAGACAGAGTTTACGTATTTGTTCAAATGCATAACTATGAAATTTAGACATAGTGTCCGCGTTTTCGGCGAAGTATTTGCCGTATTCTTCTGCTCGAATGCTTATGTTGGTCTTGGGAAAAGACCCTTCAAAACGGTCCTCGAGTTTGTCAATCCGAGAGAAGAACAAGGCCTTCCTGTCAACCAAGGAAAACAACTTCGTAACATCACAGTAGCGCCAAATCTTTGTGCCGCCATTGACTGGTTCTTCAAAGACCGAGCGTATTCGCCCCACTTCAATCTCCTTTATCAACTGCACGACACCTGAACACAGCACAAAATCAAAACTATGCGATCAGTCCCCTCTCTGCCCCAATTGCCCCTTTGCTGCGCCTTTCGTGCCCCTTTTGCCCCATTTATTTCCCTCTAATTTTATAGTAGGTTCCCTTGCCGGTCGAACCCACACGCTCGAGAATGCCCTTCTCCTCCAATTCCCGCAGTTCCTCCGAGGCTGTACGCTTTTTCACCCCGGCCAATTCCTGGTATTCCTGATTGGTGATGCGGCGCCGCTTTTTGACATAAGCCACGGCCTGTAACTGGCGATCGCTGAGATCCTGCTCCAGCAAGAAATCCTCAGTGAGGCGGTCTTTGCGCAGGCTCAACATGATGCCCTGCTGTTCGCGCCATTCCGGCTCAGGCAGGCCGAGTTTGCGGCATTCTTCGATGATACGATTCGTGCCGCTGCCCCATTTTTCCACCAGCCCGGTTTCATAGAAGGCCGCGCCGATCAGCTTGTTGCGCAGCACGGATTGATGCCGCCGCCTGAGATCTTCGATTTGCAGGTTCGGCGGCAGGCTGCCCGGATTCCAAATCAGCAGTTGATCGTCATAAATGCGGATCTGCGTCGCCATCGCCGCGGTGTAGTCGCGATGGCAAATGGCATTGATCAAGCCCTCGCGCAGCGCCGGCAGCGGATAATCCCAAACATCTTCACGCTGCAATTGGCCGCTGATGACCAGCCGCACGGTGAGATGCTTCTGAATGAAGGCGAATGCCTGCTCGATTTGATCGAACAGCGTGCCGGTAATCTCCTGCTCATCCACGATGACCGTCTCGCTCTTGAACCGGCCGGCCTTGATGCGCGCATGCGCGAGGTGCGCTTGCGGATTCCTGCCCAGGAGCAACACCGCCGCCATGGTGGGCTGGCCGGCCTGCAGCAGTCCGAGCTGGCTGAGTTGCTCCGGCAATGGCGCGGCGGCATCGGTAGCCTGGCGGCGCTGCTCCCGGCGCATCTCCAGGAAGCGCTGCATCTTTTCAATATCGAGATCCGCGAACTGCGCCGTCTCACACGGCGTGGCATCCCAACTGCGGCTCACGCTCTGCAAATGCAGCCGCGCAATCTCCGCCGCTGAGAGCAGCAGATTGCTGGCGCCGGCGCGTTGATAGCAGCGGCCATTCACCGCCACCGGCTTGAGCGGCGCTTCGGGAACGCGCACGATCACAACCGTTCCGGCCGCCAGTTCGTGCCTCTCGATGGCGGGAAGCACTGCCGGTTGCAGCGCCCCGCTGATGCGCGCGAGCAGGGCTTCAGGCTGAACGAGATTCACCGGCGACTCCTCCCCGCTGCCGCCACCACCCAAAAGAACCGTGCCGCCCTCGGCGTTTGCCAGAGCGCAACAGGTGGCGAGAAACTCTTCATCATCACGAAGGCAGCGGGCGAGATGCAAAGATGGGGGAGCGTTCAGCAATTCGACGAGGCTCATGATGCCAGGGTTATTTTCATGCGGCGCAGTCGGGGAATGGACTTTCCACCGGACGCGGGCGTGTCTCCTCTCCTCGAGCCGGAGCAGGTGTCATTTGAACGCGGCTAAAATAGCAATTCAGGCAGGAAATGTCAAATCGTTCTTTGCCGGCAAGGTTTGTCGACTTGGCCTTGGCGGACGGACGGGTAATTCGCATGCGAGAACCGGCACTCCGGAACAGGGAGAGCCGGGCTGATAGTGGAAGCGCACGGCGCCGGAGGTGACGGCGAGATGGCTGAAGCTCACGGTGTGGGCCTCGGCGCGGTGCATGCAGACCGAGAAGGCGCCGGCTGCCGGCACATGGCTGGCGTGAAAGGCGCGCAGCATTTCCGCTGACCAGCCGCCTGCCAGCTCTTGGTATTGGCGAAAGCACGCGCGGCGCTGCGCGACGACTTCCGGCCCGGAAAAAGAAGAAGTCGATAGCGGCAGGTCACTCTCTGCCAACCCGCGCCACTGCAGAAGCTGACGGTTCCAGGTGAACAGCCACACCGGCTGATCCAGCGCGAAGATGAGCAGCAGGAAGGGATGGTAAGCGGCCAAGCGCTGTTCACGCAGGCGTGCGGCAACCTCATCGGGTGTCGCCGCGGTGAGCAGCGAAACCAACAGCAGGCCACGGCTGATGGGCCAGGCCGGCGGAGCACCGGCGGAAACGTCATAGTGATTCAGCAGACACAGGCTCACGCCGAACTCATTCGCGCCGATCCACGCACCGCCGGCCTCACCATCCACCGGCGCGAGCGTGGCCACGCCCGCGCGGTCGATCAGCGTGGGCGGCAAAGCCGGCGGCCGCGTCTTCAACTCATCGCGGTTAAAGAAGACTTCATAGCCCGCCGGCCGGCGAAGCCAGGTCACGGTGCACATGCCGGCAGGCTCTTGCGGTAGTTGAGCGTCGAAGGCGCCACGCCGAATTCCTCGCTCGGTTCCCAGCCTTGCGCGCGCAGCAGAATGGCAATGATGGCGTAGTGGTGAATCGTGTGGCTCACCAGATATTGCAGCTCGCGCTTGAGCGTCGAGCGGCTCCAGTTGGCGGCGTCATCATGGCTGCCGCTGTCGACTTTCACGGTCAACGGCAGCTCCGGCGGCGCCGTCAATTGCTGGAAGCCGGCAATCAGGTGTTCGAACTGCTGCCGGGCAAATTCGCGATCGCGCTCCAGCCGCGGGTTGCGCGCGCGCGCATCATAATCGATTTTGCCCGCCGGCAATCCGGCCAGCAAGCTGGAGTAATGATCCAGCGTATGCCGGAGGTGCGGACCGATACCGCTGCCCAAATGGGAATGGCCCTCGCCGCGATACAGCTCATCGCCAATCTCGGTCAGCAGCTGCAGCCCTTGATGCAGGCAACGCAAGTTGTCTGCCACCATTGTTTCTGTGCTGTTCATGTTCCTTCAGCTTCAAAAGATCGCCATTGCCGATATCGCCGGTTCGTCCGCTGGCGTGCTCAATTCAGGAGGCCACCGGGTTATTCGCCAAAACCACGGCCGGCCGGGCTTGCGGACAAAGAACCCAACCACGCACGCCACCGGTTTATTCCAACTTCCTCACTGCAGGCGTTTGACAATATGCCAGCCGAATGGGCTTTTCGCCTGCTCGAATTCCACCAGGCCGATTTCGCCGACCGCGAGTTGAAAGGCAACATCGCCGAAGCCGCCAACCATCATGCGGCGTTCATATTCTCCTGCGCCGGCGGTCACGCCGTGGTTGGCGAGTTTGAAGCGTCCGGGATATTCATCGTTGGAATACTGGCGCACCAGCGCGTCGAAGTCCGCGCCTTGCCGGGCTTGTTCCAGCACTTGCTTGGCCAGGGCTTTGGCTTCGCTTTGCGGCCGGTTGAGGCTGCGGCCCGGCAGGGAGCCATAGAAGCCGATCAAGATGTGCTGCACCTCGATGTGCTCCGGCTCGGGTTTGCGCGCCTGTTCGCGACAGCCGACCAGCATGAGCGTGAGCATCAGGAAAAGCGTTCGCGTTCGCATCTTCTCCTCCTCAAATCCCAACGAATCCGAGCCCGCAGGGCAGCACGGAAATTTTCCAGCGGAGAGAAACGGCCCCGCGGGTGATTTTGTCATCGGCTGGGGTGGTTTCATCCGTTGATGAAAGTCAAACCAACAAGACTAATGCTCGTTTTTCTTGAACATGAACAGCAGCGGCCGCCAGACGCGCCGCGCCCAGGCCCGCTCGGAATGCTCGGCCTGGCGGTCGTGAAACCAGTACAAATTCTCGCCGATGCGAAAGCCCTTGTTCTGGAGGGCGCGCAACATGTTTTCGCATCCCGCTTGCAACACGCTGTCCAGCGCCACGCCGCCGTTGTCCAGGTACAGGCGAATGCGCTTGTTGGGGCCGTCATCGTTCTCGACCAGGCGCACCGCGCTGTCATGCGGCGGAGTAAAGGCCGGGGACAGACACGCGGCTTGACCAAAAACCTCCGGATGATTCCACGCCAGCAGGAAGGAAATCAAGCCGCCCATGGAGGAGCCCATCACTGCGGTGTTGCGCGCCTCCGGCAGCGTCCGATAAGTGGCGTCGATGAAGGGCTTCAACTTTTCGATGAGAAAGCGGGCGTAGGCTCTGCCCTTCTCGCTGGCGGAGTACTCTTCGCGCCGGTCGGCGGTGTTGTTCACCGCCACCATGATGATCTCCGTCATCGCGCCGGCAGCCATCAAGCTGTCGGCCACTTCATCAGCCCGCCAATCCACGCCGAGAAAAGAAGTGCGGGGATCAAAGACATTCTGGCCGTCGTGCAAGTAAAGCACCGGATAGCGCTGTTGCGGCGCGTTGGCGTATCCCGGCGGCAACCAAACGATGACATCGCGCGGCCGCAAGCCTTCTCCAGTCATGGCACGATGATAAACCACTGTACCGGTAATTTGGCCCTCGACCGTTTCCTGCAGGTCCTTCCAGCCCGCCACCTCGATGATCACGGTCGTGTCGTTGGTGACTTCCAACACCGAATTCGGCGGCACGACACCGCCGGCATTCACCGCCTCGGTCTGCCAGGAGCCGCGGGTGATTTTGTACTCCAGTCGCACACCGGCATGAAAGGCAAAGGTCCGGCTCCAACTGCCGTCCGGTTGCCCCTCCAATGCGATGCTGTCCGGCCGCCACAAGCCCAGGCGGGGATGATCACCCGCCAAAAAGACCGCGGAAGAATCAGGCATGACTTTGGGGAGGACGCGAAAGGTGACTTGCTTTTGTGAAGGAGAATGCGAGGCCGTACAGCCGGCCAGCAGGCAGAGTGCGAGAATCAAGCTTTTTGAAGGCGGCATGGTGTGAGTGAGAATGAGGTCAGGTTTGTGGTCAATTTCTACTGAGGTTCTTCTGCCGCAAAATGATTATCGACAGCATGATCAAGGAGCTTGGCGAGCAGCGGGCTTTCTCCAGAAAGCGATTCCGGTTGATCCTGAGAATCCTGTCAAAGAATGCTCGCGCCGGTTTGCCGGATCAACAGCAATGGCTATCGTGTTAAGGGCAGCGCAATTACTGAGGAAGATGATTTCGTCATAACAGGCCCAAGAGAGATCAACCTCCTTGTCTTTTCGTCTCCTTGTCTCCTTGTCTCCCTGTCTCCTCAGTCACTGCTCTCGAGTTTCGGAATCTTCCCCAGCACCTGCTCGATGGTCAGGTAGTTGATCTTGCCCACTTGCAGCGCCTGCAATCCTGCTGCGATTTTCGCGCGGTCGCCGACTATGATGATGGCCGTCTTTTCCGGATCAATGTACTTCCTCGCGGCCGCCTCCACTTCGGCCTTGGTCACCGCCAGAATTCTTTGCACATAGTCATTGAAATAAGTGTCGGGCAGACTGTAGGCGACCAGTTCCATCAACTCGCCGGCGATCTGGCCGGTCGTTTGAAAGCTGCTGGGATAGCTCAGGGCAATATAGTTGCGCGCGCGGGTCAGTTCTTCTTCCGGAATATCCGCCAGCATGCCGCGCAGTTCCTTCAGGAACTCGGTCAAAGCCTTGTCGGTGACTTCGGTTTGCACGTTGGCGTAGGCCATGAAGGCCGCGGGCTGCGGCCGCAGGTCGAACTGTGAGCGCGCGCCATAGGTGTAGCCATGCTGCTCGCGCAGATTCTGATTCAGGCGTGAAGTGAAAGAGCCGCCCAGAATGGTGTTGAGCACAGTGAGGGCATAGTAGTCTTCGGTGAAACGCGTTGGCCCGATGCGTCCCAGACGCAGCGCGGATTGTGCCGCGCCGGGCTTGTCGACCAAATAAATCTGGCGCTGTTCGATTTGCTTCACTGCCGGCCAGGCCGGGCCGACGCTCGCCGGCCGCCGGCCCTGCCATTTGCCGAATGCCGCCTCGAGCCGGGGCAGCAATGCTGTGGGATTGATATCGCCAACCACGATCAACGTGGCGTTATCCGGCACCACCAGTTTCTGATAGAACTCGCGGCAATCCTGCACCGTGAAGGAACGCAGGGACTTTTCATCACCGCCGGACATGCGGCCATAGGGATGTTGCTCACCGAACAACACGCGGTTGAAGGCGGCGCCGGCAATGGCATTGGGCTCATCATGCGCCTGCGCCAGGGAAGTGAGGCGTTGCTTGCGCTGGCGCTCGAGCTCTGCGGCCGGAAAGGTCGGCTGCAGCGCCACCTCCGCCATGATGGCGAGTGCCGCTTCCAGCCGCGCTGCCGGCGTGTGCAACGAAATCTGCGCCGTATGCCAGCCGGCGCCGGTTGAAAGACCAGCGCCGAGATAGTCGATCTCGTCGGCGATTTGCAGCGCGTTGCGGCTGCCCGCGCCTTCATCCAGCATGGCAAAGGTCAGGCTCGCCAGTCCGGATTTTCCCGGCGCATCCATCACTGCGCCGGCGTTGATCTGCAGCACAAAATCGACGAGCGGCACCTGATGCTTTTCCATCAATACCACCGGCAAGCCGTTGCTGAGTGTGAAGCGCTGCAAGGGCGGCGTGACGAGCGAGGGCGGCGCCCCCAATGCCGGCGGTTTGCTGCGGTCGGGCGTTTGGGCGAGCAGTGAAGCGCTGGCGAGCAAAAGCATCGCCGCGTGCAGGAGGCGGCGGGCCGCTCGCGAATACTGCGAAGTTCTTTCCAGGCAAGTAAACATGGTCGCGTGGTCCGGATTTTGAGATGAGGTTCGCTGAATCAGTTGCTCTTGGCCGCGGCGGGATTGACCAGCCGCCCGCCCACGCCCAACTCTTGCTTTCCCGCCGGCACAACACTCAGGATGACCCGGGCATCGTTGCGCAGCCAGGTCATCACCGCGCTGCGCAAGTCTTCGGGAGCAATCGCTTTGTAACGCGCCAAGTCTTCGTTGAAATAATCTGGATTACCGGTGCGCATGAAGTAGGAATTCAGCATGTCGGCCTTGCGCGAGACCAGCTCCAAACTGCCGAGAAAGCCGGCCTCGTATTGATTGACGGCGCGTTCCACCTCGCGGCGCTGCGGGGCTTCTGCTTTCAAGCGATCGATTTCCTCCTGCACCACCTTCTCCAATTCGGCCAGCGTGTGGCCGCTGCGCGCGGTGGTGATGATCACGAAGGCGGAGGACAAACTGCCCGAGTTTTGAAAGGCGGTCACCTCCTGCGCGATTTGCAGCTCGTACACCAGCCGCCGGTACAAGCGGGAATTCTTGCCGCCCGCCAGAACATTCGCGACCAGATCCATTTCCGCATCCCCGGGCGCGAACATGGGCGGGGTCAACCACGCCAGGTAGAGCCGCGGCAATTGCACGCGATCTTCCATCACCAGCCGCTTCTCTTCATTGAGAGAGGCGGGCGGCACAGCCTGCGGCGGCGCTTGCGGTCTGCCCTGCACGTCGCTGAACCATTTTTCCACCAGCGGCTTGACGCTGCGGGAATCGAGGTCACCCGCAATCACCAGGCTCGCATTCGCCGGGGTGTAATAGTTCTGGAAGAACTCCACCACGTCTTCATACGATGCCGCGGAGAGATCCTGCATGTACCCGATGGTCGGCCAGTGATAGGGATGATCGGGCGCATAGAGATTCTCGCCCAGCGTGGGAAAAGCCAGGCCGTAGGGCCGGTTCTCATAGCTTTGCCGGCGCTCATTCTTGACCACATCGCGCTGGCCGTCAACTTTTTCGGGCGACATGGCGTCGAGCAGAAAGCCCATGCGGTCGGATTCCAGGAACAGTGCCAATTCGAGCGCGCTGGTGGGGATGTCTTCATAGTAATTCGTGCGGTCGGGCGTGGTCGAGCCGTTATTGTCGCCGCCGGCGGCTTCCAGCCATTCGTCAAAGGCGCCTTCCGGCACGTTTTTCGATCCCTCGAACATGATGTGCTCGAAGAGATGCGCGAAGCCCGTGCGGCCGGGCTTTTCGCTGCCCGAGCCGACATGATACCACACATTCACGCTGATCGTGGGTGTGGTGTGATCCTCGTGCAGAATCACATGCAAGCCATTCGGCAGGACGAAGCGCTCATAGGGAACGCGCAGCGCCGTTTCTTGCGCCCCTGCGCCGGCGGTCAGGAGCAGAAAGGCCAGCAATGCCCGTTTCATCCGCAATCCTTTCAATTGGAACCAAGGGGAGGAAGTGAACGAATCTCGATGGTTTCAGGAGGTGGCGAGAGTGACATGAAATGCAGCCGCTGGTTCGCCAGCAGCCAACGGCCTTCGGCAAAGGGACTCTCCCGCCGCGAAACCAGAAAAATGGCAGGCTGATTCAGAAAACGCTGCAAGCTCAGCCGGGTGGAGAGCAGGCCGATGCGCAAGCGCACGACCAGCCAGGAAGCAATCAGCAAGACGAAACTTTTTTGTGCCACAGACAGGCTCCTCATGTGCGGCGAAAATCTACGCTAAATCCGTGCGGGAAGCAAGGTGATTCCTGCGAACGGCGGCCCTGCTTTCGACTGGCAACGGCAAGGGCTGCTGCGTCATGCCCATGCACCTTCCCAGCCGAGTTCATTGGCCGGTTGCGGCTCCTCGTGCGCGGCGCGCTGCGATTCGCGATAGAGCTGCACCTGGCTGGCATCGAGCGCCAAGCCGAGCGCCTTGCGCCAAAACAGATAGGCTTGCTGCAAGACGAACAGCAGAAAGATGACCAGTGCGCTCGGCGCGGCGAGACTGTCGGCCAGCGGGTTGTAGATTGCCAGGACCAACAGGCCGGTGCAGAAAAACAGCAGAGATAGCGCGAAGGCTCTTGCGAAATTGCGCAGCACGAAGCGCAGGCCCTCGGCCAGAGCAAAGCGCATTTGCCGATCCTCCGCCATCACCACGTGAATGCGGGCATAGTCAAACACCAGTTTGAAAAAAAGCAGACACACATAACTCCAGCCCACCGTCACCCAACCCATCCAGTAGCCGACATTCTCGTAGGGATCGCTGCCGAAGATCACGCGCTTGAGCAGTCCCGGCAGAAACAGCAACAGCAGCAGCGCAAACGCCGGCAAGAGACTCCACGCTGACAGGCGGAGGAAGCGGCCAAAGTATTTGGCGGCACCGCTCCAGAACACGGCCGGCTCATATCTCCGGCCGGCGGCAAAAATCGCGAACGCGCCGCCGGAGAGAAACAGCGACCACAGCGTGTGCAGCAGGAACATCAGCACCAGCAGGCGCTGCAGCGTCGGCAACAGGCTGGGGTTGTTGTGCAGGAACTCGATTGCAAAATCCCAATCCAACCGGCCGGCCAGCAGTGCGCCCATTTCACTGGCACCGATGAATCGGCGCAGGCTCGTCCACATCGGCAGCGTCAAAATCAATCCGAACACCAAACTGGAGAGATAATAGACCAGCACCATGCGCCAGTTGGCGTGAAGCTGTTCGAGTCCGGTTTTGAGGCTCGTTCGAAGCATGGCAGTTTTCCTATCTACTCAATGTGTATCCGAAATCGCAGGCTTCCGACACAAATGTTCTTGCAACGGGTTGGCCGTCGCACGAGAAACCTCAGAGTTCCCACATTGCCCGAAGTCTTGGAAACCTCGGCTCGGCCGAGGTGGGAACATTCACGTGCAGAAATGCTCTGCGCTCGCGCTGCAATCGTCAAAGTCATGCCCGGCACGAAGCCGGCCATTTTCAAAAGATCAAGCCTGAAATCAGATTCAGCACTTCGGGCTGATCCAGAAAAAATTGCATCCAGAATAGCCAGCGCACGGCGAGTTTGTTGACGCCCAGGCGCTCGGGTTCCACCCGGGCGCTGTTGTTGGTGAAATTCATTTCGAGCGCGATCTTGCGATCGGGGTCAACCGCCGCCGCCACGAGTTTGGAGGGCTTGGTGTAGGTGAATTTCTTCCAAAGCTCGCGGCCGTCCCAGGTCTCGCGCACTTTTTCGCCGTTGGCAAAGGTGGCCACGACGTCCACGGGAAACTTGAAATCACCGAGCCGGCGAACGTAAAAGCTGCTTTGGTGAAGCAGGTTCTTGCCGGCGGCATTCACGCTGTCGTCCCCGGCCGCCGAGTCCCCGGACTCGTCCTCGCTGGTGCTGGAATCCACTGGGGTCCTCGCGCGAGAAAAATCAAAGCCTCTCCCCTGGCGTTCCGGTCGTGACACCACACGCTCGACGCTGTAATCGAGCACGGCGTTGGAGAACAAGGCCTGGTCGAAAAACCAGCGCAAATCCCGGCCGGAAACGTCCTGGGCGACACTGATGAAATCCTGTGTGGTGGGATGCTTGAAACGCCAGCGGCTGACATAGGCCCGCATGATTTCCTGCATCTTTTTCCGGCCCAGGTAGTTTTGCAGCGTGATCAGCATCAGGCAGGGTTTGGAATAGGAGTTCGTGCTGTAACTACCGGGATAGTATTCCCAGGCCCGGCGCACGGTTTGATCCAAATCCGCGTTCCAGAGATAATAGACATTGCGGTGCCATTGCTGATTGTTGATCTTGATGCCAAAGAGATCCACGAAATCGCCGGCCGGGCCATAGCGATCATTCATGATTTGCACTTCGGTGAAGGTGTTGATGCCCTCGTCCAGCCAGCTTTCTTCGAATTCATTCGAAGCGACAAGATGATACCAGTAGTTGTGGCCGAATTCGTGAATGATCACGGACTCCACCAGACGCAGGCCGGCGGGCAAGCCGTAATTCGTGCCGGCGGTGATCAAGGTGGGATATTCCATGCCGGCCGCTTGCATGGCCCCGCGCCGGGGATCGACCACGGTGAGATTCGGAAAGGGATAATCGCCGTACCAGTTTTGAAAATATTCCACCGCCGTCTTGGCGGCTTCCAGATGGCGTTGCCCCTGATCGACGTGATCCGGCTGCATCAGCACGCGGAGGTCAACATCCTGCACGCGATCGTTGAACTCGACGAACTCCGGGCTGGTAGTCCAGGCAAAGTCATGCACGTCTTCCGCGCGATAGACATGCGTTTTGGTGCCGTCGCCATTATCGCTGACTTCGATCTCCAGGCCGGTGGCGCCGACAATGTTCGCTGCGGGCACGGTCAGGCGCACGTTGTAAACGCCAAAATCGGCAAAGAACTCCGAATGAGCGTGAAACTGGTGGGTGTTCCACTTGCCGTCGAGGTACACGCCGATCTTGGGGAACCATTGCCCCACGAAGAAGAATTCCTCCTTGGCGCCGGTGCGAGCGAAGGGCGGCTGCGGCAATTTGGCGCTGAAGTCGAACTCCACCACGATCGAATCACCCGGCGCCACCGGCCGGGACAGCGGCACGCGCGCTACGGTTTTGTCGTCAGGATTGCCATCGTCCGGTTGAATGAATTCGAGGCGGCTAGTCAGGTCTTCATTGCGTTCCGGCAGGCGCAGCCGATCGACTTCGATGAAGCCCCAGCCGTCCTCCTCAACCCGAGAGCTGCCGCTTGACTCGCGCATGAAAGTCGAGCGGTCATTGCGGAAGGCATTGAGATAAAGGTGAAACTGCAGCTCGGTTGCGGCACTCTTGGTTTGGTTGTGCCACACCAACCGCTGCTTTCCCTGCAGCTCGCGCTTGTGGGTGTCGAGCTTGACGTCGATGTCGTAGTTGGCAATGCGGGGACTCAGTGGTTGGGGAAATAGAACGCGCTGATTTTCCAACCGTGCGGGCGCGGAGGCCGCGGCCCCCGGTTGGGCCGCAAGGCGCGCGCCGCTCAGCGCGATGAGAGTGAAACACGCGAAATTCCTCACAACCCGTGCGAGGGTCATGCTTCCTCCTCCTCCGAAGAATTTTGGAACCAGTAACCATCCACATGCAGACGCGGGTGCATCATCCGGCGGATTCTCTCAACAAGACTCATTCGTCGGGCGTTGCGCGCGGGTGTGAGCGCTCGGCCTTTTTCCGGGAATGCAGGTTTTTTTCGCGCAAGCGCTGTTCCCGCACGCGTGCGGGCACTTGCGTGGGCTTGCGCGGCTTGGGTTTGCGATTGCGCTTCGCGAGTTTTTCGAGCAGCCGGCGCCAGGCCTCCTCCCGATTCTTGATTTGTGAGCGATGCTCGCGGGCAATCACCACCAGGCCGGTGGGCAGGTGCTTCAGGCGCACGCCGGACTCGGTTTTGTTCTGATGCTGGCCGCCTGGGCCACCCGCGCGAAACGTCGTGATTTCGACTTCCTCACGCAGGCGCGCGCTCACGTGCTGCTTTGTTTTGGTTTTTTCCACGGCAGTTGATCTCGTTTGTCGCTCGCCTCATGCTTTGCGCGGTGACGCAATTGAAGATGACTCGGCTCCGTGCTTCGTACTGCATTTCGCCCCGGCAGTACAATCCGTCTTTGCCATCGAATTCGGCTCGACATTAAAGTCCTGGATCGTTACGCGCTCCCTGCGAGATGACAGGCGGTGATGTTCTCATTCCGAGGACTTCTGTGGATGACTCGGCAACGTGCCGACCTCCGCAGAGGTTCCTTACGGAAGGACAGAGAAAGGAGCGGCCGGCTCTCAACGCCTGCAGATGACGGAATCACATGAAATGGCGCAGGCTCCGGGCTTGAGCTTTTTGTCACCGCATCACCACAAACTTCTGCACCACCTCGTCCCTGCCGGCCTGGCTCTGGGCAATGACTTTGTAGAAGTAGACGCCATTGGCGAGGCGATCGCCGTCCGCATCACGGCCATCCCAAGCAAAACGGTTGAATCCGGCATGCGCCGGGCCTGGCGTCAGGTTCGCAATCAGCCGTCCGGCAACTGTGTAGATTTTGATCGTGACCTGCTGCGCCGGCTGGGTGAGATGGTAAGTGAATTCCGTCTCATTTGCAAACGGATTGGGGTAGTTCATCACCTCGCGCAGATGCAACGTGTCGTCCACGCGCACTTCGATTTGAAACTCCCCGGCGTTCAGCGCAGCATCGCGGGCAGCCACGCGGAGGTTGTGCGCGCCGGCCTGGAGCTGCGGCAGAAACGTGACCGTTGCTTTCGCCTGCGTCCCCGCCGGCGAGCTCGAAAACGCCAGCAGCCCGCTGCTGTAAGCCATGCGTTCGCCGTCGAGATAAACCGAGACGTGCGTGGTATCGCTGATCGGCAAAGCACTGTCATCAAGCACTTCACACACGATTCTGGGTTGTGCGCTCACGTAGTCGCCATTCATGATCACCGCGCCGTCGAAAGTCACTTCCACGCGCGGCGGTTGGGCATCCGTGGTCACAAAAATCTGGCGGGCGGCGAGATTGTTGAACTCGAACGGCTCGGCCAAAACATTCTCGGGATCGACTTCCACGAACAGGGTCACGGCGCCGCGATAACCGGCAGTATTCCAAGTCGAGGCGAACTCGCGCGATTCGTTATCGCGCAAAGTCGCCGTCAGCGTGTTGATCGTACGCTGCGACCGTTCGCTGCCGGGATCGGCATGCGCAAATCGAAGGGTGAGATTTCGCGCACTGCTGACGGCAGGATTGGCGCTCTCGAGCTTGAAACTGAAAACCATCGCGGCGATGGTCACGGCTTCACCTTCCTGCAGCGTGTCGGCGGAGACGCGCAGGAAGTCGGGAGAAACCGCCAAATCCGCCGCGCTCTCAAAACCCACTGACCAGCCGCGCAGCACGGGCGAATCGAGGCCGTCGTCATCGCTGAGCGTGGCCGTCAGCCGCAAGAACGGATACTGCGCCGCCGAAATGCCGGTCAGAGAAAACGCTCCGCCGGTCAACTCGGCGGCCAACGGCTGCCACTCAGTGGAATTGTTTTGGCGGCCGGCCAGAGCGAGTTGCAGCGCCGTGCCGCCGGCGGCCGCGCCCACGGATGCAACATACCATTCCAACTGTTTCCAATTTTGCGCCGGCCCGATTTCCTGGGAATGAAAAACACCGCCATTGAAAAAGGGCATGAACGTTGAATCCACCGCGGCCTCGCCGGTGCCGGCGGGCTTGTGCATTTCCACCGCGGCGCCGGCTGTCAGCCCTTTGGCGCCGATAAGCGCCCACGAGTCGCGCAGCCCAACCTGGCGCGAGCGTTGGCTGCCGATGCTCGCCAGCGCGCGATGGGCGCGCTCCGTCATGCGAAAACTGCCCTCGTCTTGAATGCCGGCCAGCACCAGCGTGCGCGGGGGCAGGCTTTCGATGAAGGCCGCGAGACTGTCGGCAGCCGCGCTCGAGGCAAAAGTGTCGTAGACTCGCGGCGGCGCCAGCAACTGCTGCGTGGCCGGATCAATCGCCGCCACGTTGTGGCCGCGGCGGTCGGCATTGATGAGATTGAAATTCACGATGAGATAGCAATAATTGCCGTCATCGTGCCCCGCGGATTGCACCTGCACATTCAGCGCGCGCGCCGTTTCGCGCGCCAGATCCACGCCCGCGGCCGTGAGATTGGTGTTGAAAAAGATTCCGGATTGCAATTGCTCTCCGATTTGACGCATGCCGGCAAAAGGACTTTGCGCCGCCAGCCAAAACCACTGCGTCTGCCAGACGCTCGGCACGCCGTGATCAAAATTGCGGCTGCGCCAAAAATAAAGGCCATCAGCCAGCGGTGCCGCCACCTGCCACGCGGTTTGCAATTCTCCCAAAGGCAGCAACGCCGACGCCATTTTGCCGGCGCCGGTGAAGCTTGCGCTGGTGTCGATCTCAAACTGTACCTGCTGAGCCGCTGGCGCACTGCCAACCGGATTGTAGACCGCCAGCGTCGGCTGCGGATGATTCACCAACGCCGCCGATCGCGGCGCTGCCGGCATGGCCGTGACGGGCGAGAAATAGATCGCCGCCTCACTGCTGTTGTTGAGTTCGTTGACCTCGGCAATGCGATTTGCCGGATCAACTTCCGCGCGGATTACATACTCACCGCGACGGCCGGCACCGGCCCAGACTGCAGTCAGGCTGTCCGCAAAACCCACCGGCGGCAGCATTGCTTGCGCCAAGACCAGCGTTTGATTCTCACGGCGGTGCATGGCCGTCAAAGTGATCTGCACACTGTCCGAGGTCGCCAAGCCGTAGTTTCGCACCAATAGCTTGATCCTCAGCTCCGCGGTTTGTTCCGTGGGCAACTCCGGTGTCACCGTCAATGCCGAGGGTGCCAGCACCAGATCGGGCTGCTGCGGCAGAGCAAGTTGCGTGGCGGGATCGCCGAGCAAAGTGTATTGATCGATGCTATTGACGTTGTTGGTCGAGCTTCCGAAGGCCTGCCACAGCCGCACTCGCGCCAGCGTGGTGGCGGCGCCCAGGCGGCGCACGCCCTCGCGGCTGAGCGCCATAAACAAACTGTCGAGCAGGACACGATCCTGGAAAATGAAACCCCAGCCGGTTGTTCCCCAAAACGCGGTGGTGCCCCGCTCTGCCGGCCGCAGAAACTCTTCACCAAAACTGGTTTGGTTGGGCGTGGCAAAGCGCGCGGTGTGGCAGGTCATGCTGGCGATGAAAGGATAGCGGTCGCGGTTGCGCAGCTCGCCGAGATCGGCGTTGCCCATCATCAAATCCCAGGTTTGGCTGCCGGCGTGGCCCTGAAAGGTGAGCATGGTTGCGCCGGCCTCCAGGGCCGAGAGAATCTGTGGCTTCAGCTCGCCGATCAAGCGGCCGGGCGTGGTTTTGTAAACGCGCACCGCTTGGCCGCGAATCGGATTGGGCTGAATATGCCGGTTGATCAACGCTTCGGACTGGCTCTGAAACCATTCCTGCTCGAAGCTGTCGGTGCCGCCGTTGAGAAAGATGAACGTCTTGTTCCACTCCGCGAGCGGGGCTGCCTCCTGGGCGATGATCTTGTCGATCACGGCATGCGCCTGCTCGAGGTTTTCAACGGGAACGCGACCGGTGATCAGCTCGGGCAGAAAATCTTCCTCACCGTCAAAACAGGCTAGGCGGCTGTCACTCACTGGATTGCCGAAGGAGGGCACGAAGTCGCGCTTGAAGCTGTCGTTGGCGTTTTGTTTGGGATCCCAACTGGCATCGCCGAAGAAGCAAACCATGGCCGGCCGCGGCGGCTGCCATTGCTGATAAGCATGCTGCAGAAAGCGCCGAATGGCGGCGGGGTGTGCGATGCCGAAGTTGAATTCATCGTAGATGTCTTCCACCGCGATGACGGCAACGGTCAAACCGTCATGGTGCCGGCGATAAGCTGCCAGCCGCTCCGCTGCGGCCAGAAAATCCGCGTGCGTGATGATGAGATACTCGGCGGCATTGCTGCGGGCGCGCCACTGCGAGGGTTGATTCGCGAGAAGGGCTGCCGGCCGTTGCCGCGCTTCCGGTGCCGCGATAAAATATTCGCGGCCGGGCATCACCGTATCCGCAAAAGTCACTACGAACTGGCCGGGCGCCCCGGGCGTAACCGCAAAGCCGGTGAGAAGCTGCGCCTGCGTTCGATCGAACAACAGGATTTCCTCATTGCGCACATTGGTGATTTGGTAACGCGCCAAGCCCTGGCTCACACCTTCAGGCTCGCGAAAATTGAGAAAATGATCCGAGGCCACGTAATTGCGCCAATAGCCGACTTCAAGCCAGTCGAGATAGATTTGATCGTATTGCGCGCCGGTGTCCTGGCGTTCGTGGAGTTCGAAAGAATTCTTGCCCTCCCGCAACAAGCTGCCGGGAAACACTGCACTGAAGAGCACTTCTTCATTGTTGTCGTAGAAGATTTCTCCGATCAAACTGCCATTCAGCCAGAATTGCGAATGATGATCGGGGTTGGCAGGATCCACCGTGACGCCGCGCACGCGGCCGCGCAACGTGCAGGCCGGTGCGCTGGTGGCAACGTTTTGCAGCATCAAGTCGGTTTTGAATACGCTGTTGCCGGGCAGCATTTGCCAAATCCAGGTTTCGCCGGGAATGGCCAGCGTGGCGTAGAGTTGGGCATCATTGTCGCCGTGATAGTACAACCGGTCTTCTTCGAAATGCCGGGTGGAGAGAAAGAATTCGCCCGTTGCGCCGGCGCTCGCGCTCACCGTGCGCGTGGCCATGCGCAGGCCCGGGCCACGGCCGTGCGCCAGCCAGTAGATGTTGGTGTCGGTAAAATCGTCGTAGTAGGAATCCTCGCCCGCTTTGCGCTCGCCGAAAAAGAGCAGCTCCTCGCCTGCTTCAAAGAGCGAGTCGCCATCCTCCTGCAGCAGCAATGGCAGCTCACGACCGCGATGAAAGAGCTGCAGCCGTGCCGGATCGATCGTCGCGGCCGGCCAGCCGGCAGCAGTGAGGTCTTCGAAGGAGAGATGATAAAGGCCGTCGGTTTTGATGGCGAGCTTGAGGGCGCTTGCCTCCCCTGGCAGATCCCATTCCGGCAATGCCGAGGATGGAAGCGAATGGCCGCGCCAATTCCGGCCAATCGCGAAATTCACCAGCGGCGCCAGCACGCCGGTTTCGAATTCGGTGAGCAGAAAGTTCTCCGCCGCAGCGTTTTGCGGTGCGGCGGGAAAGTGTAACGTGACTTGCACCGTGGAGAAAAACTCCAGGCGTTCGCCCACGAGCCGCAGCGGCAGGATTTCCAAACGCGCCAGCCGGAATCCGCGCCACCAAGCTTGCCCGGCCAGCCGAGCTGCCGGTAACGCCGCGGCTTGCGCCTCGCTCAACGCATAACGGACGGCTTCAGTTTCGGTATCGAGGAGAGCCGCGAGCGAAGGCATCGGCCGCTTGTCCGTGAACACGGGGCCGGGCGTGGTGACAACCTCGATCGCCGGATCACCAGCGGGCGGCAAAATGAGCGTGAGACTCTGCACCGGCAATCCCGGCTGATGCTGCACGACAAAGCCGGGCATTGCGATGAGATCAAACTGCTCGCCGGAAATGCTTCGTTGGGAGAATTGCGGCGTGGGAATCGTCACCTGCAGCCGCAGGTGCTGCGCGGAATTTTCCAGCACGGTCAGTTGGGCCTGCAGCGGCGCCGGCAGCGACGCGGCCAGCACGAGGAATTGCCTGGCGAAGATCGCCGCACGCGGAAGGAGGCGGCGACAGCAAGAGCAGTCTCGCAGTCTCGATTTCATCTGGGCGGGAGCTTGGCAATTGCATCTTCTTGGGAGCATCTCTGTTTCGGAGCACGGCCGTTGAGGGATTCGACCAACTCATTCAACTGCGCCAGCACCAGCTCCCAACTGTATTTTTCCGCGACCAAGGCGCGGCCGTTGCGCGCGAGTTGGCGGCGCAGTGCCGCGTTTCCCACCAGTCTGGTAATCGCTGCGGCAAAGGCTTCCGGTGAATCCGCAAGCAAAGCGTCGTGGCCGGGCCGCAACGCAATACCCTCGACTCCCAGCGCAGTTGCCACCACCGGCGTGCCTACTGCCATGGATTCCAGCACTTTGTTTTTGGCGCCGGCGCCGGTGCGCATTGGGCAGATGGAAAGCACGGCTTGTTGCAGATGCGGCCGGACATCCGGCACGTAACCGGTCACGGTCACGCCAGGATGCTGGCGCAATGCCAGGATTTCTGCGCTCGGCTCGACGCCCACGATGTTGAGGCGCAGATGCGGCAGCCGCTGCCGCAGCAACGGAAAGATTTCGCGGTGAAAGTAGAGCACGGCATCCTGGTTGGGAAACGTGCTCATTTTGCCCATGAACACGATGGTGTTGGGATCATGCGGGCCGTCATAGAAATGAAAATAGCCGAGATCGACCACTGGCCCGATGACGCGCACCTTTTCCGCGGCGGCAAACCGGCTCAGGTAATCGCGGTCCACCGGCGAGATCAAAAGATTGCAATCGAACCAGTCCACCACGCGCGCTTCGTACGCGCGAATGCGGCGGGTCTCCACGCGCTGCGCGAGATTGTAGGCGGTGAGTGGCCGGCTGTCGTGAACGGCGGCGCTGCGTTCGTAATTCAGACTGAGCGCATCGGTGAGGTCCATGATCTTGGGCAGGCCGTCAAGATCATGAATGTAATCTGCCATGCGCACGAGATGTACGAAGATGAGATCGAACCGTTCGCGCTGCAGACTGGCGCGAATCAACCGGCGCATGGCAGCGGAGCGGTAGTAATGCACTTGCAGCGGGGTACGGGAAAACAGGCCGAGCAGGCAATTGAGATAGGAACGCCGCGCCTCCAGGACCACGGTTTCGAAGCGTTCGACGTATTTGGCGATTGGGCGCAAGGCTTCCGCCTCGGCCGGGGAGGCGGCAAAAGTGAGCAAGGTGACTTGATGTTGCTGCGACAGCGCCTTGATGAAATGCAAAGCGCGCAGGCGGTCGCCGCCAAGCGGTGGGTAGGGTGCGCGCGAGGTGAGGAAAAGAATCTTCATGGTGCAGATGAGGTCGCGTTCATGATTGCCGATCTAGTCTCCGAATGATTCTTTTCCTTGATCACGAAAATGCGAGAGCACAATCGACTCCCGCCACAATCGGAAAATGGCCACCAACCGCCCCACCTCCCGCTCTCCCGCCGGCCCCAATTGCTGGCTTGTATCGCAGGCTGGAATTTCGCCAACCACTCATTCTTTCAGTCGGCTTGAGCCGACTTTTGCTATCAGGCTGCGATTTGAATCGCAGATTTGAATCCCCAGCACTGCAGCCCATTTCACGCCGCAGTAACGAGCGCCACTATACATCCCTAACAAGTCGGCTTGAGCCGACTTCTGCCATCAGACTGCGATTTGAATCGCGGATTTGAATCCCCAGCACTACAGCCCATTTCACGTCGCAGTAACGAGCGCCACTATACATCCCTAACAAGTCGGCTTGAGCCGACTTTTGCTATCAAGCTGCGATTTGAATCGCAGATTTGAATCCCCTGCACTGCAGCCCATTTCACGCCGCAACGACAAGCGCCACTATACATCCCTAACAAGTCGGCTTGAGCCGACTTCTGCTATCAGGCTGCGATTTGAATCGCTGCTGCCCGTCACAGCAACCCTGCCAAATGGCGGCCATCAGCGGCAAGCGCGGCCGCGCGCCGCGCAACCCGACATACAGCAGTCTCCAACCGCTGTAAACGAAAAAATGCAAGAACAGCAACCAGGCGCGGAACAGCCGGCCGCGGCCGCGCTGCATGACCCAATAGCGATTGCGGGTCTGATAGTACAGATAACGCGACGTCAAATTCCTGCCTGCGCCCGCGCCCACTTTGTGCCGGAGCATCGCCGCGGGCACATAGCGCATCCGAATTCCGGCGCGGCGCGCGCGCTGGCAAAAATCAGCATCCTCATAATACAAAAAAAGTGTTTCATCGAGCAACCCAATTTTTGTGAAGACCTGCGGCCGTACGAGCATCGCGCAGCCGGTGACGAAATCCACCTCCCTCTCCTGCTGAAAACGCGGACGGTCGCGGCGGCCCAAACCAAAGTGGCGCGTGCGGCCCAGCCATGGCTGTAGACTGCCGCCGGCGTACCACAAGCGGTCGTCAGGCTCGGCATAAAAGATCTTGCAGCCGAAGATGCCGGCCGCGGGATGGCGTTGTGCGGCAGCGATGAAATTCGCCAAAAAATCAACCGGCATGGTGGTGTCGTTGTTGAGCAACAAGATCAAACCTGCGCCCTGCGCCAGCGCCAGCCGAATGCCGTGATTGTTGCCGCCGGCATAGCCGAGGTTGTCCGCCAGCCTCAAGAATTTCACGCGTTCATCAAAACGCGCTTGCCAGCGCCGGGGCAAATCATCGCGCGTGCCGTTGTCCACCACCAGCAACGTCAATCGAGCATTCTCCACACGGTTGTGCAGCAGCGATTCCACGCAGGCGGCCGTGTCCGCTTCATTGTTCCAATGAAGAATGATGACCCACAGGTTCGTCTGGGCGACTGCCTCCGGCGTGGGCTTCATTCTCCGGACTCCACTGACGCGGAAGCCGGCGCCTCCGGCAGGCGCTCGAGCACAGCCATGGCCAAACCCGCCAGGATCGCGGCGGTGGGATTGGCGCTGTCACCCAGGTTGGGCAAATGCAGAATGAGAAAGAGCAAAAGCCCGAGGCCGATCGCGCGCATTTGCGGCGCAGCCAGTTGGTGCAGCGTGCTTGCGCGCGTCCTCACGTAAATCGCCAGCCACAACAGCAAAACGCCGATTCCCAAAATCCCGAAGCGATAAAGCTGAGCAAGATAGGGCAAATGAAATTGCGGATACCAGCCGCGGCTGCTGGCGAGATAGGATTTGGGATAACTGAACGAATCCAGCGGTTGCTCGACGATTTCCTGCCACTTGGTGCCGAGTCCCATGCCGATCAGATACGAATACGGCCGGCGTTCCATGTTGGCAAACAGGTTGTGAATTTCCGCCTGGCGGAGGTTGCCGCCGTGACGCCTGCCGATGGCACTGGTCATGTCCAACGATTGCACCGCCTGCTGCACGCCGGTTGTCCAACGCGGCATCGTCAGGCTGAGCAGCACGGCAGAGGCGGCCGTCACTGCCAGCGTGTGCAGAGAAAACTTCAGTGACCGCCGCGCCGGCCACCAGCGCAGCAACGGACCGGCGACGAGAACCAGTGCCAGCCCGGCCGCCAGTAGAAGATAGTTGAACCGGCGGGCGCTAATGAGGATGAAGAACACTGCAACGGCCCAAGCCAGCCACTCGAGTCTGCCCGGCTTGCCGCCATCTGAGCTGGTCTGATGTGCCATGAGCTGCCAGGCCGGCACGGCAAAGAGAAACGGATAGAGCATGGTCATTTGATCATACAGCACAATCGGCAAGCCGAACGGCCGCATGGTGTCGATCACTCCCGTGAGAATCAAGCCGAAGCGCAGCACGCCAAAACCGATCAACAGCAGCGTGAGGCCGCGCAGCCAACGCAGCGATTGCAGGGCTTGCGCCGGGGTCATGATGCAGTTCATGGCCACAAGATAGGCCAAGGCCAGATAAACCGCGGGCAGAAAGGCGATGACAGCGCGCCGCGCCTCGGTGGTGCCATAGCCCAGCGGCGTGCCCTGCACGTGCAGCAAGCCGAAACAGAATGCCAGGACCAACAGCGCAAACAAGCTCCACACGCCGGCAGGCTGGCCGAGCGTGAAGCGCAATTGCCCGGCGCGCAATTGGCGGAACAGCACAGTCACAAGTGCGAAGACGAGCACAGCATCCCACAGGCTGAAGAAACCGGCACGGTGATACATCGAGAAAGTCTGCAGGGATTGTTTGACGGTGGGCGCCGGCGTGGAATAGGGCAGGAAGAAAAACGTCGTCAGCAACAGCAACAGCGGCCAACCCCGGCGGAGATGTTGTCGTGAGTTTTGATCTGGCATGAGTGCAGTCGTGCTATCGCTCAAATCGAAGCCGGCAGATTCGCTGCGGGGTTGTGCGGCACCAGGGTGCAAGAATCAAAAACGCCGACGAGCTGCGCGGTCAATTCCCGGCGGTGATATTTCGTGTACGCGCCGGCACCGCCGTGCAGGCGGCCCAGTGATTTCTGTTTCAGCCAATCGGCCAGGACCGCGGCAATGGCAGGTGTGTCCTCTTCAGCCAGCACAACACCGAGGTTTTCGGTTTCAATCAACTGGCGTGCCGCGCCGGCCGGGCCAAGTGCCAGGATCGGCCGTTGCGCGCCGATATAGTCAAATAGCTTGCTGGTGAGCACATTGGCGGCATGCGGCTGCCGGCCGATGAGCAGCAACAAGGCATCGGCATTGATGAGGTGGCGCAGCGTCTCGCGGTAAGGCAAATACTCCTTCCTCTCGATTTGCGCTGCCAAGCCGCTGGCTTGAATTACCCGGCAGTCGGACTCCGGCACAATGCCGAGCAACTCGAGGCGCAGCAGTTCCGGCTGCGGCAGGCGCTGCCACGCCGCGAGAAATGGGCGAATGCTCCGCCACGGGAAGAGCGTGCCGCTGTGCACCACGGTGAAGCAATGCGAGTGAGCAGGCGGAGGCAAGGCCGCGAAATCCGCGGGATCAAAGCCGTTGGTAATGACGGTGATTTTCTCCGGCCGTGCCGCCACTCGCTTCTGCAACAAATGCCGGTGCATTTCTTCCGAGACGGCCACCAGGTGCGTGGCCCCTCCCAGCACTTTTCTTTCGAGCCAATCATCGAGCTTGGCGCGCCAACGCCAGCGCCAGGGATTGTAGCTGTCGGGATACTGATCCCACAAATCGCGCAAGTCCGCCACCCACGGCACGCCGGTGCGCCGGGACAATTGCCAGGCAATTACGTGCGTGGAATTGGGCGGGCCGGTGGAATAGATCAGCGCATAGTCATCTTGCTGCAGCAAGCGCCTGCCGGCCGCCACTGCTGCCGGCACCCAGCCGGCATATTCATCAGGAATGAAAGCGCAGGTGAAAGCCAAATTCTTCAACCAAGCCAGCAGGCGCAGCCACGGTTTGCCGCCCTCGCGCGCCATGCCCGGCCGGTGGCCGGTGGTTTTGCGCAGAAAACGCGCGGGCAGCATGGCAGAGGTGGCGGTAATGGGCAAATCACGCGGAATCTCTGGCAGCAGCGACTCGTCCTGCACGAGATGATGCGCCTGCCGCACAGTGAGCAGATGCGGCTGCCAGCCAAACTCGGGTAGATAGCGCACGAATTTGAGCGTGCGTTGTGTGCCGCCGCCGCCCAAGGGCGGAAAGTAGTATGCGATGACGAGCACGCGCTTCATCTGGACTGACTTTTCACATTGCGACAGGATCAACAGAATTTGCAGGATCGGAGTTTCCAGGATCAAGGCCCGATTTGTGTCGACAACGATCCATCACCGAGAACCCCAAACGGGTTTCAATAAACCTCGGGCGGCACAGAAATTTTCCAACAGAGAGAAACAACGCAACCGATAGAATGGCCTCCGCTGGGTTGTTTTGGCCCGTTGGAATGAAATCAGAATTCCATTCGAAGTTTGACACGCCAATTGCCTTCCATCTGTCAATCCCTCCAATCCTGGCGATCACGTAAATCCTGTCAAAGAATGCTGCACATGCACATTCGTCACGGCTTTGCTCATCTCGCCTCGCCGAGGCGCAGACGGCGCCGGAGCGCCCAGCTCCGCTCGGCCAGCCAGTGTTGCATTCGCTTGGCAGGAAAACGCGAATACGCGCGCCAGCGCCGGCCGGTCTCGAGCAATTCGCTGCTCTGCGCCAACTCGCCCAGCGCCAGCAGAAGCTGAACATGCAATTCATGATATTCGGCATTGGCGATTTGCCGGCGGCGCAAATCGTAGAGACTGCCAAATCCCCGATCGAATTGTGGAAGCAGCGCAAGCAGCCCGGCGCAGGCGCGCGTGTATATCACCGCCAACTCCTCGTCTTCATGGCAGCGCAGGAACTCTGCCAGACCGAGCAGCGCGAACTGGGCGCCATTCAACACATGCAATGGTGGCGCAGCCGGGAATTCCTCCAGAAACAGCCGGGCCTCGGGCAATGCACAGGCAACGCCGCCCTCGGTCAGCGCGAATTTGCAGGGCAGCAGGCTGGCGTGTGCCGCTTGCAGATACTGTTTACTTCCACTCGCTTGAAAAGCGCGGATTAGCACCGAGGCGCCCAGGCCTTGCGCCATGGCGCTGATCCACGCGCCCGGAACGTACTCGATCAACGGCGGCAAGTGCGGCATGGGAAAGCGATGCAGCCACACCCCGCCGGTGGCGCGGGTGTTGACTTGATTCTCCACCAGCCAATCGGCGGCCAGGCGAAACCAATGCTCTGAAGCCCGGGCTTTCTGCTGGTGCCAGCGGGCAAAATGGCCGAGGCCGAAAAATGCCAGCGTCACCGGCGTGTAATGCAATCCGATCTTGCCGGAAGATTTGATACCGTGGCGCGCAAACAAGTGATCATAGTCCACCAGCGGCAATCCGGCGGCATCGCTGGGCCCGAATTCCCGGCGCAGGATCGCGGCAAAGATGCGATCCAACGTCACGGGATAAGGTCCGAGCTGCGTGGCGGCCGGCGCGGGCTTGCTTGCCTCTGCAGTTTGTCGAGGCGTGTGGCCGGCATTGGCTGCCGACAGCCTCGCGTCGCGGGATGGGCTTGAGGAGGGCATCACTTGGCCGTCAATTTATTCAAGACCCATTCCAGCTTGTCGCGGCCGAAGCGCCAATCATCGGGTTGCAGGATGAACATTTTGCTCAGCGCGACACCGGCGAAGCGATTGAACCAGCCCACCATCAAAATCGCCATCAGACTGTAACTCAGGCTCATGGCCAAGGCCGCGCCGGCCGCGCCCCAGCGGGGAATCAGCCAGAAATTCAAGGCAAGGTTGGTGGACAGACCGATGAAGCTCACCGTGGTATTCCATTGCGCCTGGCCGCGGCCGAGCGCATAGCTCGCAATCACTTTGTTGATGCTCATCGCGACGATGCCGAGATAGCTCAGATGCAGCGGCAGCACTGCCGGCAGAAATCGCTCGCCGAAGACGGCTTTGATCACGAGATGATCGACTTGCCACAGCAGCGACACCGTCAAACTGGTGAGCAGAAACACCAGACGTACTGCGCGCGGAGCGAGCTCGCGCATCTCCTCAGGCTGCCGTGCTCCTGATGACGGCAGCAGCACCACGCCCACGCTGCCGGCGATGAACCACAAGCTTTCGGCAAAGAGTCCGATGATGGAATAGAACCCGGCTTGTGTGGCCTCCCAAAAGTAGCCCACCAATACCAGGTCCAGGCGATAAAGCAGAAACGTGAACAATTCGGCGAGATAGATCTTCCAGCCGAAGCCGAGTTGATGTTCGAACGCGCTGGCATCCAAGGACAGCGTTTCGCTGCGTGCGGGAAACAACAGCACGATCAACAGCACCGCCGCGGCGGCAAAGCTGATGACAAAGGCCCACAAGCCGGCCGTGACCTCGCGCCAGCCCAGCCAAAAGAGCGCGAGAAAAGTCACCAGGAACAGCAGCGCACGCAGGATATTGGCCTGGCTGTAAAGGGTGAAGCGGTGCAGGCCCTGCGCGAGTCCCAGCATGCAATTGAAGAGAATGTAGAATGGCACCGCGCAGGCAATGAGGCGAACGTGGCCGGCCGGCGAATCGCCCAGGAACATGGCCGCAAAAGCCGGTGCCCACTGCCAGATCAAGGCGACCAGGAGGCCGCCGGCCAGCGTGCCCAAGAGCAACGAGTGCAGGAAAAGCGTTTTGGCGGGAATTTTGCCCTGGCTCGCAAACACGGCGTTGGACGTGCCGAGGCCGAAAGTCAGCAGCATCGCCACGATGCTGGCGGAGGAATTGAGCAGGGCGTATTCACCGCGCGCGTGCGGCCCGAGCAGGCGGGCGAGCAGCAGACTGCCCAAGGCCATCAAGGCATAGGAGGCGGCGCGGCCACCAAAGGCAATCAGACTGTTGCGGGCAAGGTCCACGAGAGAGGCATCGTGAGTTTTTGGCAATCAATTGAGTGGCGCGAATGTAGCGAATGAGGGGCAGCGATGCAATCACAAAAACCGGGGGAATGGCGCAGAGCAAGGGGAATTTGAAGACGCCGAGCCCGCTTCTCTCCCTTCACTTCCCAGGAGAAGGGGGCTGGCGGGAAGAGTCCCAGCAGCGCAAACCCTCCTGGCTCGGCAACTGAGGTTTTTGGGCGACGTCAGCCTTTGACCGGGGACTTGCTTGCAAGGCAGGAAGGGCATTGAAGTGTCAAAACTCAGGGCTGTAAAGCGCCGCTGGCACTGCCGCTCTACACGCGCATGGCAGAGCACTCCCGCGTCCGCAACACACTCGAGTTGGAACTACTGCTAGTCATTCGAAAAGAAACGCGGTGGTTCACACTTTCACATCATCACTTTTTCGAAAGCTCTTCCAGGCGCGTACCTTTTCCCGCTCGTAAACTGCTTCGCGCCGCGGAGATGCGCTTCAAGAATCTCGGATCATTCTCCAGTTTAAATTCAAACCAGTCATCTTCTGACTTGAATCCCACCAATATGCCCGCGGGTTTCCCATGGCGCGTTATTACAACATGTTCTTTCTCTGCCACACGCAGATACTCGGACAAATGATCCTTGACTTCGGAAAGAGCCACTTTTTTCATTTCTTTTCTCCGTATGTTTCAAGCCACGATGCGGCAGAGGGCTTGTCAACGATAGCCAAAACCTCAACTGAATTCCCACTGACATCATAAAATACCCGGAACTCTCCGATGCGCAACCGATACTGCGGCCGGTTAGTTCCCTGTAAACGCTTGATACGGCTCCTGCTGGTTCTCGTAGGCTCATGCCGCAGATGGACTTCAAGAGCAGCCCGCAGAATTGCCCGATCATGAGCCGACAAGTTTCCAAGATCAGCCACCGCTTCAGGAGCGAGTATGATGTCGTATCTCATTTTGGCCAGAATATAGCCAGATCTCAACGAAACGGCAAGCAAAGATTTTGCGGTGACATCGCGCCGGCGCGGCTGCCGGCCACGCGATAGAGATGAATGCGCCAGGGCGAATCCTGATGTTCGAACACCCGCTGCAGCTCCAGGCCAAGCGCTTGCGCATTGCCGATTTCGAGATCAGAGAGAATGAACTCTCCGCCCATCTCCCGCAAGGCCGCGAGGTCGAATTGCAGATCGTTGACCTTCCTCCCTTCTGCCTCCGCCACCAAAGCGTAACAGCGATTGCCCCAGCCGTCAAAATAGGCTTCGAGCGCGGGCGCCTTATCCAACTCACCGGCAATGAGGCGGCGGAAGCGATGTTTGTACTCGAGCGGGTAGTTGTAGGCGTAGCCGTCCAGCGTGTAGAATCCGTTGAATTGTGCCACCGCAGGATGAAAGCCCACACAGATGACCCGATAAGCGGACTGCGGCCTGCCGATGAACTGCGCAATCTCCTGAAACAATTCCTCCGAATAGAATTCGCGATAGTTGGGCGTGTACGCGGCGAATTTGGGATGCCGGCTGTAGAACCGATCCTGCGTCAAACTCTCCGGCCAGATGGCATTCGCCTGCGCCAGGAGCAGCACATATGCCAGCATGCGGCCCAGCGCCGGCGCGGGTTTGATCGCGGGGGAGATCTGCGCCAGACAGACCGCCAGGAGAAGATACCACAGCATCGGCTGCAAGACATAAAAGCGGTCGAACTGAAAGCTGCGCAACAGCGCGAGTTCTTCCCTGAGCGGAAGCAATCCCTGCCATTGGTACAAGCCGGCAAACACGGCGAGGGCTGCAATCGCCGCAGCGAGCTGCAGCAGCAACTTTGGCAAGGTTCGCCTCAGCGCACTGGCCAGCAACGCCAGCGGCAGTATCGCCAGCAGAATGAGCCGGGAAACCGTAGCCGCATGCAAATGCCCCGCCAGCAGGTTGGCACCAATATTTTGCTTCACCTGCTCCCAGCTCTGGCTCCACAGTGTGAGGTTGAATTCCACCCGATGCGAAACGAATTGCGGATCAAAAAGAAACTGCTGCAGCATCTGCCATTCGACGCCGGCATAGACGATGGCGAGCAGCACGAGGCCGCGGGCAAACCGCAGGTTGGGGCGCCGCTGGCGCATGAGATCGCGCAGGAAGAGAGCAGTCAGCAGCACCAGCACAAACACGCCGGCCAGGATCAACGACGAATAGAACGGAAACAGCGCAAGGCACAGGTAATCGCAGAGGCGGTCCGGCCCGCGGCGCAAGCGCAGAAATGCGGCCAGCACCAGCGGTTGGCCGGCAATGCTCAAACCATGAGTGGGAAAAAACGGCAAGATCGCGAAGCATAAGGCGACGCCGGCCGCGAGCCAGGGATCGACCCCCTGGCGCGCCAGCAGCGGCCGCCGCAACAAGCGATACATGCCGCCGAAGGCAATCACGCGAATGAACAGCTCGTTGAGCAGATAAGCGGTGAACGGCTCGAACAGCAGGAACAGCCAAACGAGCACATTCCAGCCGCTGGGGAGGCAGGCGCGCGGCAGGCCTCCCATGAAACTTTCGACGCGGGCGGCGGGATCGAAGCTGAGGGCCGTGCCGCTGCGGCTGAGCACGAGGCGATGCACCAAATCACTGTCGAGATTGTCGGGAATGCGGAGGTAGGCTTCCTGCTGCAGCACGAAGAGCGGCAGGAGATAAAGCAGGAGTGGCACGGAGAAAACTGCCAGCGGCAGAAGGTTTGAATACCGGCGCCAAGAGGACAGTGACGGCAGGCGAGAGTTCATGCTGGGGATAATGGTGGCTTCGGGCGTCTTTTCTCCTTTTATTACCGGCAAGTTGGCGCGGCTGGCGAAGGCAACGCGGGCGCCTCGGTGGCCCCGCTCGCCGGCCTGTCTAATGTCTATCCAAATCAGAGTTTCCACAACACTCGAAGATTTGGAAACCTCGGCTCAGCCGCGGTTGGAACAGGTGCGGACGGACACGATCTATTCCACTTTGGCAACCAACACCGTCATGTCATCATGTTGCTTGGCATAGCCGATGAATTTTTTCACTTCCTCCATGATACGCTGGCATAGGGCACGGGCATCGAGGCTGAGATTGGCGGTGACGGTTTCGGCGAGGCGGTCTTCACCATATTCCTCGCCGCTGAGATTGCGGGCATCGGTGACGCCGTCGGTGTAGAACACCAGCACCTCCTGCGCTTGCAGCGGTACAACCAGTTCCTGCAGGAAGCGCTCGAAATGCTGGCGCGGTGATAAGCCCAATCCCACGCCCGGCGGCGCCAGGAAACTGGCGGATCCGTTCTTGCAGTAGAGTGTGGCATTGTGGCCGGCGCGGCTCATGCGCACGCAGCGCGCGCGCAGATCGAACAGCGCATAGGTCAGCGTGATGAAGGAATTGCGTTCGATGCTGCCGAACAGCAGATCATTGACCGTCGCGAGCAACTGCACGGGAGATTGCTGCAGGTGATCGAGCGCGTGCACAATGCCCTGCAGCTTGCTCATGTAAAGCGCGGCGGAAGTGCCTTTGCCGGAGACATCGCCCACCAAAATGCCGAGTTTGCCCTCACCGAATTCCAAGTAGTCATAGTAATCCCCGCCGATTTCCGTGGCACTCAAGCACGCGCCCGCCACCGACAGGCCTGGCACCACGGGATTGCGGCGCGGCAGCGAGTGCATTTGAATCACGCTCGCGACCGCTAGTTCCTTCTGCAGCCGCGCCTGCGATTCCCGCAGCGCCTGCAGGTTTTGGAAATTGCGCAGCCGCAACTGGTAAATCATGGTCGTCAGGCCGGTGCAGACCAGCGTGATGGTCAGGTAGAAGGACAGAGGTATGGCGGTCAGCACCTCGGTGAAACGGATTTCCGGACCGCTCATGAACAGGTTCATCACGAAATTGGAAACGATCATGAGCAGGCCGATCGCGGCGACGGCAATGGCACGCAACGGCACCACCGCGGTGAGAATGAGCAAGGAGATGATGAAGGGCGGATAAGCCGCATTGCCCTGCAGGATGTTGGCAAAGGTGGCGATCGCTTCCGCCACGAAGATGCAGATGATCACCACGACATTGGGCACGGTGCGGCCAAAGCTGGTGCGCGAGAGCGCCAGCCCGGAAACGCCGACGATGACGATCGCCAGGTTCTCGAGATTGTTGACGAGCAGTTGTACCCAACTGTAGGGCCGCTCGAAATACCAAAAGGCCACCTCGATGCAGAAAGCGGCGCTCGGCAACAGGATGGCGACGACAGTGGCGAACTGCAAACCGAGCACACCGAGGCGCCGGATTTCCGCATCGAACTCTTTGCCGTAATCGGCCGCACGCGGGGCGAGCAATTGCCAAAGGTGCCAGAATGGAGTATGACGAAGCGTGGTATTCGACATCGCGCCTGATATCGCAGTTAAGTGGAGGCCGTCAACAGCCCCGGAAGGATTCACACCACAGCGTCACACAACGAATTCATTCATACAACAAATACTTCTGCCGCAGCCGGCGAAAGCTCTCTGTCTCTTCCTCCAGGCGCTGCCAAATCTCGGTGAGTGGCGCATTGGCCTCGATCATCTCCTGCAGCCAGCGCACGCCTGCCAGCCGCGCCATGCCGTCAGCGCGCATGCGGAACTCCGCCGGATGAAGCTGATGCAGGCTGTGCAGCAGTGCCACGCCAAATTTGACCGCGGCGAACTTTTCCGGGTCCGTGACCCGCAGCGCCAGCCCCGCGCAGGTTTGGCCCTCATATTTCGGGTTCATGGCTTTGCCGGGAAGGTCTACGGGCACGAACGTTGCCGGTTCCAGGGCAATGCCTGCGACGGCGTTTTGCAGTCGCAGCGCGAGTGCCTCGGCATCGAGCCAGGGCGCGCCGATCAACGAAAACGGCGCCGCGGTGCCGCGGCCCTCGGAGACGTTGGTGGCTTCCAGCAGGCATACACCGGGATACAACAAAGCAGTCGCGGCGGTCGGCATGTTCGGCGAGGGCGGAATCCAGGCCAGTCCGGTGGCAGAATACACTTGCTGCCGCCGCCAATTCGCCACTGGAATCACCTGCAGTTTGGACCACGCCGGCGACTGGGACCCGCCGCTGTCTTGTACAGCCGCAATCCAATCTTCTCCCCAAAACAGGCGCGCCAACTCGCCCACCGTCATGCCGTGTTGCAGCGCGATCGGATGAATGCCGACAAAAGAACGATGCTCGGCCGCGAGAACCGGGCCTTCTACCCGGTCGCCCAGCGGATTGGGCCGGTCGAGCACATAGAACTCCAGGTCTGCTTGCGCCGCCGCGGCCAGCGCCAGTGCCATGGTGCTGATGTAGGTATAGAACCGTGCGCCAACATCTTGAATATCGAAAACCAGGGCATCGAGATCAGCGAGCATTTCCGGCGTGGGCCGGTTGTGCGCGCCATAGAGGCTGTAGACGGGAACGCCGGTGGCGGAATCTGTGTAGCTGCCGACCTGCGCTCCCGCTTCGGCATCGCCGCGAATGCCATGCTCTGGACCGAAAAGCGCCACCAGCTTCACACCCGCGGCTTGATGAAAAAGATCCGCAATGTGGCGGCCGGAACGATCGACGCCGGTTTGATTGGTAATCAGGCCGACGCGCTTGCCCTGGAAGACACGAAAACTGTCGGCCACGACCTGATCCAAACCGGTGCGCACGGGTTGGGGCGATTGCGAGAAGAGCGACAGTGCCGGCAAGAGCATTAGGCTCAAAATCACGGGAACGCGCTGTGGGCCGAAGGTTTGCAAGGATAGTCTGCGGCTTGCGAGGTGGCTGACGATCGTGAGTTTTTTGGCAGGGCAATATAGCAAAACGATTGCTGTGGTGCAAGTCGTGTTATTCCAGAGTGGTATTGTGCCCGTTGCCTCAAAATTAAATGTTACCCAAATTTGTGAGAACTGGGGTGATTTTGATTTATTGTTCTTTTGCTGTT
>JAKLJX010000035.1 GCA_023150945.1 bacterium | reverse complement strand
TTTTGTAGGCCTTTAAATTGTGCATGTCTACAAGATAACACAAAATATTTAATTGTAAAGCTTATTTTTTAACAAACACTTACTCATGGTCATCCCGCAAGATTTATGTTGACACGCGAGTGATTTATGCTATACTTTTCAGGAAATCAGTTCGAACAAGGTGTTGAACAAGCTCAAATTCATCGCCGCAGTCATTCCGGCAAAAACGAAATTTTTGTTCTTATAGAAGTCTGTGGATGCCTTGCTAAAACGGCGCACCGGGCATGACGTCAAGCATCACTTTTGAACACCCTGTTCATGTCCACTTCTTCTTCGATACCGGAAGTCAGGCCGCGCGTCTGCGTCGTTCGCAAAAGGCTGCGCCGACCCACATCAGGAGATCTTCCATGCATACAATCATTCGGAAACGTGACCTGCAACCTGATCGCGGCGGTACGGTAAAATTTGAGGGTGAGCCACATGGCTCGGGAATCTCCTTCTTCCTCGTCAACGTCGAGCCAGGCAAGGGGCCGGCCTTGCACAGGCATCCTTATTCTGAGACCTGGATCGTCCGCAGTGGAAGCGTACGCATAACCGCGGACGGCGTGGAGATCGAGGCTGGCCCGGGCGACGTCGGCGTGGTGGGAGCTGACACTCCCCACAAATTCATCAATATCGGCGGCGATCGCCTTGAAATGCTCTGCATTCACGCCTCACCCCGGATGATTCAGGAATGGCTGCAGGACAAGTAGAAGTCGAAACAGCATCAAGGGCAATTACCGGCAAGCCACTACACGACGTGCATGATCAACCGCGAACAGCATGATGCAACTCTCGTTTGATATTTTCTCGGTGATCCTGTTACTGGGCGCTGGTCAGGGGTTCTTTCTGGCGCTCCTGCTGCTTGAAAGAAAACGGAATCAAGCGGCGAATCGGATACTGGCCCTGCTGGTGTCGCTGTATTCGGTGTATATCACCGACGTGGCTTTCACCATGATGAATTACCAGCAGTCGTTTCCTCATTTGATTGGCGTGACCACCGGGTTGCCCTTCCTGTTTGGTCCGCTGCATTACGTGTATGTCCGGCTCATGATTTCTCCCGGCCGCCGTCTCGAAAAGCGCGAGTGGCTTCATTTTCTGCCGTTCGTGATCTTCAAAGCGTACATGCTGCCCTTTCATCTGTCCAGCGCCGCGGAGAAATTCCGGTTTATCGAGAACATGAACGAGGCCGGCAAACCGTTGGCTCTCGTTTCGTTTGAGTGGATCATGATTTTGCAGGGCAATGTTTACTTGATCCTGAGCCTGCTTCTGCTGCAACGGCATTCGCGGACAATCAAGGATTCCTTCTCCTCCATTGACAAAATCAATCTCACCTGGCTGCGCAACCTCACGATTGGCTCGGCCGGCATTTGGTTGCTGGTGTTCATCGTCAACATTCTGCCCGTCATCGGCCTCACCTTAACCGACGAGGCGGACCACTTCATTGCTCAGGCAACAGCGGTTTTTATTTATGTCATGGGTTACTTGAGCCTGCGCCAACGGGAAATCCATAGCGAGGAGGTTCATTTCACCCGCGCGCCGAAGTATCAAAGATCCGGACTTTCACCCGAGCAGTCGGAGAACTACCTGCGCCGCTTGCAGCAATTCATGGATTCCAAAAAGATCTACACCAAGAACGATCTGACGCTGAATGAACTGGCCGAGTGTGTTGCCGTTCCGGCGCATCATCTTTCTCAAATCATCAATGACCGATTGCAGCAAAACTTTTATGATTTTGTAAACAATTACAGAGTGGCGGAAGCAAAAAGGCGATTGCTTGATCCGGCCTATCGGCACCTTACGATTTTGGCAATCGCGTATGACGTCGGCTTTAGTTCCAAATCTGTGTTCAACGCGGCTTTCAAGAAACATGCCAACATGACACCCTCGCAATTCAAGAAGGCCGCGGAAGCGAGGTTTCAGGTGGCCGATTTCTGAGCAGTCCGCCCGGAAAGATGTCCTTACCGATAAGCTGAGACGATTCGTACGGCTCAGGGTATTAGATTTATCCCGCACGCGGCGCACATCCCCGCTTGCGGCGAAAACAAATCCAAATGGGATCAGTCAGGGTTTTCTCTTGAACCAGAAACAGGAGGTCCAAATGCGCCTCAAAACCCTCAGCCGAATCGTACCGGCCATTCTCGTGTTATGCTGTCTCACCATTGCCAACGCGCAAGAGCTGCACGTCAACCATCGCTACAAGGAATGCGCGATCATCCTCGATCCTTCCTTGACGCAGGGCCAGTTTCACAAATTCACCCGTGAGGCTGCCCAGGTGTTCACTTTCAAGCTGATGTCGCCCGCAGAGCCGCTCGGCGCGCGACGATTGCAAGTCGGCCTCGATTACTCGAGTACCCCCATCAATGACGCTGATCCGGCGTGGAACAACACGTTCTCGCATCCGCACGAGCAGCATTATCTCGGCGACCGGATTGTTGCGCCCAAGCTTTTCGCCAGAATGGGCGTGTCCGATCGCGTCGATGTGGGCTTCTATTTCACCAAGAATCCGCAGGCGAATTACGGCTTCATGGGCGGTGAAGTGAAGTATGCCCTGTTCATGAAACCGCAGCAGCCGTGGGCAATGGCGGTGCGGACGAGTTACGCCACGCTGCTGGGCGTCGAGGATTTGAATTTTTACGTGTTGGGCGCGGATCTGTCGGCGAGCAAAAGATTCGGCAAGCTGACGCCTTATCTTGGGATCGGCGCCAACTTGGCGCGCGCCGCCGAAACAACGGCGAAAGTCGATCTGCACAACGAAACCCTGTTGACGCCTCGCGGGATTATTGGCAGCCAGTTTTCGATTTCTTTCTTCAGCTTGACGGCTGAGGTGGATGTCGCCGCGGTTTCCACCTTCTCACTGCGCACGGGCTTCGAGTTTTGAATCCTTCTTCTTGCCCACCGGCTTTCCGTTCGTATTTCCGCTCCGCTGCCGGCTGTCTGGCGCAAGGCGGGTAACCAGGGAGGGCGACCCTGCGCCGCACTGGCCGCCCTGGTGAGAACAAAGGAGCGCGAGTTCTCTTCGCCGTCGGCAGCTCACGGACAAGAGAATCCGCGCTCCCGATTACCTCTTTTCAGCGCGCCGGCTTGGCCGGTTGATAGTCTCCGGGTACGAGCCGCGCTGCAATCGACAGCCGGTTCCACGCATTGATGGCGGCAACTGCAAGCGTCAAGTCTGCCAATTCCTTCTCGCTGAAATGCGGGCGCACCTCTGCATAGATGGCCTCAGCAACGTGGCCGTTGGAGATCATGGTCACGGCCTCGGTCCACGCCAGCGCCGCGCGTTCACGCTCGCTGTAGTACGGGCATTCGCGCCAGGCATCCAACGAATACAGGCGCTGCTCATTATCGCCAAGCGCGCGCAAATCCTTCCAGTGCATATCCAGGCAATAGGCGCATCCGTTGATCTGCGAGGCTCGCAGCCGAACCAGATGCAGCAGGGCTTCTTCCAAGCCGCAGGTACTGAGATACTGATCGAGGGCATCCATGGCTTGATAAACACCCGGCGCGGCTTTCGCGTAGTGGAGACGTGTTTTCATGGGTACTCCTGTGAGTGAATGGTGCAAAGCAATTATTGCGATTGGGCCGTCCCGGTCCGGACGATTTTTTGCGCCTCCGGAACTTTCGAAACCCGGCCCAGTATAGGTAGAAGCTGACCAATCAAAAAGAACCATTTATCTTATTTTCACTGTACCACTTTTCATGGCAAAACGCACCACGACTTTCGAGCTGATGCTGCCCGGACGCGCGCCGGGAACGCCTGCGCACCGCTGGCTCTACACGGCCCTGCGTGCTGAAATCCTCACTGGCCGCCTGCGACCCGGCGTGCGACTTCCCAGCACGCGCGAGCTTGCCGGCCAGTATCGCTTGTCACGAGGCACGATTGTCAACGCGTTTGAACAACTCAAGTCCGAAGGCTATCTGGAAGGCAGTGTTGGCTCTGGCACGTATGTCAGCAAAGTCCTGCCCGAAGAGTTGCTGCACGTGCCGCGTGCGGCGCGCGTGCCCGGAGCGAACCTGAGGAAACCACGGCGCAGCATCTCGGACTATGGCAGGCGCGTGGCCCTCTTCCCAGGTCTGGAGGCCCGGCCAGTGCGCGCCTTTCGCGCCAACCTGCCGGCGGTGAATCTGTTCCCGATGGATTTGTGGACACAAATCGCTGCGCGCCGTTTGCGGCAGGCGTCGACGAATCTCTTGCGTGGCTGTGATCCCCTGGGATACCAGCCGCTGCGCGCGGCCGTCGCCGATTACCTCAGCACCTCGCGTGGGGTGCAGTGCGTTCCCGAGCAGGTTGCGATTGTCTCCGGCGTGCAGGAAGCACTCGATCTTGCCGCGCGGCTTTTTTTGAATCCCGGCGATCGCGTGTGTCTGGAGCATCCAGGATATCCGGGCGCGGCCATCGTATTCGCGGCGGTTGGCGCGAAGATATCCGCGTTGCCGGTGGATGGCGAGGGGATGCAGCTACCAAACGCGAGTCTGGCGGACGCCCGACTGGTCTATGTGACGCCGGCGCACCAGTTCCCGCTGGGAATCACCATGAGCTTGCGCCGGCGCCTGGAACTTTTGGAGTCGGCGCGCCAGTCCCGGGCGCTGATCTTTGAGGATGATTATGACAGCGAGTATCGCTATACCCCGCACGGCGGCGTTCCGGCACTGCAGGGTCTCGATCGTCATGGATTGGTGCTCTTTGCCGGAACTTTCAACAAGGTGCTGTTTCCCTCGCTGCGTCTGGGCTATCTGGTGATTCCGGCGGATTTGACTGATCACTTCGCGGCCACAATATCAGTCACCAGCCGGCACGCGCCGCTGCTCACTCAAGCGGTGCTGTGCGACTTCATGACCGCGGGCCACTTCGCTCGCCACCTTCGCCGCATGCGGGAAGTGTATGCCGAGCGCTTGTCGGTTCTCATGGAAAGCAGCCGGCAGAAGCTGGCCGGTTTGCTGGAGATTTCGAACATCGAAGCCGGGTTGCAAACGGTGGGATGGTTGCGCGACGGCATTGCTGCGAAGTCGGTTGCAGAGGCCGCTGCGGGCCGTAATGTGGAAGTGACGCCATTGCGCCGATACAGCCGCCAGCGCTTGGCGGGCGAAGGCCTGCAGTTGGGGTTTGCAGCAGTGGACGCGTCTGAAATCCGGCGCGGGGTGCGCGAGCTTGCAGTCGCGCTGGAGGAGGTCATTGCCAAAAAGGATTCGTAAACCCGGCTTACGAGGAATGGTGGGCGTGCGGCACCGAATTGGGCACATCGATGTTTCCGATCTTGCAGAATTTCCCTGCCCGGGTCAAGTTTCGCCATACCCACAGCGGCGTTGCAGTGCAAGGGCAGTTTCAATAGAGACTGGCAATCGCGCTTCTCGCAAGCCGTTGCTGCGCCGGAGCAGGCGGGTGCGCGCTTGTTCAGTTATCTTGATTTCCCGAAGCAGCATTGGAGAAGCATCAAATCGGCGAATGTCATTGCATCCATATTTGCGATCGTGAAATTGCGTACTGATGCGAGGCGGTGACTCCCGAAGTGCGAAACGAGTTCAGCGCGAGCAAAGGCGAGAACGAACTCTGCACCGAAATGAAGTTCAGCGGTTATGCCGACGGCCATTGGCCGGGCACGCTCAAGGAGATTGCGCTGCAACTGAATCGTCATTCCATTCCTCCTCGCGCAGATGCAATTGCTTCTCCGCCAACCGGGAGTGGCCCTGGATTTTGTCGACCAGATCGGAAAAGTGCATCTAAAAATCGCCTGAATGGCGAACATGAACGGAGCGCGGGTCGGCAAGCTGGCGGCAGGAGCCTCTCAGAAAGTTGTACTTCCGGGTTCAAATCCTCTCCCCGCCACCAAGCCAAGTGCATGATTTTGATCAGAAAGGCAATCCGGCGATTCTCTGCCAAGGTGGGAATCCTGGAATTGTTCCTTGCCGGCAGCGCGGCGCTCGAACGGCCCTGGCGGATAGAAAATTTTGCCGCTCTTGAAAAAACTGCTTGACAAATCGTTTCGATTTCGATATGTTCGCGCAAACGTTTGTGCATTGATGAAATTCTTCTCTCGTCCTATGGCCGCCACCATTCACGATATTGCCAGGAAAACCGGCATCTCGGTTTCAACTGTGTCGCGCGTCCTCAATCACAAGACGGCGAAGTATCGCATCAGCAAGGAAACGGAAGCGCTCGTTCTCCAGGCCGCGAAAGAGCTCAACTATCAGCCGAATCAACTGGCGCGCGGACTGCGCCTGAAGAAAACGCAGACCATTGGTTTGGTCGCTCCGGATCTGTCGAATCCATTCTTTGCTTATGTCATCAAGAGCGTTCAAACCGCCGCCCATGGCTTGGGGTACAGTCTGGTCGTTTGCGATACGGATGAAAACCTGGAGGTGGAGATCGAGCATCTCAATCTCCTGCGCGGCAAAGGGGTCGATGGTTTGATCATCATGCCGGTTGGGCAGAAGCATCACCACCTGTCCGCCCTCCTGGAAGAAGGCGTGCCGATGGTTCTCCTGGACCGCTGTTTCGACGAGCTCAATGCGGACGCGGTGATGGTTGACAATTACCGGGGCGCGTTCGAGGCCACCGAGCATTTGATCCGCTATGGCCACTCCCGCATCGCAATTATCAAGGGTTTGGACAATACCTTCACCAACAACGGCAGAGTGCAGGGCTATAAAGATGCCTTGCTCAGGCACGGATTGGCGGTGGATGACAGCCTGATCGTCGGGCGCGACTTCGGCAGGGAAAACGGCTACATTGAAACCAAACTGCTTTTGCAGATGACGCCGCCGCCCAGCGCAATTTTTGCCGCCAGTGATTTGATCACGCTCGGCGCATTGCAGGCGATCTTTGAGGCGGGCCGACGCATTCCCGAGGACATTTCGGTGGTCGCCTTCGATGACATGGACTTCGCGCCCTTCATAATGAGCCCGCTCACCGCAGTGGCGCAGCCGAAGGAAGTCATGGGGGAGATTGCCGTGAAGCTGCTGGTGCAGCAAATCAATGAAAAGAGTAATCGCGAAGCGAACCGCATCGTGCTCAAGCCAAGGCTGATCGTGCGGGATTCGGTGCGTTTGATTGCGAGAACCCAGCCGCGCGCCGCCGCTGCCGCGGCATGACCCCGCGGTAAGGTCGGCGGCTCGCTTGGTGGACGTAGGGACAGTCGAGAAACAGCAGAAAGATGTTTCTTTTGAGCATTTTGCGCAAACGATTGCGTATTGATTTTTTTCGCGGTCGCCCAAGTGCAACAGGCACATGACTGAATAATTTCTCCAATCCGCAGGTTTTTGCTGGCAGCTCCACGGAGGTTTTGTGAGATCCCCCATCACTCCTCTGGTTGGCCTCGTCCTTGCCTGCTCCTTGATGTTCGGCTGTGGGCAAAAGAAAGATCGTGCGGCAGCAAAAGTCACCATCACGTTCTGGCACAGCTTCGTTTCTTCCACCGTTCCCGCGCTCAATGAGTTGCTCAAGAAATTCGAGCAAGAGCATCCCAACCTCGCGGTCAAAGCCCAGTACATTCCCTCCGGCGACGCTCTCATTCAGAAGCTCATCACTGCCATTCAAAGCCAGACCGCGCCTGATGTCTCCTGGATTCATGCGGACTATCTGCAGAATCTCGTGCAGGCCAATGCCATCTACCAAATGGATGAATTCCTCCACGGCCCCAACGGGCTGGCCGCGGAAGAGCTCAATGATTTCTATCCGGCATTGTTGGAAGCGGCTTCGTGGCGCGGTACGCTTTACAGTATGCCCATGGAAGCGACCAATTTGGGCTTGCTGTACAATCGCGGCCTTTTTCGCAACGCCGGGCTTGATCCCGATCGCCCGCCGCAAAATTGGGAGGAGTTGCGCGAATATGCCAGAAAGTTGACCTTTGACAAGAACGGCGACGGCAAACTCGATCAAGTCGGTTTTGGCATTCCCATCTTTCCGGCCTCGGGGCCGCTGGGGAATTGGATGGCTTGGCAGTGGTTGCCGTTCCTGTGGCAGGCCGGAGGATACAATATCAATCTTGAACAGACCGAAGTGCTCTTCAACAGTGCAGCCGGCGTGCAAGCACTGACGTTGTGGAAGGAGATCTATCACGAGTTGAATTTGATCAGCTTTACGCCGGACTATGATGCCGCGTTTCCCGGCCAGCAGCTCGCCATGATGTTGGACGGCCCCTGGAATCTGCCGCGCTATCGGGGATTTCGGCATATTGATTGGGCGATTGCACCATTGCCGGCCGGCCCGGCCAAGCGTGCAACTATCGTCGGTGGCGAATATCTGGCAATCTTCAAGCAAAGCCAGCATCCGCAGGAGGCGTGGACATTTGTAAAGTGGATTCTCAAACCGGAAACGCAAGCAGAGTGGTCCATGAAATCCGGTTATCTCCCGGTGCGGCATGCAGCAACCAAGATCAAAGCCTATCAGGATTTTCTGCAGGCCAATCCCGGCTTGAAAGTGTACGTCGACCAGTTGGACTTTGGCCAAAGCCCGCGGCCGGTGGATTTTCACGGGCTGGAAATCACGCGCTTGATGGCGGAAGCCATCGAAAAGGCGACGCTGGGCAAACAGGATCCCAAGACCGTGCTGGATGAGGCTGCGGCCAAAGCGAATCAACTCCTGCAGCAGGCGGCACAGGCCGCTCGCAAGTAGCGCCGCTCCGGTTGCCAGAAGCGGTGGTGTGAGTCTCGCGGACATTCGTGCTGATGTTTCTGTTCGCATGCGGCGGTGGCAGGCCAACAGGCGGAGCAAATCGTGCCATTCCAGGTCACCAAGAAGAGCCGGCCCCTGATTTATCAGCAAGGCCGCAGTGCCATCCTCTTTCTCTCTCCGACCCTGTTGGTCTTTTCCGCTTTCATTCTCTTTCCGGTGCTTTTTTCCTTCTATTTGAGTTTCCACAAATGGAACATGTTCAGTCAGGAGCGCGCCTTTGTCGGGTTGGAAAATTATACCCGCGTGCTCCAAAGCGCGGAATTCTGGTCCGTGCTCAAGAACACGGCCGTCTACACGCTGGGTACGGTTCCGCTCAACATGGCGTTCGCGCTGCTGGTGGCCTACTTCCTGCACAAGAAGGTCTTCGGCAAGAAATTCTTGCGTACGGCCTTTTTTACGCCGGTCATCATCTCCGCCGTGGCCGCGGCCGTGATTTGGCGCTGGATTTATGAGCCGAATTTCGGGCTGCTGAATTATTTCCTGAGCTGGTTTGGTTTGCCCTCGGTCAATTGGTTGAACGATCCCACCGCCGCCATGTCGGCCCTCATCATCATGGGCGTTTGGAAGACCTTCGGCGTCAACATGGTGCTCTTCGCGGCCGGACTCGAAGCCATTCCGCAGCATTATTATGAAGCCGCGGAAATCGATGGCGCCGGGAAATGGTCGAAATTCTGGAATATCACCCTGCCTTTGCTCAGTCCGACCACGTTCTTCATTGTCGTCATGTCCATCATCGGCTCTTTTCAAGTGTTCGACATCGTTTATGTGTTGACTTCCGGCGGCCCGCTGGGCACGACGAAAGTGCTGGTGTTTTATCTTTACGAGCAGGCTTTCAAATTTTTTGAAATGGGCTACGCCTCAGCGGTCGCCTATCTGCTGTTTGCGCTGATCTTTATCCTCACATTGCTGCAAATCAGATTCCTGCAGCGCCGGGTGCACTATACGTAATCCCGGCCGCCGGCCGGGTGATTTCCCGGCACCGTCGGAGCGTCTGCCGGGCGAGAGTGAGAACATTCATGAACGCTTGCTGGAAAAGTGCGAAAGCTATCCTCTTTCACCTTGCGATTTATGCGGTCGCGCTGGCGACGCTGGCGCCCTTCATCTGGATGGTCTTGACCTCCTGCAAAGACCTCGGAGAGATTCTGCTCTATCCGCCGAAATGGCTGCCCAGCAAGCTGAAGTTCGACAACTACGTCAATGCCTTCGCGGCCGCGCCCTTCGGGCGGTTCTATCTGAACAGCATCTTTGTCGCGGTGACCGTGACGTTTGGGCAGTTGCTGACCTGCTCGATGGCCGCCTTCGCTTTTGCGCGCCTGCAATTCCGCGGGCGCGAAGCGCTCTTCCTGCTTTTTCTCGGGACCATGATGATACCCGGTCAGGTCACCATGATTCCCAGCTTCATGATGCTCTATTGGTTGGGCTGGATCGACACCTACTACGCCCTCATCGTTCCCGGACTGGCTTCCGCCTTTGGAACGTTTCTGCTCCGGCAGTTTTTCCTCACCATTCCGCGCGAACTGGAAGACGCTGCGTACATCGACGGCTGCAGCCACGCCGGCGTGCTCTGGCGTGTCGTTCTTCCGCTTTCCAAGCCGGCCCTGGCAACGCTGGCCGTCTTCACTTTTATGGGCGTGTTCAACGATTTCCTTTGGGCCTTGATCGTCACCAACTCCGAGGAGATGCGCACGGTGCAATTGGGTCTGGCGGTTTTTCGCGACCGCTACACTACGGAATGGGACAAGCTCATGGCCGCTTCGGTTACCGCTACGATTCCGATACTTTTGATCTTCTTCTTCGCGCAAAAGTACTTCATCCAGGGCATCACCCTCAGCGGTCTGAAAGAGTAACGCCGGCTGCACGTCTGCCAATGCCGCCAGTCCGGCAAACTGGATTACCGATGAAAGCACGGCTCGGAATACGACTCCCCCTCGCGCTGTTGATCGCCATGCCTGCCAGAGCGCTGCTCGCGCAAGACGTGCCCGCGGTTTCAACCGGCGCGATTCGTTTCTATGTGGATCATGCGAGCTTTCGGGGATCCCAGGGCAAGACCTATGTGGAATTCTACCAAATGCTGTATGCCGATCAGTTGCGCCACGTGACCAAAGACGGAAAGCAAGTTGCGATCTTCCACAATTCCGCGTTGCTGCAGGACGAGCGCCGAAACGAAAAGCGCCGGCGCGAATGGACCACGGAGGCAGAGATCGTTCATGATTCGGCTGGCGTCAGTGCGCTTGCCATTTATGACCAATGGGCTGAAGCGCTTGCTCCCGGCCGCTACGACCTGGCATTGACGGTGGCGGATTTGCATGGTTCCAACCAAGGCCGGGTTTTCTTCACCTTTGATGCTCCGGCCATGACGAGTGAGAAGTTTGAGGCGAGCCAAATCGAGTTTGCCGTGAGTGCTGCGTCGGGCGAAACCAACGCGCGTTTTGTGAAGAACCGGCGCACGATCGTTCCCAATCCCGCGCGGCGGTATGGGGTATTGAATCCCGTGCTCTACTTCTACTATGAGTTGTACAACCTTCCGCAGGCTGGCGCAGGTCAGTTGGCGGCACTTTATTCGATCCATGATCAAAGCGGAGCAGCGGTCAAAACGTTTCCCCCGATCGCCATTCGAAAACCCGGTACCACCGCCGGCGTGGTGCATGGGGTGGAGGTCTCCACCGTGCCATCCGGCATCTACGAATTGTCGGCACGCATCGCCGATTCCCCGCACGGAGAGGTGGTAGAGCTTGCGCGGGCCTTCGAAGTCATTCAAATGGACTATCTCAGCGGCCCGAGCTTGACGCCGGAGCAATCCCAACAAGCGGGCCGGCTGCTGAAATACTGCGCCACGCCGGAGGAGTACCAGTTCTATCAACGCCTGAGCGCCACCGGCCAGGCGCAATTTCTCATCAATTTTTGGCGTGATCGCGACCCCACGCCGGCGACGGAGCCAAACGAATATCTCGAGCAGGTGCAGCAGCGTTATCATTACGCCAACGAACACTTTGGCTGGAGCACGGAAGCGGGCTGGGCCAGCGATCGCGGCCGCGTGTTGATACAATACGGCCCGCCGGATGATATCGATCGCCATCACGCCGAGGCCGAAACCGTGCCCTACGAGATTTGGATCTACTCAAAGGAGCGGCGCTACGATTTTGCGTTCGCGGATTTGCAGTCCAACGGCCGTTTTGTATTGCTGCATTCGAGCAAGGAGGGGGAGGTGCACAATACCGATTGGCGGCGGTTGATCAAACGACTCTAATCCGTGCGCGGTACTGAAGCACGTGCAGGCGGCTGCCTGCGTGGCTGTCTGACATTTTTTTACAAGTGAGGTAAGTGCCATGATCGGATGGGCCCGATTGCCGCGAGGGCAATACCGAAGTTTGGTCATCGCAGGAATCCTTGCCCTGGCGCTTGCTTGCGGTGACGATGAGTCTCCGCTCGCGCCTTATGCCGGGCAGCCGGTGATGTCGGACATTGCGGTTGAGGGCGGCACCCTAACGCCAAAGCTGACGTGGTTGGGCGGCTATGTGACGGCGCTTGGCATCAATCGCGGTCCAGTCGCGGCGCTGGATTCCACCCTGGTCTGGCTGATTCACGCCGGTGACAATAATATTCATTATCCCGTGACATATGGCCAGGTTCCCACAGGTGCGCAGGATCTGACCGCTCAGTATGGCGGCAAGCGCCTTGACCAACTGGAAGAAGATCTTGGCTACACCTTCTGGGTTCTCAAAGAGGAGGCCTGGAAATCGCTATCAAGCAGTGCCAACAAACAGTTGCGCGTGAATACTGGCGCGGCCGCCGCGCCGGTGGAAACGCGCGGCGATACCGTTTTCATCCATCCCCTCAGCCACACTCAGAAGGGTGACACCATTGACGTTTTCGTGAACGTGAAAGAGGTCAAACCCACCGGCCGGCTTGGCGTGATCAACGTCAGGCAATCGCGTGACAGTAACAATCCCATCATCACATGGCAGATTATCCAGAGCGGAGTCACTGACACGTTGATGGCGGCGCTGGGCTTGGTGAATGCCCAGCAGTATCAAGTGACCGGCAATCTTTGGGAAGTCTGGTCTGAAGAATCCAGCGGAGGGCAGCCGGTGTATGGCAAAAAGAATGTGATCCGCGCCCCCGTCACGATGGGTCAGCCGATTTCTACGACCCACGTCTTTGCCGAATATCCCGCACGGGGATTGGAGCGCAACAAGGATTACTATGTTTGGATCGCCAACAAAGACTGGGATGGCCGCCGCCGGCTGAACTCGACGAATTTCTACGCTCACGCAACCTTTCGCACGTGGTGACACCGGCCAGCGACTAGTTGAGAGAATCCGGTCGGGCTGCCGGGATTGCGCTGGTCATACCGGCCGCTGGTCTGTAACGGAGTCGACAATGAGAATAAGAAGCGTTCATCTTTTGCTCGCGCTGCTCAGCATCATGCTGTCCTCCCCGACCCTCTTTTCGCAGGGATTCGGGCTCACCGCCGGCAATCGCGCCCTTGCGCGCAACGGACTTTATCTCGCCGGAACTGTTGGCTCCGCCACCGCCCTCCTCAACCCGGCAGGACTTGTTTATCTGCCTGGCCGTGCGCTGGAGCTCACGATTGGAGATTGGTACGGACAATTTGCCTACGAGCGCTCGCCACAGGATCGCTTTCGTTCCTATCGCGAGCACAACTTCAATTTTTCCGCCGGAGTATATTGGACGCTCGCGCCCCGGTTCAGCGCAGCGCTCACTTTTTCCCGGCCCGCGGATTACCAAGTCAACTGGCCTTTTGCCCTGGTTTTCACCAAGGGCGTCAGCACTACGCTCGCCGCCTTCGACATGTTCAACCGGATTCAAATCGAGGCGATATCACCGGCGCTGGCCTGGCGATTCGGGCGCTTTGCCTTGGGCGTGACGGCGAGCGCTTATCATCTGCGCCAGCACACCGCGTTTCCCCTTGCCAACCAGGAATGGTATCAAAACCGCGGGGAAGCCGCTTATCAATTTGAATACGAGCAAGACGCCTGGACCTCCGGCGTTCAACTTGGCCTGCTCGCCACGCTGTCGGAGAAAGTGCGCCTCGGAGGCACGGTACGCAGCGCCTATAAGGCCGCGCTCAGTGGCGAGGCCACCAGCCGAATGCTGGCGGACTTGGATGGCGCCGCAACGCGCGTCGATCTTTCGGGAGATTTTGAGATGCCCTGGGTCTGGGGGGCGGGGCTGGTCTATCAGTTGGGCAAATCCTGGGAGCTGAATCTGGACGCAGCTTACAGTTTGTGGGCAAATACACGGAATAATTTTGATTTCCAATTCAACGACAGCAGATGGCAATCCCGGCTTACGGAAGTGGATGGCGTGACCGGTTTGCGCGGCAGCAGCTTCCCGCTGGCTTTTGCGAACAGCATGGATTTGGGATTCGGATTCGAGTATGCGCCACCGCAGGGTCTGGCCTATCGCGCCGGCTATCGTTACAGCCAGAGTCCCAATTCGGCGGAATCCTACAGCATGCTTTTCCCAAGCGTTGACGCGCACTCACTCTCGTTGGGAATTGGTTATCAGGACGGCAACTTCGCGATCGATGCTGCCCTGGCCTACACCCTCGGCGTCACGGCGGCGATTGCGGCCGCCGAGAATTCCAATTCGCCTGGAAAATATGATGTGAAAGCCCTCGTGCCCATCGTGACCGTGCAGAACAAGTTTTGAAGGGAGGTGGAGAATTAAGAATGCAACCCAGGCCGCGGGCCTGGAAAACGATGTGCCTGCCAGTCGAGCCGACTGGGTCGCCGCCGCAAGCCGGAGCGCCGGCTTGGCAATTTACCATGCACCAGTCGGGCCGGCTGGGTCACTACACAAAACGCAAGGAGCAGAGAGATGAAAAAACTTGCTTCACTCCTGGTTTTCGGGCTCTTCCTGCTGAGCGCCGCCTCCTCCAGCTTTGGGCAGGACTACACCCGCAGAGTCGTCGCAATTCCGAAGGTGGACCCTGCGGCAATCACAATTGACGGCAAGATGAACGAACCGGAATGGCAGACTGCCGGCCGCGCCGATTTGGTCACCGCAACCAGCTACGAAATCTGGGCCAATTACTACGGCCGTGAGAGTCTGACCGCGCCGGATTATGAACAGCTTTACGCTCGCATGCTGTGGAAAGACGACACCTTGTATGTGTTCGTGCACATTGACGAGGTGGTCAATGACTCGACGGATTTGTTCTGGCGGGGCCGGACGCGCGGCTCTCCCTACGGGCAGTGGTGTGGCGACCAGCTTTTCCTCAGCCTGTCGAACCGGCTGGGCGATGAGGAATTGGGAGATCAGTATGATGGCAACGTGTGGACGGCGCCGGAAGGTCCCTATCATTTTCTGATTCTGGGCGAGCAGATCACGCTCAATGACAGCTTGCCTTCCTACAATTCGGCACTGGATTCCTCCTTCGTTTACAATGCCGCCGACATTGCGCGTTGGGCCACCTTCATTGATCCCGCCACCGGCGTGTGGGATATCGAGCTGGCAATCTACAATCCCAACATCAAGCTGCAGACTGCGATTGGCTTCAATCTCGGCGGCAGCGCCGGCTCGAGCAAGGCTTGCGACGCGGACGGCGATGCCTATGCCTATTACACCTGGCAGCCGAGCGTGCCGGATGATCCGTTTGCCGTGCCGCCGCCGATCGGGGACAATGATCCCGGCTTCCACAATCTCCGTACTTCAGAGTATTGGGCGCTGTTGCAGTTCGTCATCGAGGCCGGCACCGCGGTCGAGTCGGGAGAAAACGGCAATGGCGTTCCCGTGCGTTTTGCCCTGCGGCAAAACTATCCGAATCCGTTCAATCCCTCCACCACGATCAGATTCGACGTCACGAAGAATGTGCCGGTGACGCTGAGAGTCTACAACAGCCTCGGCCAACTGGTGGCGACCCTGCTCAATGCCAGGCCCTTTGCTGTTGGGACGTATGAGGTCAATTGGAACGCCGGTGCCTTGACCAGCGGTGTCTATTTCTACCGGCTTGAAGCCGGCGGCGCCTCGCAAACCAAGCGAATGGTCTTGATGCGATAAGGCCGGTGTTCCGTGAGCAGTTTCCAGTGATCAGTGATCAGTTGCGGATTCTCCAGACTGATCACTGATTACTGATTACTCATCACTGGTTGCTGATTACTGAAAAAGGACCAACCATGCGCCTCGCCTCCCTCCACGGCCCGCATGATTTTCGAATAGAAGAATGCCCGTCGCCAACCATGTCAAAGGATGAGTGCCTCATTCGCGTGCGCGCCTGCGGCGTCTGCCATTCGGAAATCCATCAATGGGAGGTCAAAGCCGAGGGCTTGGAGTATCCCCGTCACATCGGGCACGAAGTGTCCGGTGAAGTGCTGGCAGTCGGTGCGGCAGTGAAAGGATTCAAACCCGGAGACCGCGTATCCGTGTGGGTTGATGGCAGAGGGTATGCCGAACAAGTCGCCGTGAAGCCGGAACGCATGTTTCCGATCGCACACGCGCTTGCCTTCGACCAGGCGCTGGCCGAGCCGATTGCCTGCGCCACCAATGGCGTATTGAAGGCAAACGTCCAGCTCGGCGATACAGTCGCCCTGGTCGGCACCGGCTTCATGGGTCTCATTCTCCTGCAAGAAGTGAAATTGTGCGGCCTCCGTCAACTCATCGCCATCGACCGGCGCGATGACATGCTCGAACTGGCAAAGCGCCTGGGCGCCGACGTGATCATCAACCCGGTCCGGGAAGATCCGGCGCAACGAGTGCGGGAACTCACGCAGGGCAGGGGCGTGGACGTTGCTTTCGAGGCGGGCGGCGTACAGGGTACCCTGGATCTCGCCGCCGACCTCTGCCGCATGGAAGGCAAATTGGTTATCTTCGGCTATCATCCCGGCCCGCGCGTGATCAAAGACCTGGGTTTTTGGAATTGGATGGCTTTTGCGATCGTCAATGCGCATTTTCGCGATCTGGAGACCATCCTGCGCGGCGCGCGCATCGGCATGGATTTACTGAACGCCGGCAAGATCGACATGGCACCTTTGATCACGCACAAGTTTCCGCTGGAGAAGATCGAAAATGCGTTCACGGCGGCCAAAGAAAAGCCCAGCGGCTTTGTGAAATCCGTAATCACCTTGTAACACAGGCCGCCAGTCTGCCTCGATTCACAAAAAGATTCATAAGACAAAATGATTGCCGGCAAAACTACTCTTTAAATCATCTTGCCGGCAATAACTTTGCTTTCTGTTTTGGTTCTTATTGTTCAGAATTCACCTCGAATGATCATCATCGCGAGGGTCTTGTCATGCGCTTGAAAAAAGTACTTGCAGCGGCGATCATCTTGTCGTTGCCGGCTGCTTTTCATCCCCCCCAAAGCATTGCGGGCACGACGGGCAAAATCGTCGGAAAGGTGACCGAGGCCAAAACGCAAGCGCCTTTGCCCGGTGCCAGTGTTCTTCTCGCCGGCACGACTCTGGGCGCCGCCACCGACCTCGCGGGAGATTACTTCATTATCAATGTGCCGCCCGGCAATTACAGCCTGACTGCTTCCATGATCGGCTACAAAAGCCTGACCAAAACCGGTGTGACCGTCAGTGTCGATCGTACCACGCGCGTCGATTTTCGCATTGAGGAAACCGTCATTGAAATGGGGGAGACGGTGACCGTCCTCGCAGAGCGGCCACTGGTTGAACGCGATGAAACTTCGACCCGGCATTTTGTGCAGGCGCAGGAGATCGCCGCACGGCCGGCCAGCCAGCTCACACAAATTCTCACCACTTTGCCCGGCATCGACAATGTCGGCGGCGAGTTGACCGTGCGCCGCGGCACGCTCGATCAAGTCGCGTTCATCATTGACGGCATGCGCGCGCGCAATCCGCTGGACTTTCAGCCCTATACCGGTATCAATCTCAGCGCCATTCGCGAACTGGAAGTCATCACCGGCGGGTTCAATGCCGAATACGGCGAGGCGCAATCGGGCGTGTTCAACATCATAACCAAAGAAGGCTCGCCGCGGCTGGAAGGCTACAGTGAGTTGCGCTGGACGCCCCCGGGCAAGCATCATTGGGGCACGGCGCTCTATGATTACTCCACCACGCGCTATTGGGAAAACTCGCATGCGCGCCATTTGCAATGGTGGATCGATCATCCCGATCAATGGGTCGATCCCAATGGCGTTGCCGGCAATGATCCGCGCGCGAGTTGGACGCCGGAACAGGCTTACGAAGATTACATGCGCACGCACCAGCCGTTGACGGATTACACCGAACGCAGCGGTTTGCAAGGCGAGCTCTCGCTCGGCGGGCCGTTGCCGGTGCGGAATCTGTTTTTCTTCGTTTCGGGCAGATACCGCACCGCACCGCCCATCACGGGAAACAGTTACCGCAAGATGGGATCGTGGATCGATGCCACGGCAAAGGTCACTTTCCAACTGCGCCCCAACATGAAACTGATGTTCTCTTCCTTTGCCGGCTCCGCGAACACGAATTGGGGCATGGAAGCCATGGGCCCGGGCTGGGTTTCGCCGGAAAACAAGTATGCCTATGTCGATTACCCGGGCTATCCGAAGTATCGCATCAACGGCCAAACGCTCAAACTCACTCACACGCTCAGCAAGAATTCCTTCTATGAAGCCTACTTGAGCCGCAGCTTCACCTACCGCAGCCAGTCGACGTTTCCCAATGATGAAGCGGGCTGGGAAACCGGTGCCCCGCAAACCGACCGGCTGCGCGCGGTCGATGCGAACGGCAATGCGATTCCCGGCGGCAACAGCAACCTGATCGGCCTGCACACCACCGGCTACTATTATCGCGGCCGCGACCGGGACGCGGATCTCACCTTTTCGGGAGATTACCTCAGCCAGCTCAACAAGAACTGGCAGATCAAATCCGGCGGCGATTTCACTTATTACTCGTTGAATCGTTTTCAAGAGGCGCGAACCTACAGCGTGATCGAGCGCGCAGTCTATCATCCTTACGAAGGCAACCTCTATTTTCAAAACAAGCTCGAATTCGAAGGCTTGATCATGAATCTCGGGCTGCGCTATGACTTCTATAACCCGAACGACGTGGTCTATCTCGATCCGTTCGATCCGTTCGATTTGGTGGCCGCCGCACGGGAAAACCGCGAACCGAATCCCCGAACCGAACCGACCAGGATTTCCGGACAGCTTTCGCCGCGCCTCGGCATTTCGCATCCGATTTCGGAAAGAGCCGTGCTGCACTTTTCCTATGGGCATTTCTTTCAGCGCGCCACTTTCGGCAATTATGGTGAGGGCTACGGCGGCGAAGGCGGAGAGGTCACCGGCATTTTGAATACCTATCTGACCTATCCCGCCTTCGGTGACTCCCTGCCGTACAATCTCGGCAATCGCAAGCTGAAGCCGCAGAAGGCCGTGGCCTATGAGGTGGGCGTCGAGCGCAACTTCGGCGGCCTGGTTACGGACGTGACCGCGTTCTACAAAGACTATCGCAACTCCGTGCGCACCGTGCAGGTGTTCATGGCCGACGGCACTTCTTATCTGACCACCGGCAATTCCGACTATGCGGACGCCAAAGGCCTCGAGCTCCAGGTCCGCAAACCGCTGGCGGGATATTGGGGCGGCTATTTGAATTACACGTGGACCACCGGCATCTTCGGTCGCTCCGGAGATCCCGACGTCATTGCCGCGCCCGGCTCGGATATTCAAACCGGCATCGATCCCACCAAGGGCATTGGCGACGCCATTCTCTATGATCCGCCGCGCTTGAAATTCGGCCTCACGCTCGCGACCCCGGAAAAATTCGCGCCGCTGCGCGGGCTTCTTTCCAAGATCGAGCTGGCGCTGGATTATCAAGTCTACTATCCGCACAAACAGATTGCCAGCCACAATTTCGTTGAAGGCGGCAAAGCGTTCATTCGCCCGGCGGACAAGAACGCTGATTTGCGTCTGCGCAAAGAGCTTGATATCAAACCGCTGCTGCCCACGGTGTTTGTGGAAATTCGTAACGTCTTCAACGACAAGTGGGTGGACTTGCAGACCGTGAGCGATGCGCAACCGGAAGACAAGGCGCGCTTCATCAATTCCGGTTTCGAAGTGTTTCCGGAAAAATCTCCCAACGGCGGTCCGTTCCCCGACGTGCTGCAATATCGTAATCTTCCACGCATGGTGATTTTCGGGGCTGCGATCAGATTTTGAGGCGTCAATTATGTTGTGTCAGGCAGGTCAAGTAGCAGGAAAGAACCCCATGTCAACATTTCCACAACGCCAGGAATCTCACGCCCAGCCGCAGCGACGCAAAGCATGCGCGAGCAAATTTTTTTTGCGACCCTTTGCGCCTCCTCCTCTGTGCGGGCGTTTTCGCGTTTTGCTGCGTCTTGGTGTGATCATCGTGCTTTTCAGCGTGCCGGCCTGGGCGCAGCAAAACATGGCCACGCACACTCGCGGCAAATTGTGGGAGACGCTTTTTAACTGGGGCTTCATCGGCCATCCCGGCGCATGGGATTACAATCAGCGTACGGGCATCGGTTTCTATCCCGGCTTTTCCGGGTTCACCTATCCACGGCGCGAGGAAGACGCCAACAGCGAGCTGATCATCGATCCCAACTTCCACAACTTTCGCACCGGCCCGTGGATTATCGCCAAAGACGCCATGACGCCGGTGCCGCCGGATTACCATTTTGAGCCGAAGGATTTTGTGATCTACCACTCTTCGCTGGCAACCGGCGAGGAAGGCGTGCTCTCGAACATCGCGCCGTGGGTGAAGACCTCGAATTTTAATGGCGCGCCCGATTTCAACCCGCTCTTGCCCGAAGAGATGAATTACTCGTGGTTCCACACCGTGACCGGCATTACCGTGAAGCAGCGCTCCATGGCGTGGAGTTATCCCGGCTATCATGATTTCATCATCTATGATTTCGTCTTCACCAACACCGGCGACATCGCCGTCCCCGCCATCAACAAGACCGTTCATCTCGATCAATCCTTGAACGAGGTGTGGATCGTTTTTCACAGCGGCATTCAAGTCTCCACCAAAGGCTGGATCAATTTTCATTGGAATCAATCCTCCTTTCTTGAATCCGCGGCGCCAGCCGGCGGTTTCGGCTGGCATCCCAAGCATGGTTACAATGATTACTATGCCGTCGAGAACCGCACCGCGGACGGCAAGGGAACACTGTATTACAGCCGGGACTACAACGGCGGCCGCGAGCCGGCGCCGAACGACACGTATGTGAAAAGACCGAACTGGCAGCAGTTGCTGACCAAGCCCGGCGCCTCGCTGCCCGAGCTGCAAGACCCGGCCTGCTTCGGCTTTGTGTTTCTCTATCGCACGCCGCCACCCGGCGCCAATCCCGATCCGTTTGATGCGGATCCGAATTTCTTCAATGTCTACAGCGATGAGATGCACAAGTTCAGAGGCAAGACAGTGGACTTCGAGGGCTTTGGTTTGTCCACTTTCAGCAGGAATGAGATCTACGAGTATGCCCGTCATGATTTTCTGCCGCCAACCAACGGCAATTTGTATTGCTGGTATACCAGCTCCTTCGGGCCGTACAAGCTTGCGCCCGGTGACTCCGTGCGGCTCATCGTCGCCGAAGTTGCCGGCGTGATGGATTTGAAACAAGTCTATCTGGGCGATCCCAATCACTGGTATCCGGACAGCTCCATTGCGGCAATTCGGCGCAACGCGGAAGCGGCACGCCGTGCTGCCAGGTGGGGCCTGGGTGCCAAAGTGAACGGCATCGACCTGGCTGCCGATGTGCCGGAGGCGCCGCCCGCACCGAACTGCCGCGCCGCCAATGTCTCGACCGGCTCCGACACGGCTTTGATCGCGGTGCAATGGGATAAACTTGCCGAAGAAACCGAAATCACTGACGGCTCTGGCGCAGTGTTCTTCGACGGCGCGACGGAGGTGAGCGGCTATCGCATTTATCGCGGGAATGACAAGCGCGGCATTTGGGATTTGCTCGCCGACATTCCGCGTGCCGAATTCGATCAGTATTGGCGCCCTGATCTCAATCGATATGAGTACATCGATCGCGATCTGCAATTCGGGTTCGAGTTCTACTATTACGTGCAAGTCTACAACAGCAATCCCAAGCCCTGGACTTCTGCCAATGGCGCACGCGTCGAAAGGCTGGGAGAATTGGCCAGCGACGACAACAATCGCACGGCACTCATCGGCGCGCGCCCCGGCCCCATCAATCTGGAAGAGAAGGGCTGGGATGTGTTTGTCGCGCCGAACCCTTATGTGGAAGGCGATCCCAACCGCAGCTTCGGCGAGCCGACGCCACGCAAGATCGAATTCCGTAATCTGCCGGAACGCGCCACCATCAAGATCTTCAGCGTCTCCGGTGATCTCATCAAAACACTCAAGCATGGTCCGGATGAATTGGGCAATCTCTTCGGCAGCATTGCCTGGGATCAACGCTCCGATTCCGGCCTGTTAGTCGCTCCCGGACTTTACATCTACGTCGTGCAATCGGATACACCGGATTCGCTTGGCGGCACGAAGGCGAAAGGCAAGCTCATGATCATCCGGTAGACGTAGCCCTGCCCCGCGTGGGGCCCTGTTGCGAGTACAATTTGGCGCAATTGAAATAATGAGTCCGATTTGATTGAGGCAAACAACGTCGCAGCAAATCCGCCCGCACAAGGCGGGGACTACGAAATGAACGAGGTATGAGAAATTGAAAAAACTCACTCTCGCTGCAATAATGGTTTTGCTCTGCGCGCTGAGCAGCGCAGCGCAAGACTTCAACAAAGCCGGCCGCACCACGTTTCAATTCCTTAAGATCGGCATGGGCGCGCGCGCCGCAGCTCTTGGCGAGGCCGGCATCGCCAACATGCAGGACGTCAACGCCGTGTTTTGGAATCCGGCGGCCGTCACCGGCATCAAGGGCGTGGAAGCCGGTTTCAACTACACCCGCTGGTTTGCGGATTTGAACGTCATGGCAGGCGCGGTGGGTTTTCGTGCCGGCGGGCTGGGCGTTATCGCGCTGCATTACGCCACGCTGGACTACGGCACTCTGCAGGAAGCCCTGGTCACCAGTCCCACCGGCGGAGTTGACACGCGCACGGGAAACTCCTTCGGCGGCAATGACCTGGCGCTCGGCTGCGCTTTCGCGCGCGCCTTCACCGACAAGCTCTCCATCGGCGTGAACGCGAAATATCTGCGCGAAGAGCTTCATATCTACGCCAGTTCGCTGTGGGGCTTTGATGTCGGCACTTATTACAACACCGGCTGGCGTGGCATTCGACTGGCCATGAGTGCGCAAAATTTTTCCAAGCAGGCCCGTTGGCTGGACACCGGCGGAGCAGAACAGCAGAGATACGAGTTGCCGCTCCTGTTTCGCGTCGGCTGGTCGATCGATCTGCTGGGTGGCGAACAGCTTTTCCTGGGCGGCAGTCCCGAACGCTACCGGCTTGCCCTCAATATGGATGCGGTTCATTCCAACGACTATGCCGAGCGGCTGCACGTGGGCACGGAGTATGTGCTGTATAATCTCATCGCATTGCGTGGCGGCTACCGCATCAACTATGATGAAGGCAAGTGGTCATTCGGTTTCGGATTGAGCCGGCATATTTCCAATGTCAAAATGCGCCTGGACTACGCTTATGTCGACTATGATTTTCTGGACTCGCCCCATCGCCTTACGGCCTTGTTTGCTTTTTGACGGTTCCTCTTGACATCCGCGGGAGCGCAACTGTCCAAGCCTCCACCGGGCTTGGTAGAAAGAGGAGCCTGTTTCGCACTGCTTCTGCCATGCCCCCGCGAGCTGTTGCCGGCCTGGCAAACTTCCAGGGATTTGCCTGACGCCGTCGCATCCCACGCGCACGGCTCTTGCAGGAGCCACGACCAACTCAGAGAGGAAGGATTATGTCGTTCTCTCCCACACTTCTCACTGGCGTTCCACTCACTCCAACAAACTTCAAAACCCCTCCGCGTGAATTGGGCATTCTGCCATTTTGGTTTTGGAACGGCGAGCTGGATCTGCAGGAAATGGAATGGCAGATGCGCGAATATCATAGCAAAGGCATTCCCGGCATTTTCATTCATGGCCGCTTTGGACTCAAAGTGCCCTATGTTTCGGAGGAATGGTTCGCGCGCGTGAAATTTGCGGTTGAAAAAGCCAAAGAAATCGGCATCGACACTTGGGTTTATGATGAAATGAACTGGCCGAGCGGCACCGCGGAACGCAACGTCTTGAAGAAACATCCGCATCTCACTCAGCGCTATTTGGAATTGGTTGCCCTCAACGTTGACGGCCCGCTCTTCACCTTTCTCGAAGCCACCGACAATCGTTACGTGAACACCGGCAACTCGCATCCGATTGCCGCCTTTGGCTGCACCGAAGCAGAATATCAAACCGAAATCAAAAATCTCTTCGACCTCACGCCCAATCTCTCTTTTGAACGCGTCATTCCGTGGGAGGCGCCGCCGGGCAAATGGCGCCTGCTCTATTTTCTCGAAAAGGAAGTGCCGTATTACATTGACACGCTCGATCCGGAAGCCACCGAGAGGTTCATTGAGCTTACGCACGAACGCTACAAAGCCGCGGTCGGCAAAGATTTCGGCACGATTGTGCCCGGCTTTTACACTGACGAGCCGGCGATGCACTACTATCACGTCGGCATCGACAATTACGTCGTGCCGTGGTCGAAGCAAATGTTCAAGATCTTCCGCGAGCGCCGCGGTTATGATTTACGGCCCTTTCTCCCTGCGCTTTACACCAACATGGGTGAAAAAACCGCGCAAATTCGCTACGACTTCTGGCGCACGCTGACCGAGCAATATGCCGAAACGTATTACAAACGCCTGCACGATTGGTGTGAAGCCAACGGCGTGCTGTTCACCGGCCATCTGCTGTTTGAAGAATGGCTGCGCATGCACGCGCGCTGCGAAGGCAATCTCTTCAAATACCTTCGCCACATGCACATCATCGGCGTCGATCATCTCTATCCGAAGATCGGCACCGAGAAAGAGCCGGATCAGCATGTTGCCATGAAAATCGGCAGCTCCGCCGCGCATCATTTCGGCAGCACGCGCGTGTTGTGCGAATCCATGGGCGGCACGTATTGGGATTGCACACTGGAGCGCATGAAGTGGATGACAAACTGGGAATACGTGCTCGGCGTGAATCTCTTCAACAATCACGGCTATCATTACTCCATCGAAGGCGAGCGCAAGCGCGATTGGCCGCCGTCGCAATTCTATCATCACACCTGGTGGAAGTATTACGACCAATTTACGAATTATGCCGCGCGACTGAGCCACATTCTTTCCGGCGGCCGCCATGTCGCGAGAGTACTCGTGCTCTACCCGTTGAGCAGCATCTGGGCCAACTACGTTCCGCAGAAGCGTACTGACATTGGCAACGTCATCGAGTTCGATTTCAACTATTTGACCGACACACTGCTGCGGCTGCATTATGATTTTGATTATGTCGATGAAGATGTGCTGGCCGATGCCACGATTGCGAATGGTCAAATCAAAATTCGCGACGAGGAATATTCGATCTTCATTCTGCCGCCGGTGACGCATATCAAAAGATCGACATTCGAAGCAATGCAGAAATTTGTCAAGAGCGGCGGCAGCGTCATTGCAGATACTTTGTTGCCCGTCGAGTTTTTGGAGACCGAGCGAAATGACGCTGCGCGAGAGGTCAGGAATCTCTTTGGGGTGAATCCGGTGAAATTGCTTGATGATTTTCAAAACGGCGGCAAGGCAAAAGTGCATATCACGCACCGGAACAGCAAGGGCAGTGTTTTCGTAATCGCAGGCAAAGGCCTGCATCAAGCCAACGCCAAGCGAGCACTCAAACGCGTGCTCAATCAATGCGCTGTGCCGGATGTCACGATTAGCGAGGAAGGGGTTTTTTATCTGCACCGCATCAAAGACGGTCACGACGCTTATTTCTTCGTCAACACCGGCACGCAAGACAAACACGCCGTTGAAATCACTTTCGAGCAAATTGCCCAGCCGGAGCGGTGGAATCCCAACACCGGCGACATCACGCCGATTCACCTTTGCCGAGTCAAAAACGGGCGTTTGGCCATTCATCTCGATTTCGCCGCGAGTGAGTCTCACCTCGTGGTCTTGAAGGGCGAATTGAAAAAGCCGTTCACCACCGCAAGCAATTTGAACGTCGCCAGCTTCGATGGCAATACTCTTGTCGGCCACAGCGCCGAAGCCTCAGAAGAAGTGTTTGCGAAAATCGCCACGGACAAAGGCGTGAAGCGCGTCGTTGTCAACGGCAAACGTCCCTTGCGACCGCTTTCTCTCGGCAAAGAATTTTCATTTGAGTTGGAAGGGGATAACGCGCTGCTCCTCGCCAAATGGAAAATGACAATGGACGACGGCGCGGGATTCGAGCGGGGTTTTCATAAGTTCGATTGTGATGACACCGACTGGCTCAACGTCACCAACGGCGCGTGGGAAATGCAACTCCCGCAGGAGCGCGATCAAGCGACTTATCCCATCACACTATGGTATCGCACCGTATTCGATATGGTGGCACAGCCGCCAAACTTGCGCGTGCTGATCGACGGCTTCAGCGGCCGCAACTATCAACTTTTTATCAATGGCCAGGAGGTCAAGGACAAGGGCAAGCGCAGCAAGCTCGATGCAGAAATTAAGGAGATCGATATTCATTCCTATGTCCGTCCAGGCCGTAATGTGGTTGCAATAACGCTAGTGGTCACCCGCCGCACAGATGGTATTCTCGATTTGCTCAAACTCGTCGGCGATTTCGCATTAGAACAAGCGGCCGATCGTTACACCATCGTCGAAAGGAATCGTACGATAAAAATTGGTGATTGGACGAAACAGGGTTATCCGTTCTACTCCGGCACCGGCATCTATCGCACCGAAATCAACGTGCCGGCAAAGTACACCGGCGGCAAATTGTTTCTCGAAGTCGACTGCGGCGATGACGTGCTGGAAGTGAGCATCAACGAAAGCAAGGGCCAAGTCGTGCCGTGGCATCCGTATAGCGTCGATGTAACCGATTTGATCAGAACGGGCAAGAACATGCTCGAACTGAAAGTTACGAACACGCTAATAAACTTGCTTGAGGCCGTACAAAAACCCTCGGGCATTTTCTCGACGCCGAGGTTGGTGCATGAGCAGCGATATGAGCTACAGTTGGCGGGTTAGTCGGTTGCTCGGTGGCTACTTAAGCATTAGTTCGGCGCACGCAACAACCGACAAACCTGCAGACCGAAAACAGAATGGAGCGCGAAATGTTACGCAACGGCATTCTCGTCGTCGGCAGCGCGAATATGGATATGGTCGTGGTCACAAAACGCCCGCCGCAACCCGGTGAAACCGTCTTCGGCAACCAATTCGCCATGTTTCCCGGCGGCAAAGGTGCGAATCAAGCCGTGTGCTGTGCGAAGCTCGGGGGCCGCGTTCACTTTATCGGCAAAATGGGCAATGATGTATTTCGCGCCAAGCTGCTGCAGAGCATGAAAAATGACGGCGTGCGCTTGCAGCACCTTCTCGTCGATCCGGTCGCTCCAACCGGCATCGCGCTCATCACGGTCGATGCCCGCGGTCAAAATGAAATCGTCGTGGTTTCCGGCAGCAACATGAAACTGACTCCCGCCGACCTTGACAACAAGCGCTTCGTCTTTGCCAAAAGCAAAATTGTTCTTTTGCAATTGGAAATTCCCATCGCGACTGTAACCCAGTCGGCCCGCCTGGCCAAAGCACATGGCGTCACCGTCATTTTGAATCCCGCGCCCGCGCGGAAATTGCCCAAGTCGCTTTTGCAGATGGTTGATTACTTGACGCCCAATGAAACTGAAACCGAAATCTTGACCGGCATGCCGGTGAAAAATGTTGCCTCGGCGCAGAAGGCGGCGAAGCGCCTGCTCAACCTCGGCGTCAAAAACGTCATTATCACGCTGGGTGCGAAAGGCTGTCTTTTGGTCAATGCCGAGAGCGCAAAAATCTTTCCGGCGCGCAAGGTGAAAGCGGTTGACACCACCGCCGCCGGCGATGCGTTCAACGGCGCGCTGGCTTTTTGGTTGGCGAAGGGCGGAAGCACAAATGAAGCCATCCGCTTTGCCAATGCGGTCGCGGCCTTTTCAGTGACGAAGATGGGCGCCCAAAGCTCCATGCCGACGATGAAGGAGTTGCAGAAGTTTCGAGTGCAGTAGCCCCTTCAGGGGCAAGACGTAACTCATTAAGGAGAATGCCTGAAGGCATCACTACGAAAATATGATCAAGCGCATCGACCACACCACCATTACCGTGCGGAATCTTGCAAGGTCGATTGATTTCTATACTCACCTTCTCGGCTTCACGATTGATCACGAAATGTGGTTTCCTGAATCCAGGCTCCGCATCGTCTTTTTGCGCTTGGGCGACACCATTCTCGAACTTTTCGGCGTCCCCGAAATCCGCGGCGAGGCGCTCTCGCATGTCAATGAAGTGTTGGGATACAAGCACATTTGTTTGCTCGTTGAGAGCGTGGATGAGGAGCACCAACGATTGGCGCAAGCCGGAGTGCCCTTTCGCATTCCGCCGACGACGGTTCAGGAGACCGTGCGCATTGCATTTTTCAGCGACCCTGACGGCATGGATATCGAACTGATAGAATATTTACCGTAGCGCAGTCTGCCAGTCTGCGCTGGACAAACGATCGCAGCGCGTCCTGCCGGTCTGCGCGGCGGCAGGCACGCTGCCTGCGCTGCAGAGCGCAAGAAAGGCCAGGCATGACATGAAGAAAACCGGCATTTTGAATTCCCAGCTTTCGCGAATCATCGCCGGAATGGGGCATTCCGACAAACTGGTCGTCTGTGATTCCGGCCTTCCCATTCCCCGTGAACGGGAAGCTGTGGATTTGGCGCTTGCTGCCAATATCCCGCGTTTTATCGAAACCGTGAAAGTTATCTTGAAAGAATTGCAAGTGGAACAGGCAGTCATTGCCGAAGAGATGGAAAGCCGCAGCGGCGCCATTCAACGTGAATTGTTGGGGCTGTTGTCCGGAGTCGAAATTACGAAAGTGCCGCACAACGAATTCAAAAAGATGACCAGATGCGAAGGCAATATCGCCTTCGTCCGCACCGGCGAAGCCTCGCCGTATGCAAATGTGATTCTAGTTTCGGGTGTAACATTTGGTTAGTTGCTCGATGCTGGATACTGGGTCTGGAATCCGATTTTCAGTACTATGTGTTTGGGATCCAGCATCCAGCATCCAGCATCCAGAATCCAGCATCCAGCATCCAGCATCCAGTATCCAGTATCCAGTATCAAGTATCAAGTATCCAGTATCAAGTATCCAGTATCCAGTATCAAGGATCAAATATGCGCTATCGCACCTTCGGCAAGCTCGGTTGGAAATTCTCCGAGATCAGTTTCGGCGCGTGGGCCATCGGCGGAGATATGTGGGGTCCGCAGGATGATGCGGAGTCTATGCGCGCGCTGCATAAGGCCATCGACCTCGGCGTGAATTTTATCGACACGGCGCAAGGCTACGGCAAGGGCCACAGTGAAGAACTGATCGGCAAAGTATTGAAAGAGCGCCGCGAGGAAATCTATGTCGCCACCAAAGTGCCGCCCCGAGAGGCCAAATGGCCGCCACCCGACGACTCCGACCCGCTGAAGTTCTTCCCGTCGCAGTACCTCATTGAACGCTGCGAAGGTTCGTTGAAAAAACTGCAGCGCGACTATATCGACATTTATCAATTTCACACTTGGGCCACCTCGTTCAACATCCGCGACGAATGGTTCGAGGCGATGATGAAATTGAAGGAGCAGGGAAAGATTCGCGCCATCGGCGTTTCCGTCCCCGACACCACACCGGACAACGTCATCGGCGCGCTGGCACTCGACAAAGTGCAATCGGTGCAAGTGATCTACAATATTTTCGAGCAGTATCCGCAGTGGAATCTCTTCCCCGTTTGTGAGAAGCTCGGTGCCGGTGTAATTGTTCGTGTTCCCTTTGACGAAGGCGCGCTCACCGGCAAATATACCGCGCAGACAGCTTTTCCCGAAGGTGACGTGCGGCGGCATTATTTTCGCGGGAGGAATTTGCCGGCGGTCGTCAAGCGTGTTGAGACCGTGCGTGCATTCAAGGACGGGCGGCATCCCCGCATGTCAATGGCAGAATACGCGCTGCGCTTTTGTTTGAGCCATTCCGCCGTGCACACGGTCATTCCCGGCATCCGCAGCGTGCAACAGGCGGAGATGAATATCGCCGCGAGCGATGGCAAGTGGCTGGACCCGGAAGAGCTTGAAGCGTTGAAGCCGTTCGCTTGGCGGAAAGATTTCTGGCATGAGGAAGTCGCGTAGTCCCTGCGAACGCAGCCAATCGGCTGACTGGCTTTTGAAAGCACATCATCGTCTCGATAAGTCTAAAGGATGAGAACCGCCTGCGGATTTGAAGACGGAATTTTCTGGAATTTAGCCGCCTAATGAACCGGCCAACAAACAAAAGGTGATTCACATGCGCTCGAAAAGTTTGCTTCATGCTTTTTTCTTTTGGTTTTTTGCCTTCTCATCTCTTCCCGCGCAAGACCATAAGCTCATCTACGATCAACTGCGCAAGCCGCAAGACGCGGTTTACTATCACGTCCCCATCGGCCTCTGTGAAGATTATCCGGAAGAAACCACGACGCTGGAGATTATCCGCAATGACATGGAGCTTCTGAAAAGAAGCGGCATCAATCTTCTGCGCATTTCCTTTGGCTGGGACGGCATCGAAGGCGAAAAGGACAAATACAACTGGCTATTCTGGGATGACTATGTTCGCATCGCCGTGGATGAATATGGCATCACCCTGATTCCATACATTTGTTACACACCGTCGTGGAATTCCACCGGCGACACCACCAACTTTTGGAATCATACGCCGAAGGATTACGCGCAATTTGGCGAGTTCGTCGCCATTTTGGTCAATCGCTACAAAGACCGCATCAAATCCTGGGAGCTGTGGAACGAACCGGACATCAAAGCCTATTGGTCGGGTACCGCGGAAGATTTGGCCAACCTCGTGAAGATTGGCTCCGCTGCCGTGCGCAAAGCCGATCCCACCGCGATCGTCGTGTGTCCCGGTCTGGCCGGTCACACCGAATTCACGCTCGCGCTGTTCAAAGATTACGGCATCAGTCCGTACGTCGATGTTGTCAACATTCACAACTATTTCGAAACCTGGAATCCCGCGCCGATTGAAAACATCGTTCCTTATGTGAACACCATCGCCGGCATTGTCAAGCAGTACGGCAACAATCAATCGATCTGGATGGCGGAAGTCGGCTACAGCACGTTTCGCCGCAACGGCTACGTTTCGGACTGGTCCTGGGCATATTACGACTACGAGCACACGCCGAAATTCCAGGCCGTGCAATTGATCAGAACGCTCACGCTGCTGCTCTCGACCGAGAAGCTCGCCGCCATTGCCTGGTATGAGATCAAAGATTTGCCGCCGGAGGATGAAGTCATTGGCGACGTCAACAATCGCCATCTCGGCGTGGCGTATGTTGATTACAGGCCCAAACCAGCGGAGCAGGCACTGTCGTTTTTCAACCGGCTGTTCGCGCAGAGAAGCAAGTGCATCGATGCTCAGGTCTTGATCGAGCGCACCATCGGCTCCGACAGCGAGGTGCATTGTTTTCAGAATGAAGATGGTAGTGTGATCGTCGTCGGCTGGTTGAAGACCAAAGCCAGCGGCAAACAAAGTGACGACCAGAGCGGTAACGTGAAAGATGCGCGCAAGGAAAGCATTGCGTTGACGCTGCCGATGAAGCTGGCCGGCAGAGCCACGCTTTATGATGAGCTTGGCAATGCAAAAGAGTTCAAAGGGATTCAACAGAAGGCAAGCTCGACTACACTGAAAGACGTCACTTTGATCGGCGGCGAAATCGCGATTATCAAGCTCACAAAATAAAAGACAACTGTTGCATGCAAAGGCGCAGAGACGCAAAGAATTCGCAAAGGGGATTTGTTTTTCTTTGCAGACCTTCGCGGCTTCGCGTCTTTGCGTGAGATTTTTTGTTCATGAGGATGAACCATGAGGATCAAGTCCAAACGCATCACTCCCGAAAACTTCGCCATGTTCGGCAAAGTCGTCACGGCGCCAACGAAGCCGCCAACCTCGCAGGCGAGTGATTACAAATTCTGGTCGAACATCGCGAATTACCACATCGACGGCGAGACCGAGATCGGCCTTTGCACGGTTTATCAGCAACCGGTGATGGAAATTTCCGGCGTCGAGCGTCACCTGCGCACGCCGGAAATTCTCATTCCCATTGACGCGCCGTTCATTTTGCCGCTGTTGCTGGAGGGTCAGCCCGAGAGCGCCGTTGAAGCATTTCAAGTCAATCTCGGCGAAGCAGTTGTCATTGACAAAGCTGTGTGGCATGGTGCGTGTTTGCCGGCCGGAAAAAAGGAATCGTCATACTTCGTGATTTTCCGCAGAAACACGCCGCATGAGGACGTGGTGAAAAAGAACATTGAGAAAGTACAGATCGAGACGTAACGCAATCAGCCGGATCGCAAACAAACGACGATATGATCAAAACCATTTCCAATGATCGCCTGCAGATTTCCTTTGGCGAGAGTCCGTTCTCCATTTGTGAAATCAAACACCAATTGACCGGCAAGATTTTTTGCGTCAATGGCAGGCAAGCACTGTTGCTCAGAAACCCGTTGGCAATTTCCGAACCGGTTTTTTTCACTGAGCTTGAATCTGTCCATGCGGATGAGCACCGATTTTGTTTCATCCTCACCGACGAATCCAAAGCGCATCGCGCGGAAATTCAGGTTAGCAATTCGGACGATGACATTCGTTTTCATCTCAAAGCCGAATCGCCACAGCCAATATGGCTGGTGGAATGGAAGCTTTCCGGCTTGCAATTCGATGAAGTGATTGTGCCGGCGCTCGGCGGACAGGTGCTGAGCAAAGAAATGCCGACTGACACGACGTTGAGCTACAAATATCCCTTCTGGTGGAACGCGCAATTCGTCATCGGCGCAAGCAATGGCGGCGGCATGTGGATTCGCACCAAAGACGCCGAGCCCAGTTTCAAATTGCTGCGCGTGCGCCGAGAGTCCAGCGGCTTTGCTTTGACGTATGGCTTCGAGGCCAACGCGCCGCTGGTTGCCAAAAACCTTGAAGCGACGTGGTATCTCGATGGCTACGGAGGGGGTTGGAAGACTCCGGTTGACCTTCATCGCGCCTGGCTGGAACAAGCATTCGATCTGACGCCGCTTGAGATGAATTCCCATTTTCCGAAGTGGGCGAACGACATCAACTTTGTGCTCGAGCTTTGGGGCATGCGCAAAGACCGGCCCGAGCCGCACCACACGTTCGATCAGATGATTGCGCGTCTCGAGCAATGGTGCAAGTTTCACAATCCGCAACAAACGCTGGTTTATTTGCCCGGCTTTGCCGAGCACGGCATTGATTCGCGCGCGCCGGATTATAATCCCAGCCAGGAGCTTGGTGGTGAAGCGAAATTCAAGCAGCTCGTCGACACCGCACACCAATTGGGCTATCGCGTGATGATTCACACCAACGTGCTGGCGATGACATTCACGCACCGGCTTTTCTCGAAATTCAAAGCGCATCAAGTCGTCGATCTGTTTGATAGAACGCAGGGATGGGCACTGGATATCGACGGCGATTGGCTGGCCGAGCCGTATTTTGCGTACATCAATCCCGGCGCAAAGGAATGGGGCGATTTGATGGAAGAAATTCTTGGCGAGCTGATTACGAAATTTCATCTCGACGCCGTGTTTCTCGATCAGACTCTGCTGGCATTTAATGTGAGCAAAGGGCCGAATTTTCTCATGGGCATGCGTGATCACATTAAGCGGTTGCAACGTGCTTTTCCTCATGTGGTGTTTGCCGGAGAAGGACAGCACGAGCAGACTTTGAGCGCACTGCCCATGGCGCAAATCCACGGCATCGACAGCATCGCTGAGATTCACGGCATGGAAGGACAGACGCGCTGGCGCGAGGCGCATCCGGTGTCAACCTACTTGTTTGGCAAATACACCCGTTTCGTTGCGCATCTGTTGACCAAATATCCGTCGCACCCCATGTTCAAATTGCAGGAAACAGCTTACGCAAAACTTGGGGTGATTCCGGCGCTGTGTCTCTACGATCATCAGCAAACGATGGATTTGCCGGAAGTGAAGAATATGTTGGAGAGAGCGAAGAACTTGTAGGCCAGACTGGCAGTCTGGTTGCTGCCCTCGATATATGGAGATTGCGATGAAGTCCATCAAAACGGCGGTTATCGGCACCGGATTCATTGGGCCGGCACATATCGAAGCTCTGAGAAGAGTAGGCGGCATAGAAGTCGTTGCCGTCGCTTCACAGAAAATTGAACGCGCGCAAGCCTTGGCGGAACGCTTTGCGATTCCCAAAGCTTATGGCGGTTGGAAGGAAGTTATTGCTGACAACGAGATTCAAGCCGTTCATAACTGTACTCCCAACAGCTTGCATTTTGGAATCAATAAAGCCGCGATTTTGGCCGGCAAACACGTCATCTCTGAAAAACCACTGACGATGAACTCGAAAGAGTCGGCAGAGCTGGTGAAATTGGCGGCAAAGCATGGCGTCGTCAACGCCATTAACTTCAATTATCGTTTCTATCCGTTGATTCAACATGCCCGAGCCATGGCCGGCAAAGGCGAGTTGGGAGAAATCTATCTTGTGCACGGCCATTACCTGCAAGACTGGCTCTACTATGACACTGACCATAACTGGCGCTTGGAAACCGAAATCAGCGGCGCGTCGCGGGCGGTGGCCGATATTGGCTCGCATTGGTGTGATTTGGTGCAGTTTATCACCGGCTTGAAAATCAACCGTGTTTTTGCCGATCTCGTCACCATTCACCAAACCAGGAAGAAGCCCAAAGAAACAGTGGAAACCTTCAAGGGCAAAGAGCAAACTCCGGCGCAAGCTTACGAAACAAAGGCGGTCAAAACTGAAGATGCGGGAATTGTCATGCTGCAATTCGAGAACGACGCGCGCGGCGTTTTCACTGTTTCGCAAGTGAGTGCCGGCAGGAAGAACCGTGAATGGTTTGAAATTGATGGCAGCAAGAAGGCCATCGCATGGGACCAAGAGGAGCCGAATCAACTGTGGGTCGGCTATCGCGAGCGTCCGAATGAGACGATCATCAAGGATCCCGCGTTGCTGGACGAGGCCGCGCGGAAGTATGCGCATTATCCCGGCGGGCATCCCGAAGGTTATCCGGATGGCCCGAAGAATCTGTTCATGAACGTCTACAATTTCATCCGCGCCGGAAAAGACCCGCGCAAAGATCATCCCGATTTCCCCACTTTTGCCGATGGGCATTGGGAAAACAAAATTATCGAAGCAGTTTTGAAAAGCAACAAGGCGAAAAAGTGGGTGGTGGTATGAAAACTGGAGTGGTGGAGTAATGGAGTGTTGGAAAAACAAAAAGCCATCAATCCAATGTTCCGAAAATCCATCAAATTATCTGGAGTGCGAAAAACCATGAAACTTGGATTCTTGACTGCCTGCTTGCCGCGGGTCGGACTCGAAGATTTAGTCAAATGGACGTCGGAACAGGGATTCCACACTCTTGAGCTTGCCGCCTGGCCGGTGGATTCGACGCGTGATTATCAAGCGCGGCAGATTGACGCCGCCAACTTCACGAAAGACAAGGCCAAGCGCGTGAAAGAGCTTTTTGCCAAACATGATCTCGGCATTTCGGCAATGGCGTGTTACGATAACAATCTCGATCCCGATCTGACGAAGCGAAAATATTATCATGACCATCTCAAGAAAGTGATCGACACCGCGGCGTTGTTGGACGTAAATCTGGTCGGCACTTTTGTCGGCGCGCGTCCCGACAAATTGCCGAAGGAAAATATGGGAGAAATCGGCGAAGTGTTTCGCGGCATGGTGAAATATGCCGAGGACAAAGGCGTGCGCATTATGATTGAAAATTGTCCGATGGAGAACTGGCAACGTTTCGGCCTTCCTGGCAATTTCGCCTATTCGCCGGAGCTTTGGGAAGCGCTGTTTAATGAAGTGCCAAGCGAGAACTTTGGCTTGAACTTCGATCCCTCGCATCTTTACTGGCTCGGAATTGATTACACCCGATGCGTGAAAGATTTTGGCAAAAAGATTTTTCACGCCCACGCCAAAGATACCGAAATGCTGCGCGACGGCCAGTATCGTTACGGCCTCTTCGGACGCCAGCTCGATCCGATTCCGTGGAAATCCGGCTGGTGGCGTTATCGCGTCCCCGGCATGGGAGAAATCGATTGGCAGAGACTTATTTCGACGTTGCAGGAGAATGGTTACGATTACGTGCTGTCAATTGAGCACGAAGATCCGGTGTGGGAAGGCTCAGAGGAAAAGATCAAACGAGGATTGGCTTTGGGCCGAAAGCATCTTGCACAGTTTATAGTTTAGCCCAGTCCAACGGATCGGCGATTTTGCAGTGCCAATCAATAGAGGCCAGACCGCCAGTCTGGATTACGTCATGCGCCATCTCCTAAAATCAGAATACATTCCCTTCGGCACGCAATATTATCGTGCGCCCTCGCCCTCGCCGGCTGATTGGGAAAACGATTTGCGGAATATCGCCGCTCTCGGTTTCAACACCGCGAAGTTTTGGGTACAGTGGCGATGGAACCATCCTGCCGAGGACGAGTTTTATTTTGGTGACATCGACCGGTTGATGGATATCGCCCATCGCAACAAACTCCGGGTGATGCTCAACACCATTTTCGACGTCGCGCCGGCGTGGATTTATAGAAAGTATCCGGATGCCTCCATGCTCACCCTCGACGGCCGCCGCATCGGCCCGCAAACGCAGCCACATCGGCAAATCGGTGGACTCGGTTTGTGCTTCAACCACGCCGAGGCAATGGAACACTTCTTCCACTTTTTGCGCGAGACGATTAAGCGTTACAAAGATCATCCCGCGCTGGAAATGTGGAACGTCGGCAGTGAGCCGGAATTGACCAGCAGTATGGCCGAGATGCGTTTGTACGCCGATAACGCCGGCCAAATGGGTGATATGCTCTGCTGCTGTGAGCGCTGCCAGTTCTCTTTCAAAAAATGGCTTGGCACGAAGTATGGCAATATCGAGCAATTGAATGTCGCCTGGAACCGCAATTATCGTTCATTTGACGATATCGAGATCCCGAAGACGCGCAATACCTTCAACGACATGATCGACTGGCGCATGTTCTTTGTGCATACGCTCGGCGAGAATGTCAAGCGACGGTTTGAAGTTGCAAAAGCAGAAGATCAAGGCAAGCATCCGTTGCTGTGTCATCATGTTTTCATTCAGGGCTTTCCGGTGACTTCAACCGCAAACGATCCCTGGAACGTCGGGCAATACGGCGATCTGCACGGCATTACTCAGATGGACGACCCGATGATGGTTGACGTCGTGCGTTCCTGCGCCAAAAGCAAGCCGGTGATGTGTGCAGAGATGCTCATGCTTTTCGGTTACACCCTAGATTTGCCGAAGCCGATTGATATGAACGATATCAAGCGCTTCGTCTTCACCGGCATTGCTGCGAATTTGAAAGGCTGCATCTTTTGGCAATATCGTCCGGAGATTCTCGGCCGCGAAGCGCCGGCGTGGGGACTTACTTATCTCGATAGCTCGCCTACGCCGTGGCTGCAATCTTTTGCCGAGGTGAATGGGGTCGTTCAGAAAAACGCCGCGTTTCTGCTTGATGCCGCGCCGCAGAAGGCAGAAATCGCGCTGCTCTATAATCCCGAAAACCAAATCTTTGCATGGGCCGCGACCGGCACCGAGAAAACCGCGACCAATTCGCTTCTCGGCGTGCACCAGGCGCTTTATCGCCGGAATTTCAAAATCGATCTCATTCATCCAAATGAATTGGATCGTGATATATTACAAAATTACAAAGTTGTGTACGTGCCGTTTCCTTATTATCTCAGCGAAAAAATCTGCCAGGCGCTTGCAGCGTGGGTGCATTCCGGCGGCATATTGATCGGCGAAAGCTATTTTGCCGGTTGGTATGTCGAGCGCGGCCATCATCAAACCACTGTGCCCGGTTATGGCTTGCATAAAATTTTCAAAGCTCGTCAAGGCGTGGTTGCGCCGCCGGATGAAAACGGTAAAATCGAAATTGAAATGGTGAGAGATTTGGGCTTCATCAAAAAGGGCGAAAAGGCATACGGCGCCACAGTCAAAGAAGCATTTTTTATTGAGGGCGCAGAAGTGTTGGCGCGATTTTCGGCTGGCGAACCGGCCATCACTTGCGCCGATTATGGCAAAGGCAAGGCGATTCTCATCGGCTCTTATCTCGGCCTCCCCTATTATCAAAATGGCTGCGAAGCAAATGCCGGGCTGATCGCCAGCTTGGTTGATTTCGCCGCAACCATTGAACGGCCGCAAGTCCTGGGCGAAGCCAGAATTCGCGCTGATATTTTAACCGCGCCCAATCAGCAGGCGATGATCATTACGCAAAATCTCGAGCCTGCGGCTGTTGCGGCTTCCATATATCTGCCGATGCAAGCTTCCAACGAGTTGACCGAGCAATTCAGCAACGAGAGGCTGACCGTGAAACCGTATCAACATGGCGCTATGATCACGCTGGCGCTGGCGCCAAAGGAGGTCAAGGTCTTTCGTGCTTAATCGGTTCTTGCGATCAGCGGAGCGGCAACGGCCTTTTCTGCACTGGAATTTTATGGCGAACGTTTGTGACGGCGCCATCTTCGCGATGGCCATGAGCTTTGTTTCGGTGCAAACCGTTCTCCCGGTATTTGTCAAAAGAATGGGCGGCAGCAACGTTGCCGTTGGGCTTATTCCCGTTCTTTGGACCGTGGGATTCAACTTCCCGCAAATCTTCATTGCGAATTATACCCAGCGCTTTGCACGCAAAAAACAACTCGTGTTGACCACGGCGATGGTGCAACGCGCGCCCTGGCTGCTGCTCGCTTTGCTTGCATTTTTGCTCGTTGCCCGGACAAACACCGAAATTGGATTACTGCTCTTCTTCACGGTGTATGCGCTGGCCGCGATTGGCGGCAGCATTAATCTGCCGGCGTGGTTTGATTTGGTGGCCAAGATTACTCCATTGGATTTGCGCGGGCGATTGTTCGGCGTGCGGCAGGTTCTGGGCGCCATGCTCGGCATCATCGGTGGCTGGGTGGTGACGAAGGTGTTGGCGGGAGTCACTTATCCCGAAAACTTCGCTTTGCTGTTTTTGCTCGCGTTCATCACCATGATGGCGTCATACATTTTTGTGGCGCTGCTGAAGGAAGAAAATGGCGCGTCACCGGAGCAGCAAGTTCCTCACAGGAGCTTTTTGCGCAGCCTGCCTGGAATTCTCAAACAGCAGCACAACTATCGCAATTTCCTCGTTGCCGATGCGCTGCTCATCACCGCGACCATGGCGAGTGCATTTTACACCGTCGGCGCGCTGGAAAAATTCTCGCTCGCGGATGCCCATGCCGGCACCTTCATCATCGTGATGATGGCCAGCATGATGGCCGGCAACTTGTTCTTTGGTTACCTGGCGGACCATTTCGGCCATCGCTTGAATCTGTTGTTGGCCGCCATCATCACCGCCGGAACCTGTTTGATGGCGCTGCTGGCGCCCACCATAGAAATCTATCTGCTGGTGTTCGTCGGCGCGTCGTTCACGGTCGGATTGACCGGCATTTCGCGACTGCCGATTATCGCCGAGTTTTGTACGGAAACAGAACGGCCGACTTATATCGCGTTGGCGAATATGATCACCTCGCCGTTCGTGCTTTCCGGCCTCGCCGGCGGCTGGCTGGCCAATCGCTTCGGTTATGACACGGTCTTCATGATCGCCGCAGTTTTTGCGCTTGCCTCGGCGATTTGGTTGACACGGTGGGTCAAAGAACCGAGGAATGTAAACTATCAGGTGCTGGTTGAAACCATTCAATATGAATCGTAAATTTTATGAAGCACGGTATTGTCTTTGCCCTCTCGCTGATTGCCGTAACCGGAATCCAGCAATCCTTCGCACAACTTCCCACCGCGCCGGCCTATCCCCAACCTGATGAACGCTGCAAGGCCGATATTCTGCTGATACTCGCGCACCCCGATGATGAAACTGCCATCGGCAGTTATCTTGCCAAAGCGATTTTTGATGAGAAGAAGCACGTGGCCATCATCTACACCACGCGCGGCACCGGCGGCGGGAATTCTCACGGAAACGAACAGGCCACAGCGCTGGGAGCGATTCGTGAGATTGAAAACCGGCGCGCGACCTCGGCGTTCGGCATCGAGAATGTGTGGTTCATCGATGGCCGCGACACGCCCGGGCAGGACGTGCTGCACTCGCTGCACAGGTGGAATCACGGCGCCGTGCTCGAACAGGTTGTGCGCTTGATTCGACTCACACGGCCGGAAATCATCATGACGTGGCTGCCGCATTATGTCGCCGGTGAAAATCATGGCGATCATCAAGCTGCGGGCGTAATTGCCACCGAGGCTTTCGATCTCGCCGGCAATCCCACAGTTTTTCCGGCGCAGGTGGCGCCGCCGCGCGAACGTCTGGACATCAACAACTTCACGGAGGGCTTGCGGCCGTGGCAGCCGAAGAAGCTTTACTTTTTTTCGGATGCCTCGCACGCGATTCCAGCCGAGGGGCCGCGATTTGATATGGCGGCAATCTCGCCGGCGCGCAAAGTGCCCTATTATCAGCTCGCGGCAGAGCTGCAAAAACACTATCTCACCCAAGGAGAAGTCTCGCAAATCGCTGCGAAGGCTCTCGCGACGGGCGACTTCAAAGAATTGCGGAAATGGTTGCGGAATTTCAATCTCATTTTCGGCAAATCCGTGGTCAAGTGTGATCCACGGGGCGAAGTCTTCGAAGGAATAACGAGCCGGGAAGCTGCTTACGTGCCAGTGCGCGGCTATCGAGCAGAACCGCGCCAAGGAATGTCGGTGACGCTTGGCGGCGCTTTTGCTTTTTATCGTGAGTTTTGGAAGGCGCACAACCTCGAACACCTCGGACCTTTGGTCGCGCCGGAAATGGAAGTTGGTGCGGGAAGCTACGTGCACATTCCGCTGCTGCTGAGAAACGACACACCAGATTCCGTTGAGATCACCCTCACCTCGACGATGCCCGCGGGATGGCGCGAATCTTCCGGCTCGGCGCGCTATCGCCTGGGGCCGTTTGAAACCTATCCGGCACAGACGTTTTTCTTTGCACCGGCGGAAGAACGAGCTGAGCCACAAGAGGTGATTTGGAAGGCAGCAGCCCATGGCAAAGTGATCGGATCGGTGAGTATGAAAACGATCGTGAAGGATTGGACATTGCCGCAGTAAGATTAATCATATGACCGGGTTCAAAAAGTCTGCGAGTTTATCATAAGGCCATTTGACCACGGATGGCACGGATTCACACGGATAGAAAAGATCAAATAGAGCTTCTGATGGAGTTTATTTCAAAGAGAATCCGAGAAAATTGGTTTTATCCGTGTCACCTGTGTTATCGGTGTTTGAGATAGGATTGATTAATATGCGAATCAAGTTGATCACATTCGCCCTGGCCATTCTTCTGGTGAGTCTGGCAAACACGCGTGCGCAAATGCTCGACCCCGCGATTGATCGCGACGATGAGCCGTTTTGCTATTTCAGCCAACCGACTGATGTCATCGGCGTGATGGACGGCAAAGAGGGGACGTTGATCACGCCGGAAGGATATTTGTGCACGGGCTTCGGCGAGCTGATGTTTTTCGCTGGCAATCCCCTGACGCCGGTTCAGCAGCGCGTCAAGACCTTGTTGAGCGGATACCTGCCGGTGGTTCAATATCAATTTGAACGCGAAAGTGTGCGTTATCAGTTGACGTTGTTTGCGGCAACGCTGGACGGTGATCCCGAAAGTCCGTTGATGAACTTTGCCCGCGTGCAGATTCATAATCAAAGCAGTCAACCGCAGGCGGTGGGTTTTGGCGTCGGCACGCGCTATCAAAACGAGGCGAATACCGACTGGGGTATTGGCGACAACCGTTTTCTCCGTCCGGCAAAGGCCGGCATTCTCGGCGAATACGAGCAAGCCGGCGCGGTGTTTGATCCGAATTGGGAGTACACTTTTTCCAGAGATGCATTTCTGCGCGACAGCCTGGTGATGTATCTTTATCCCTCCAATCCGGTCCCGCAGCAATCGATCGTTCTTAAAACCGGCTACAACGAGGTGCCGGAACTTGGCGCGATGCGCATTCCAATCCTGCCGACGACGCCGATGGGCATTGTCAAATACAAAATCTCGTTGCAGCCGGACGAAAAGCAGGCGCTGGACTTCAAGATGCCGTATGAGCCGTTGCCGCCCCAGAGCGCGACGGTTGCGCTGTTGAGATCGGCGAGGTTCGATGATTATCTCACGCGAACGATCAACTTCTGGGAGGAGATTTTCGCGGACGGCATCGACATTTCCCTTCCCGAAGAAAAAGTTGTGAATTCGTTCAAAGCCAATCTCGTGTACGACTTGATTGCGCGCAACAAAGTGGACGGACATTTCATTCAGAAGGTCAATGAATTTCAGTACGACTCTTTTTGGCTCCGCGATGCTTCGTACATCGTGCGCATGTATGATGTCTCCGGCTATCACGATATCGCGGGCCAATGCCTCGATTTCTTCCCGCGCTGGCAGAGAGAAGACGGCAACTTCGTTTCACAAGGTGGGCAATACGATGGCTGGGGCCAAACGCTGTGGGCGTTTGGCCAACACTATCGCATGACGCGCGACCAAGCCTTCGCTGAAAAAGTTTTTCCCGCGGTACAAAAGGCGTTCGCGTGGTTGCAGAAAGCCCGTCGCGGCGACCCTTTGCACGTCATGCCGGTGACCACGCCCGGTGACAACGAGAATATCTCAGGCCATGTGACCGGACACAACTTCTGGGCGCTCGCCGGCTTGAAAAATGCGATTGCGCTTGCCGAGGGACTGGGCAGAAAGGAGGAGGCGAAATGGTTTCAGCGCGAATATGATGATTTTCGTTCAACCCTCGTCAAACACCTCAAGCGCATCACGGCAAAAACGCGCGGCTACATACCTCCGGGATTGGAAGGCGGGCCGGGAAATGATTGGGGCAACATGATGGCGGTTTATCCGGAAATCATTCTCGATCCATTCGACCCGATGGTGACGGCGACGCTGCACGCTACACGCGCGAAGTATCAAGAAGGAATCATGACTTACGAGAACGGGCGCTATTTGCATCATTATCTGACGATGAAAAATACCGAAACCGAGGTGATTCGCGGCGATCAACAGATGGCCATCGAAGAATTGTATGCGCTGCTGCTGCACACCAGCGCGACGCATACCGGATTCGAGTTTTCCATCTGGCCCTGGAGCACGCGCGATTTCGGCATGAACATGGCGCCACATGGCTGGTTTGCCGCCAAGCTTCGGACACTGCTGCGCAACATGATGGTTCGTGAGCAAGATGAGCAGTTGCACCTGCTGTCGTGCGTTTCTCCAGAATGGGTGAAAAGCGGAGAGAAAATTTCCATCTCTCGTGCACCAACATATTTTGGCCGAGTGAATTTTGACTTGTCATGCGAGCCAGAAGCCGCCGCTCTTGTGATGAACAATCAATTCATGCGAAAGCCCAAAGAGCTTATTCTCCATCTGCCATGGTTCATGGAAGTTTCAAGTGTTCAGGCAGATGGCAAATCGATGCCGGTCAAGAATTCCATGGTCAGCTTGCCCGTCGAGACACGCAGGGTGGAAATAAAATGGCGGCGAAAAACAGAGGCGCCGAGCCTGAGCTATCAAACCGCTGTTGATGATTACAAGCGTGAGTACCGCCGCCGCTATGAAGAGTTTCTGATGAAAGGGAACTGAAAATAACGTTCGTAGTTTCGCCTTTAGTCGTCGGGTTTCCGGCAAAAGTAGAATGCCTGAAGGCATCACTACAAACGTTTATTTTCGTCATCATCGGGTGTTGATCCCGACATTGACGATTACTCAACTTTTTACACTGTTTTGGAAAAATGGAAAGTCCCAATCGGCTGCAATCACTCGACGTCTTTCGCGGCGCGACGATCGCGGCGATGATTCTCGTCAACAATCCCGGTTCGTGGGAAAACAGCTATGCGCAGCTCAAGCATGCCGTCTGGCACGGCTGGACTTTCACTGATTGGATTTTTCCGTTCTTTCTTTTTATCGTCGGCGTGGCCATGACGTTTTCGTTTCCGAAACGTCTCGCGCAGGGTCAAACGAAAAAGCAATTGCTGCTGCACACTCTTCGACGCGCCGCTATTTTGTTCGCGCTTGGTCTGGTCGTGAATGGTTTCCCGTTCGGCTTGATTTTCAATCATGAATTCTCGTGGGCGACATTTCGCATTCCCGGCGTGCTGCAGCGCATCGCGATTTGTTTCTTGATCGCCAGCATCGTTTTTCTGACGACAAAGATTCGCGGGCAGATCATCTGGACGGTGACGTTGCTCGCAGCCTATTGGCTCCTGGTCAAGCTTGTTCCGGTGCCAGGATTTGGCGCCGGCGTGATGGAGCCGACGGGAAATTTGTGCTGGTTCGTTGACTCAACCTTTTTGCACGGGCACACGTGGATTTATGCGCCTGCCGAGGGCTTTGATCCGGAGGGAATCGTGAGCACAATTCCCGCGATTGCCTCGACGCTGTTCGGTGTGTTGACCGGACAATGGCTGCGATCGGATCGCAGCCGCGAAGAGAAGACAGCCTGGATGTTTGTCATCGGACAAGCAATGCTGTTGCTCGGCGTCATCTTCGACAACTGGCTGCCTATCAACAAAAATATGTGGACAAGCTCCTACAGCATTTTCATGACCGGCTGGGCGTTGAGCTGCCTCGCAATGTTTTATTGGTTAATCGACGTTAAAGGCTTGCAACGTTGGGCCAAGCCATTTACCATCAGTGCTGTCCGGTTGAGCTTTAGAAGCGATTTTGCGGGCTGTTTTTCTTGAGCTTGTTCGATTTCAAGCACCGATTCTCAGAATACGTCTCGCTTGTATTTTGCACGGCGTTGATGTGCTTGCGCCAAAAAAGAGTTATCCACATATCCACAGACAAATTAGCAGACCTTTGACAAAGCGCGTCTTGTTCTCCCGTATTGTTGTTTCGTATCTTATGAGCGCATAGTCGAATGCATCATATCCGAACTTCGGGAGATCAATCATGAAGAACTTTGCCTCGGTCTTCAATCAGTTCTTGAGTTTGGTTCCTCGGTCAGTTTTCAGAGCCTGCGTTGACAAATTTCAAGGAGATTATCGCACTCGAGTATTCAATTGCTGGTCGCAATTCGGGGTGATGCTCTATGCGCAATTGACCAGCAAAACCTCGCTCAGAGACATCGTCATCGGCTTCTCCAACAAGACGAACTATTTCTATCATTTGGGCCTAAGAAACGTCGCGCGCTCAACCGTGGCCGATGCGAACAAGAATCGCGATTGGCAAATCTATGAAAGACTGTTCGCTGAGGTTTTGCTCCGCTGTCGTGACATATCTCCAAAACACAAGTTTCGATTCAAGAACAACTTGGAATCCCTTGACGCTACTACCGTTGATCTTTGTCTGGAATCATTCCCCTGGGCG
>JAKLJX010000034.1 GCA_023150945.1 bacterium | reverse complement strand
ATTGGGTAACACATATTATGAGGCAACGACGCCATTTCAAAAAAACCTTCGGTAACAATATTTATGAGCCAATGCGCCGCCTGCCAGCGGACCAGACCCAACCTTGACATTCACCGAAATCATGTTAGATTGAAGCCGGGCCGGCAGTCGCGCAAACCAACTCGCCGTGTGCGCGTGCATGCCGTGCCCATCAACTCCGGCGCAGGAATCCGTTGATTGGCGCTGCGGCTCACCCCCCAGCAGCAACCCACTACCCAGGTCCGCCGTGGGCGGCCACATTCGCAGAGACCGTGCGCTGATTGCGTTGTCTGAATTCTTGAAAGGAGGAGCACCATGTCTGTCGCACGCGTAACCGAGATCACCTCCTCATCCCCCAAGGGATTCGAGGACGCCATTCAGATGGGCATCGATCGCGCCAACAAGACCCTGAAGAACCTGACCGGCGCGTGGGTGAAGGAACAGAAAGTGGTGATCAGCAACGGCAAGATCACCGACTACCGGGTGACCATGAAAGTCACGTTCATCCTGCAGGACTGAGGTTCGCTGGCTCGTGCTGACGGTTCCCGCAAAGCCGGGCGCTTCTGGCTGCACTGGCGCACGGTTCCGCTGCGGGCGGCAGAGTCTCCAGCCGCATTTCATACGCACGCAGAGCGCGGCAATCGGCAGTGTTTTCCAACGGATGGCCGGAGCCCGTGGGGCCGCCATCCGTTGACATTTTGGGTCGAGCCCGGCCGCGGGTCATTGACATTTTCTTGATCAGGGAGTTTCTACCATGTCCAAACTCGCGTTTCTTGACGAGGAACTGCAGGCTCTGCGTGAACAGGGCCAGTTCATCACTATTCGTACCATCGAAAGCGCGATGGGCGCCTGGATTCAGGTGGATGGCAAACGGGTGCTGAATCTGTGCGCCAACAATTATCTCGGCTTCGCCAATCATCCCAAGCTGAAAGAGGCGGCGATCAAGGCCATCGAAACCTACGGTGTCGGGCCCGCGGCGGTGCGCACCATTGCCGGCACGCAAAAGCTGCATCTCGAGCTGGAGGAAAAATTGGCGGCCTTCAAAGGCGTCGAAGCCGCGATTTCATTCCAATCCGGTTTCATCTCCAATCAGGCGGTGATCCCGACGCTCACCGGCGCCGGCGACGTGATTTTCTCCGACGAGCTGAATCATGCCAGCATCATCGACGGCACGCGCTTGTCCAAGGCCAAAGTCGTGCGCTACCGCCACAATGACGCCGCGGATCTCGAAGCCAAAATCAAAAACGAAACCGCGGTGCGCCGGCGGCTGATCATCACCGACGGCGTGTTCAGCATGGACGGCGACATCGCGCCGTTGCCCGACATCGTCGCGATCGCCGAGAAATACGACGCTCTCACCATGGTCGATGACGCCCACGGCGAAGGCGTGCTCGGCAACGCCGGCCGCGGCATCGCCGATCATTTCGGTTTGCCTGGCCGCGTGGATATCGAAATCGGCACGATGTCCAAGGCTTTTGGCGTGGTGGGCGGCTATGTTGCCGGCAAGAAAAAAATCGTCGATTTCCTGCGCCAGCGTGCCCGGCCCTTCCTGTTCTCCAGCGCGGTCACACCCGCGGACGTGGCAGCCTGCATTGCCGCGGTCGATATTCTCACCGCCTCGGACGAACTAGTGGCGAAACTGTGGAACAACACCAAGTACTTCAAGGGCAAGATGGCCGCTCTCGGTTTCAATCTCGGCGACAGTGTGACGCCCATCACCCCGGTGATGATCGGTGACACGGCCAAAGCGCAGGCGTTGAGCCGCCAGTTGTTTGAAGCCGGCATCTTCGCCATGGCCATCACCTTTCCCACCGTGCCCAAGGGCAGGGAGCGGCTGCGGCTGATGATGTCCGCCACGCATTCCACTGAAGATTTGAATTTCGCGGTCGGCGCCTTCGAGAAAGCCGGCCGAGAGTTGGGCCTGATCAAATAGCCCAGCACCCAACGGCAGCAACAACTCACCGCGGTGGCGGGCGATTGGCCCGGCACCATTTCCAAAAGGGAGTATTTCGCTTTGAGGCAAGATCGACTCGTGCGCGTCGGGCACAGTCCGGACCCCGACGATGCCTTCATGTTCTATGGCCTGGCCAGCGGCCGGGTAAAAATTCCCGGCGTGGTGATCGAACACGTGATGGCTGACATTCAAACCTTGAATGAGCGGGCATTGCAGGCTGAGCTGGAAGTCACGGCCATTTCCGCGCATGCGCTCGCTCACGTCGGCGGGAAATATTGGATCATGCGCACCGGCGCCAGCATGGGAGAGGGTTACGGTCCGATCATCGTGTCCCAGAAGCTGTCCCGTCCGGCGGAGCTGGTGGGCAAACGCATCGGCACGCCCGGCAAGTGGACCACCGCGAATCTGCTGCTCAAGATCTTCCATCCGGAAGTGCAAAACGTCGATATGCCGTTCGACCACATCATCGCGGCCGTGCAGGCCGGCGAGGTCGATGCCGGTTTGTTGATTCACGAAGGCCAGATCAATTATCAGCAATTCGGCCTGCACAAGCTGGTTGATTATGGCGAAATCTGGCGGGCGCATTCCGGCGGGTTGCCGCTGCCGCTCGGGCTGGATGTCGTGCGCAGAGATCTCGGCGAGGAGATGGCGCGGCGCCTGTCACAGGGACTGCGCGACAGCATTGCCTATGGCTACCAACATCAGGAGGAAGCGATTCCTTACGCGCTGCAATTCGGCCGGGGCATCGATGAGAAGCTGGGGGAGAAATTCGTGAAGATGTATGTGAATGAGGTGACCATCGACATGGGTGAGCGCGGCCAGCGGGCGCTGGCGCTGCTCTACGATCTGGCCGATCAGCGAAAACTCATTCCCACCAAGCCCGAGGTGGTGTTGTATTGACACCGCCGCTTGTCCGGCGATTCAATAGTTTGCCATCGAATGAGCTGCGCAAGGGCCAGCCTCGGCTGACCCGAGGCTGGCCCTGCCGGCGTGTCATTCTCGCTAGCATCATCCCTCGTGCTGGGCGCCACGTTCGCTCGCGCCGCAGTCCCGCAGCCGGAGAGGATGCTGAGGGCCTGGCCGCGACTATTTCCGAGCGGCCATTTTCTCTTCCGGCTCGACCGCAAACGGTGGAATCAACGGCTGCAATTCCTGCAGCAGGCGATCGCGATGCGCAAAGAAAGCCGCGCGCAAAGACGGCGCAATCGGGTCGGCGGCCGCCGGTTTCATGCGCAGCGGATCGATGGCGCGGCCGTTGAGATACATGGTGTAATGCAAATGCGGCGCGGTTGCCAGGCCGGTGGCGCCGACATAGCCGATCACCTGGCTCTGCGCCACGGCGTCTCCCACCTTGAGGCCTTCAGCAAAGCCCGACAAATGGCCGTAGAGCGAGGAGAAATGGTTCTTGTGACTGATCACCACGCGATTGCCATAGCCCCCCTCCCAACCCAGCGCTGCCACCGTGCCGTTCGCGGTGGCGACCACCGGCGTGCCGGTGGCAGCGGCGAAATCCACGCCCGTATGCGCGCGCACCTTGCGCAGGATCGGATGCATACGGCCGTACGAAAAGTGCGAGGAAATGCGGCGATAGTTCAACGGCGATTTCAAGAAAGTCTTTTGAAACGAGTTCCCGTGGCGGTCGAAATAACCGCCGCGGCCGCTGCTGTCGGGATCAAATAGAAAAGCCGCGTAGCTCGAGTCACGCTGTTCATAGCTGGCCGCCAGAATCCTGCCGTAGCGCACAAACTGACGCTCACCCTGATCTCTTTCCACAAACAGCTTTTCGTAGAGAATGCGAAAACGGTCGCCGCGCTGGGTGTCGATGAAGAAATCAATGTCCCATTGAAAAATGTCGGTGTACTGCAGCAGCAACTCCGGCGATTCCTGCTGCGCCACGACGGCCTCGTAGAGCGTGGAAGTGACTTCGCCCACGAGCAAGTTCACTTCGCGATGCAGGTGCAGGGAATCGGCTTCTCCGATGAATCTGTCGGAACTGTCGCGCTGCACGCGAATGACCAGCTCCGGCGAGGGCTGGTAGGCCAGCTCGTGCAACGTGCCCAGGGAATCGAGTTTGAGTTGCAGTGACCGGCCGGCGCGCAGGCGGCGGGGATCAAAGATCGAGCGTAACGCCTCGATGGTGGGAAGAATATCCTCCGGGCGGACGTAGCTCGTGCTGAGAATCTGCGCGAGTGTTTGGCCATGCGCAATGGTGTGATCGACAACCATATACGCCGGCGTGACCGGGGCCGTGGCCGTCGAATCAAAACCCGGATGCAGCGGGGGTGTTACTGCAGGTGGTGAATCAGAACTTTTGATGAAATAAACCGAAGCCGACAGCAAGATCATCAACAGCCAGCGCGCCGCCGGCGATGACCACTGCGGAGTGCTCCTCATGTTTCCTCCCTCACAGCTTTGCGATTGCAGACCTGCCTCCTTTGTTACTGCTCAGTCCAGTTGACCAATTCATCCCAAACCCGAGGCCGCGTTCCGGCGTTTCATGGCTGCCGCACCGTGTTCCGGCAGGCGCCGCCGCCCTCCGGCACAGAGGGCGCAGTGCGCTGTTCATTAGAACAAAGAATGGCACCGAGGAATCGGCATGGCCGCGGGTTTAGGCCTCATAGACTTTCAGAATCTCATAGAGTGTGCTGCGTTGCGCCGGCAAATAGCCCGACTCGCGAATGAGTTGGATCACTTCCTCCGTCGAAGTTTTGTTGACGAAATTGGCAGCGGCGTGGACGTTTTCCTCCACCAGCGTGCCGCCGAAATCATCGGCGCCGAAATGCAGGGCAATCTGACCGATCTTCTTGCCCTCGGAAAACCAGGACGCCTGAATGTGCGGAAAGTTGTCGAGATAAACGCGCGCGAACGCGATAATCTGCAGGTAGCGCGTCGGGGTGGCGTAAGTCGGAATGATCCTTTCGAGCGGCGTGTTGCCGGGCTTGAAGCTCCACGGGATGAAGGCGGTGAAGCCGCCGGTTTCATCCTGCAAGCGGCGAATGCTCTCGAGATGAGTAATGATATCCTCGTCGGTTTCGAGATGTCCGTACATCATTGTGGCCGTGGTTTTGTAGCCGAGCAGATGCGCCTCGCGCATGATGTCCAGCCACTCGGCGGGGCTGCCTTTCTTGTGGCTGATCTTTTTCCTGACCCGCTCGGAGAGAATCTCCGCGCCGCCGCCGGGAATGGTGTTCAAGCCCGCCAGTTTCAATTGCTGCAGCACTTCCCGCACGGTCAGGCCGGAGACTTCGGCCATGCCCTTGATTTCCGAGGTCGAGAAGAAATGGGGATGCACCTCCGGCACCTCCGCGCGCGTGCGCCGCACCAATTCGAGATAGTACTCAAACGGTAGGTTGGGATTCACGCCGCCCTGCAGCAGAATCGTGTTCACGCCCTTTTGCGCCGTCTCTTTGAATTTTTGGATCATCTCATCGACGGAGTAAGTGTAGCTGCCGGCTTCGCCTTCGTGGCGATAGAAGGCGCAAAAGATGCAGTCAACGTTGCAGACATTGGTGTAATTGGGATTGGTGTCCACCACAAAAGTCACCCACGGTTGGGGAATCTTACGGCGGCGGACGGTATCTGCGGCGGCGCCGAGCTCGAGCAGCTCGCCGTTTTTGAGAAGTTGCAGGCCTTCGTCAGGGGTGAGACGCTCGCCGGCAGTGGCTTTGTCGTATAGACGATGCAATTCCATGTTCAATTTGAGGATTGTAGATGTTCAGCCGGCTCGCCGTTCTGGCGGCCAGGTTTGAAATATCGCCTGTAACGGGAACCTCGAGGTGCTCTGCACCTCAATTGCACCTCAATACCCCTCCACCCCCTCGATCTTCTCCAACTCGGCAACGACATTGCCCAGGTTGAAGGCCTTGATATAAAGCTGGGTGGTGGTCATCACCGGAATCTTACGTTCATCATCGGTTAGATGGACGATGAGACGGCCCTTTTGGTTGTAAAGCCCCGGCGTTTTCAAATGGGGCTCCACCACCAGGCAGTTGAACTTGCCCGCCCGGACTTTGATCTTCTCGCGCCGGTATACCGCAATCTTGAGCGGCAGAATCTTGCCGTTGTCGTAGTTGTCGACGTACACCGTGTCGCCCGGCTCCAGCTTCTGCGTGCGAATATAGTAAAATGCCGAAATGATGTCCTGCACGAACAGCGGAATCGCCACGGTATCGCGCTTGCCGTTCTTGGTCGTGATGGCAAGTTGCGCCGCGAGATCGAAATCCACCACGCGTTCATCGCGAAAACTGCCCTCGCGCTGGTTCTTCTCATAGCGCCAACTGAAGATGCCGTCCACGTCGGTGAAGGAGCTGACCCGGTCTTCCACGCGATACAGCCGCGAGAAGAAGGAGTTGGTGTTCGCCTCGGACAAAAGGTGATAGCACGGCCGGCCGTTGACCGTCACCACTTCCGGCACCGACATGACTGCCGTGCCGGCGACAATGGGGCCATAGCGCACGATGAACGTGAGCTTCTCGCCGACCTCGAAAGCGCGGTTCACCACGACGCGCAAGGGCGCAACGCGATTGCTCGAATCCGGCTGGGCCGCGGGCCGGGGACTTTGCGCCCACAGCAGCGCGCCCGGCCAGCCCAGCGCCAGCATCAACAGGAGCACCGTTCGCAAGCGCGCCGGCACACTCCCGCAGCAGTTCCTGATCATGACAATTTCTCTTCAACCTTCCTGAGGGCTTCCGCCACGGGAATCGCCTGCATGCAGGCACACCCCTGCAGCCGCGAGTTCCGGCAGCGAAAGCATTCTTCCTGTTGCGACATCAACACGTCGGCGCGGCGGCCATATGGTCCCCAGCGCTCGGGCCGGCACGCAGTGATCGGCGGATAAAACGCGACCACCGGCGTTCCCACCATGCGCGCGAGATGCAAAGGTCCGGTGCTGTTGCTTACGAACACCGCTGCGCGCGCAGTCACGCCGGCGAGTTGTTTGAGAGTCAAACGGCCGGCCAAATCGATCGGTTTCTTCGCCGCCAATTGCTGAATGCGCTGCGTGAGTCCGCGTTCACTCTCGTGGCCGGTGAGCACCACTTGGCGCTGCTGCACCGCCACGAGCGAGTGGGCGAGGGCGGCAAAATGTTCCGGCGGCCATTCCCGCGCCGAGCCGCCGCTGCCCGGATGCAACACCACGAAACCGTCTTTCAGGCCCTGCGCGGCAAGCAGGCGCGTCACCTCGAGCTCGACTGCGGGATCAGGTCGATAATGAAACTCCACTGTGACGCCGGCCAGGCCGAGCGGCTCCAGCAGTTGCAGATTGTATTCCGCTTCGTGCCGCTGGGCGTGCTTGCGGTGCTGATACACGCGGCGGTTGTAGAGGAAACTGTACCAGCGATAGCCGGTGCCCACGCGCAGCGGAATCCCCGCCTGCAAAAAACTCCACGCCTGTTGCGGCCGGGGGAAAAGCGCCACCACTGCGTCAAAACCGCATTTCTTGAGCCGGCTTGCCAGAGCGCCTGTGCCCACTTCCTCCAGGCAAATGATGCCATCGACGTGCGGGTGCATCTCCAAAATGCCTGCAGTGTAGCGCCGCGCAAGGAAAAAAACTTCAAGCTCAGGAAACGTTTGTTTGAGCGCGGTGGCCGCCGGCGTCGCCAGAATCACGTCTCCCAAACGGTCGGTGCGCGCAAGCAGAATGCGCCGCAGCGAATTCACGTGGCCTCGCGCCGGTGGTTTTGCACAAGATTCACGATCGCCGGCATGATGCGGTCCAACTCCTCGGCGATGGTTGCCGCGCAATCGCGGTAAACCTCCCGGCCGTAGCCGATAGGATCGTCGATATCGGGATCTTCAGGCGCCTCATCGTTGGCAAAGCGCTTGAGCAGGAAGACATTCTCGCGATAGTTGGGATATTTGCGCTGCAAGTGCTCGACGTGCTCGCGCGCCATCGCCAGAATGAGATCGGCCTTGGCCACCCGTTCCGCGGAAAGCCCTTGCGAGCGATGGCCGCGCAACTCGCCGCCCATTTCTTCCACTACGCTGATCGCCGAGTCCGCCGCCGGCATGCCTGCGATGCCGAGCGTGCCCGCCGATCGAATTTCGACTTCATCCTGCAAGCGCGATGGCAGTTTGAGGCGAAGCAGCGCCTCAGCCATGGGGCTGCGGCAACTGTTGCCGCTGCAGACGAACAAGACGGTGAAGGGACGGTGCGCGCTCACGTTTGCATGGCTCCAATCGATTTGACGATGGCTTCCTGCGGCAGCGCGCCGGCGCGCAGCAGGCGCGGCGGCGTGACGGTGACATCCAAAATGGTCGAAGCCAGCGTGGTGCCGGCGGCGCCGGAATCGAGAAGCAGCGGCAACTCGCTGCCGAATTGCTGCACCACTTCTTCCGCGCTGGTGGCGCCCGGCTGGCCCGCGAGATTGGCGCTGGTGGAAATGATGGGCGCGTTGAGCATTTCACTGAGCAACCGCGGCAGGGCGCGCGCCGGCACGCGCACCGCCAGCGTCGAAGAGGAAGCAATGAGATTCTGCGGAACTTTTCTGGTTGCTTCGAAAACCAGGGTCAACGGGCCGGGCCAGAAATCATGCATCAGCTTTTCGGCGACCGGCGAAACGTATTTGACCCAGCCGGCGAGCATGCCGCGGTTACCGATGATCACCGGCAGCGCTTTCTCCGTCACCCGGCGTTTGAGCGCATAAATCTGATCGATGGCGCCGGGCAGCCGCGCATCGACACCCAGGCCGTACAGCGTATCGGTGAGATACGCGATAACCTGCCCCTCCCGCAGGGCATTCACCGCAAGCGTGATTTTTTCCGGCTCGGGATGATCGGCATTGATCTTGATCACGTTCATCGGCTCACCACCCTGTCTGCCCGAAACCCGGGCTTCATCATACCGGTCGTGCGGCAGCCTTCATCTTGCTTCGAGTTCACGCGCATTCATTTCCTCATCAATCTGCCCACTGCTGGCACACTTGACTGCACAGTGGGCCGCTCAGAGAGATTCGAGCAACCCCATACCAGCCTGCCCTTGGTTACACGAGGTGTTCGGGCACCAGCATTTCACCCACCCGCCTCAAAACCTCCTCAACCGAAATCTCCAGCATGCAGGCATGCGTGCCAATGGGGCAGCGCCGGCTGCCGTGCGCGCTGCACGGCCGGCACGAAAGATTGTTTTCAAGAACGGCATGGCCGGCGCCAAAGGGCGCGAAGCCAAAGGCCGGCACCGTGGGTCCGAAAATCGTCAGCACGCGGCAGCGCGTGGCCACGCCCAGATGTGTGGGCGCGCTGTCGTTGCTGACCAGCACCGCGCAGCGATCCAGCAAAGCGGCCGATTGCCGCAAGCTCAGCCGGCCGGCGAGATTGAAACAATGCGCGCCGGCTTGCGCTTCAATGCCGGCGCACAATTCCGCATCACTCTTGCCGCCCACGAGAAAAACGACGGCGTTGTGCTCCGCAATCAAAGCGCGGGCAAGCTGGGCGAAACGGTCTGCCGGCCAGCGCTTGGTCGCCCAAACCGATCCCGGCGCGAGCGCGCACCGCCGGCGTCCCGCCCCGCGGTCGCGGATCGTTTCTGTGACTACGGCGGCATCGGCGTCATCCCACACGACGCGGGGCGCAAGCGCCGCAGGCAGCGCGCGCAAGGGTCGCAACAAATCGAGATTGCGTTCGACTTCATGCACTTGGCGGTAGGGCACGCGCTGCGTGAACAGCAGGCTGCCGGCGCTGCGGGTAAATCCGATGCGCAGAGGAATTCTCGCCAGCCAAACCAGCAGGGCACTGCGCAGCGAGCGGTGCGGCACGATCGCCGCCGCATAATCTTCCCGCCGCAGGTCTTGCGCCAACTGCCACAGGGCCGCCAAACTGCGCTGGCCGCCGCGTTTGTCAAAGATCAAGACGCGCTGGATGCCGCAATGTCGTTCGAGTGCATTCGCCGCTGCCGGAATCACCATGAAATGAACTTCACAGGGCGCAAATACCTGATGTGCGGCCTCCACCAGCGGCGTCGCCAGAATCACGTCTCCAATGAACGCGGTCTGCACGATCAGAATTTTTCGGATCGGGCCGGTGGCCGGCGCAGCCATCTCAGGCACGGAAGTCATGCGCGCCTGGGGCCGGGTTCGAGCGCCCCGGCCGGCGGCGCGGTTTTCCAGCGCCGGTGCATCCAAAACCAATGATCGGGATGGCGGCGAATGAAACGTTCCAGCACGGCGCTCCAGCGTTCGGTTACGGCGCGAATCTTTGCATCTTCGCTCCACGACTCGGGCAGGTCATCAAAACGCAAGCACTCGCTGGCGATAAGGTGTCGGCCGCCGGCCTGGCGAATGGCGGCCACGAAAAGAATCGGCGCGCCGCTGCGCAACACGAAGGCGGCGGGGCCGCGCGCCGTCGAGGCCGGCCGGCCGAGAAAGTCGACGAAGAGGCCGCTCTGGCCCGCATCCTGATCGGCGAGCACCGCGACGAACTTTTTCTCGCGCAGCGCTTTGAGGATGCCCTTCAACGCGGAGCCGCGCGGAATGCTCGCCATGCCCAGCGACTCGCGCGTGCGGCGGATGAGGCGATCGGCGTAAGGGTTGTTTTGCGCCTGATACAGAAAGACCATCGGAAAGCGCCGCGCCACCATCGCGCCCATGTACTCCCAGTTGCCAAAGTGCCCGGTCATGCAAATCGCGCCGCGGCCCTCTGCCAGCGCCTGCTGCCAGAGCTGTTCATCTGCCGGGCTACGAAAGCGCACGAGTTCGTCCAGTTCGGCCGGGGAGAGCTTCGGCAGACGCAGATACTCCATCATCATCATGCCGAAGTTTTCGTAATTGCGCCGGCCGAGGGCCAGCACTTCCTCGCGTGCTTTTTGCGGGAAGGCTCGCTGCAGATTGTCCAACGCCACCCGGCGCCGAATGCGAAGAATCGAAAAGGTGAATCTTCCCAATCCCGCGCCCAGAGCAAGCAAGGCCGCTCTCGGCACGCTGGCTGCGATCAGCACCAGCAGCCGCAGCCCGAGATATTCCAATAAATGCTTTAGTTTTCGCATGAAGGCACAGGGTGCATCGAATTTTGCAGCGCAACTTAGCCAAAAAATGCCTGATTGTCAATTTGAAAGTCAGTATTCCCATCGGTTTGCCGGGCGCAGCCGCCGATCGACAAGGCGCACGCCTGAAATCGTTTTGCCGGCGGGCGCGAGCCGGCGTTTGCCTTGGAGAAATCTCGCACAGCCGGTGACCACGCGGGCGCTCATGCGGCCATGACCTTGATGATCCTCGTCACCGGACCATCCTCCGGCCCCGTTCCTTCCAATTCAAAACTGAGCACCACCAACGTGCCGCGTCGTGCCACGATGCGGGCGTTCTCAACGCCGCGAATGGTATGATCGGGATCGTAAAGCTCCAGTTCATATTCGCGGCCAGGCCAGCCTGCAACGGTGAGCAGCAAGCTCTGCCGCTCCCAACTCTCTTGTATCAGGCGAAAACCAGTGGACTCGGCGTTCACTGCCGGTTGCGGCACCGGCGGGACCACGCCGATGCCGCCGTGATGCGTGAACGTCAAAATCGCGCCTCCGTGCAGCTCGAAATCAAGCTCTGGAAAATCGCGAAAGCTGGTGATCTCCAAGCCTCCGAACCACCTGTCGCCCACCAGTCGCAAAAACATCACGCGCGTGCCCAGCGGCAGAATGGCTTGCACACGCAGCGTCATCGGCGCCAGGCTGTCGCTGCGGAAATAGTAACTGGTTTCTCGTTGACGCCGCCGCATGCGCAAATGCAGACGATGTTCGCCCACCCGAATGTTCTTCACTTCGACCGAGTCCCACTGCGGCGGAAATGCCGGCCGCAAGGTGACCCGCTTCTGCAGCGCGTCCACTTCCAAGCCCAGCATGCCTTCGAGCGCCGGCAGCAACACCATGGCTTCCGACCAGGCTTGATGGCTGCACACGCCGGCCGGCTGATAGCTCTCGCCGTGCAACACTTCCGCAACAGAGCCTGCCGCCCATTCGCGGTAGATCTGCAGGTTGTTCATGAGGTGCACAAAGCCTTGCGTGGGGCGATACGAGCGGTACTCCGCCAGCGCCAGCCAGCCGGTGAACAACGGCCAGACGCTGCCATAGTGATAGCCGGCGGGATTGTAGATCGGACTGTCGCGGCTCACCAGGCGCACGCCCCAGTCCGTGGAAAAACGCGGGCCGGCCAATTCCTGCAAACAGATTTCCGCGCGTTTCCCGGCGATCAACCCGAAATAGACGGCCACCGCCGGCATGATCGTTTTTTCTTCCACGAACGTGCCGTCGGCTCGTTTGGCAAAATTGTAGAACTGTGTTTGCTTGTTCCAAAATTTGGCCGCAAGGCAACGGGCGGTTCGCTGCCACTGCCGCCCCCACTTTTTCAGCAGGCGGCCTTGCCCCAGCGTCTGCGCGAGCCCGGCGGCTTCCTGCAACGCCATCGTCCAGCACGCATTGAGATAGAACTCCGCATGGGCGGGGAACAGGGCACCGCCTTCCACCCAGCCGTGGCCAACATTGGTGTTCTCGATGAATTGATCGCCATCACGATCGCTGGCGCGGCAAAACGCGAGGGCTTGCTGCACGCGCGGGAATTCCTGCTGCGCAAACTCGCGGTCGCCGCTGGCGCGCACATAGCGTCCCAGCAGAATGACGTAGAGCGGCGTGGCATCGGCGGCATCAAAGTGCGCCTGGCCGCTCATGGTCAATTCGTGAAAAATCTTGCCGTCGCCAGCCTGATGGCGCCCGAGCAGTTCGAGCGTGCGCTTCACTTTTTCGAAATCACCATACGCCAGCGCCGCGCAGCCGGTCCACACGCTGTCGCGGCCGAAATACCAGGCATAGCCCGGCCGGCCGCTGATTTCATGACCGCCCTGCCAGCCGCTGGCAGTGGTGGCGAAACCGGCCATGAAGCCGGCGCCCACGCCGGGCGTTTCAACGAAGAAGCGATCGGTCGCCGCCAGCGCCCAGCGCAAGCCTTCGTTGAAAATTGCCTCCGGCGTGCGCAGTTGCGTCGCTTCACGCAGCAGCTTTTTGAAATGCCGCGCCTGGCGATGAAGAGCACGCGCCGGCTGCTGCAACATCCGGCGATATGCCTGCCACGCCTCTTTTTTCCCCTGAGCGGTACCGGCAAATGCGACGGTCAACTCGTGCGTTCCCGGAGGAATCACATAGCGCAACCCGATCGCGACTTGCAAGAGCGCCGTCGGCGCGCCGTGCAGCCGGTCGGCGCTGGCCGTGATTTCCGCATACTGCCCGATCATCTGCTCTGCGACGGGCTGAGCGCCGCCGAAAAGGATGAACCTCGTGCCGGTTTCGTTGCGCACGCACGCCGCCGCCAGATCCTCCTCCCAGCTAAAAAGCAAATTGCCCGTGGCCTGTTCGGAGTAAGGCCACATCATGCGCAAATCACAAACCGCCGCAATGAAAACCTCGAGCTCTTCCTGCGCCTGCACGCCATAATGCAAACCAGCGGCAGGATCATGCAAATCGGCAAAGACATGCTCGGTGATGACGGCCGCGGCGAGACGGTATTCGCGCTGCAGCGATTCCGGCGTGGTCGTGACAACCGGCGTCAGAGTGTCACTCCCCTGCCATTCGCCTTTTCCGATTCTGAAGGCAGTGCGCACCTGTTTGAGGCCGCGAAACGGCGGGCACCAAATTTCATCGAGGCCGCCGCGTTCGCTGCCCAGCAACAGCATGCGGCGGCCGCCGAGATCGAAGAAATTGCCAGTGGCCGGCCGCCCAGCAAAGCCCAGCCCGCTCGCGGCAGCACGCCACTTTTCTTTTGGCTGAATCAAACCGGCTGGGGAAGAACGCGCGACTCTTTGGACCGCCGCCGGCGCAAGCGGCCAGTAGGTTCGTGCCGCTTCAGGCGACGGCGCCAGCAGATCTGCCAGACAGTTACGCACGAACTTTTCGAGAGGAATGCGATAGAGATTCTCGGCTTGATCAAAAAACAGAAAGGAGCCGATGGTGAGTACGCGACCGGCGCCAGCCTCGTATTCGGTGATCAAACGCCAGCGTTCGTCGAGGCGGATATAAGTCCGTCCCACCGCGGCAACCCTGCCCTGCTGCGGCGCAGCCGGCGCCTCGTAGAACGCGGCGGCAAAGGCACGACCGCGTGTTGGACTCCACGTGAACACGCCCTTTTGCAGTCCGGCAAAGATGGGATGCCCTTCGTAACTCGCAAAGCCGCGCCGATCGTGGTGGCCGGCGGCCCAGCAATCATGCGGCCATGCGCCTTTGGCGAGGTAATTCGGCGGCTGCGTTTCAAGGCCCAAATCACAAACAAAAGGCGTGGCGAGCAACGTCAGAAAGAGTGATCCGCCGGCAGCGAGCCATTGCCGCAGGGCGATCAATAATTCGGGATCGCGTGCTGCGGCCGGCAGCGCGAGGCTTGAATCAAAATGCCACCACAGCAAATCACAGTCTTGCAGCCGGCCGGGCGCACGCACCAAGTCCGGCAGCGCGAGTTTACTGCAGGCAATTTCCGTCTGCCGCGAGAGAAAATCCCAGGCAGCCTGCTCTTCGCGGGAGGGATTTTCGGGATCAGCCAGCAGATACGCAACGCGCTTCATTAGGGCTCCGTTTTCGGTCCTCTCGTCTTCGTAAGCAGTCATGCGGCTGGTGTCGTGTTCAAATCGCAATTTCAATCCGTTCGCCAATTTTGCTTTTCGCGTGCAGCCGGTCCTCGAGCCGGACTTTGAACGTCCGGCCGGCGCACTGCACTGCCAGGCGCACGCCCCGCACCAGCACGTTGTCGATTTCGAACCATTGCAAATCAAAAGGCAGTGGATCGATGGTCACGCCGGTGTCATGCGGCCGAATGCCGCAAACATACTTGATGATGAGATCATTCACCCAGGAATGCTGATAGTCATCGACGCCGCGATAGCAGGCCGCTTTGCCGGTATAAGGATGATAGTGCTCGAAGCAATTCGGGCGGCGGGGATCGCCGTCGTGGAACATCATCACAATGAACTTGCTGATGAACTCGACCGCCGCTTGTTGGATCTGCACCTCACCGCAGCGCAACGCCGTCTGCGCCAGGGCCTCCGCCAGGTGACTGTTGGCCATCGGCCACACCCGGCCATTCCAGGGGCATTTCATGCGCATGCCCTTCCATTCCGGCTCAGCGCAAAAGTGGGGATCATCGACGCTGGCAGCGGGCGCGGGAAAGGGCGTCCAAAACTCCTGCGGATTCAGCAAGTGCCTTTTCAGTCCGGATAAATGCTCCGCCGAAACCACATCAGTGAAATAGGGATAAAAGCAGACCGCGGCTTTCACGCCGGTGCGGCGGCGCGAGTGCGGATCCACGTCGAAAAACATTTCCTGTTCCGGATCCCACATCTCGCGCAGCATCGCCTGTTTGATTCTTTCGGCACCGGTCTGCCACTGACGCGCAGCATTCTCGTTTCCTAAAGTCTGCGCCAACACCGCCAGCGCTTGCTTGAGCTGATAAAGATACACCGTGGCTTCAATGCCCTTCAGGCGAAAGACCTCACCCCAGGCATCGCGATCGGCGTGGCGCTCCACCGCGAGATAGCGCGACATGAATTCCTGGCCGGTTTCATATTGATTGATGACGTCGTACAAGCCGCTGTCTTCTGGATCGCGCGTCTGGTCAAAATAGCGGGCATAGCGCTGCAATCCGGCGTAGCCGGCAGCCGCCAAATCATCAGAAGGATGCACGCGCAGCAACTCGCGCACGGCATTGCCCCAGTTGGCATGGTAAAACAGATGCGGGCGCTGCTGGTGCACATCGATATAGCCGGGAAAACTGCCGTCCGCCTGCTGGTTGTCGATGAAGGTGAGCAGGCTGCCGGCGGCCAGGGCAGGATCGTGGCGCCAGCGATTCTCCAGCATGTGGCACATCGCGCTGTAGGAAATTGGTGCGCGGAAGTATTCGATGCCTTCGCAAACAAATGGCCGGCGATAGTTTCCCTCCTGCACGGCAATGGTGTTCAAGCGCAGGCCGTACCAGCGATACCAGTAATAGCGGGAAAAATATTCATTCGAGCAGGCGAACGACGGGACCTCGGCAAAGTGGCGCCGCCAGCTCGTGCGGCTCGCCTTCACGGCTTTACCTTTCCCCAGCACTTGGGTGAGATTGCCGCGGGCCTGCTCCGGATCGGGCGCGGCCGCCAGACCCGCAGTAACTTCGGCTTCGCCCCCGGCGGGCAACGCCATCTCGACGTGCAACGCGGCGTAAACCAGTCCCTCACGTTCGGCCCCGCCGAGCTTGACGCAGTTGGGAAGCCGGCCTTCGCGAAAGCTTTCATAGAAGGGTGTAAAAAGCCAATGCGGCTGCAGCGCCGCGCGCTGGCTGAGCTGCAGTCCGTATGATTGCGGTTTCGTATCAAGACCCAGGGCCAGTGCCACCGGCAAGTGCGGCAGGTTGGCAGGCTCGAGATGCTTGCGGAAGGAGACGATACCGTTTTCCTGGCTGATCTCGGAAAGCCAGGTGGTTCGTTTCGAAGGATAATTCTCCTGCACGGTCCATAGAATCAGATGCAGCCGGCGTTTCCGGGCGGAGCGGTTGCGCAGTTGTACCCTGCAGACGGCCACGTCTTGCGGGAGAATCATTTTGCGCTCGCGCACGGACAACCCGTCTTCCCGCTTGCGCGACCACATCGCGTTGGTGGCGAAGTATCTCTGCGTCATCACCGCGGGCGACCAGCGCCGGCGGCGAAAGCGCAGCGCCAGCTCGTTGCCGTCCTCGTCCAGCAGTGTCCAGGTGAACAGCGGCTGAAAGGAATAGTTGAAATATTGCGCCTCATCCCACAGCCCGGGAAAATCGAGAAACAGTGGAAAGGGCGGCGCCCAGAGCAGGCGATTCCCGCCACCGAGGTACCACTTATCCGGGCGGGCGAGAAATTTGAGCGGCTGTGCAAAGTTCATAAGGACTCGATTTTGAAGATTGATTGGCCCAGAATTTTTGCTTGACAGATGCCATAATTTTCACTATTGATGCGCTGCGCCATACCGACCAGCCACCTGTGGCTACGAAGCAAAACCTTTTGAAAGGGGGAGAAACTCATGACAGAACTGGAAAAACTCGAGACCCTGGTTTATCACGGTTTCAAGGAAATCGACCGGCGATTCGTGGAGTCCAATCAGCAGTTTCAGGAACAGCTTACGAAGCTGGCCGAGAAACAGCAAGAAACAGCGCGGCAACTCCAGCAAACGAACGGTCTGGTATTCGAAAGCAGCGGGCAAGTGGGGCAGCTCAGTGAGCATATCCGGGTAGTCACGCAGAAATTTGAGATCACCGACCAGAAAATGCGCGAGATGGTCCGGCAATCTGAAATCACTGACCAGAAAATCCGGGAGCTCACGCAGCAGATCGACCGAGCCGACCGCCAGATTCTGGAGACTGATCGACTCGTCAAAGAAATGGCCCGGCGTTCCGAGGTGACCGACCAGAAGCTGCAAGACCTCATCAAACGCTTTGCCGGCCTGACCGATTCACTGGGCTTGTTCGCGGGAAGCTCGGTGCGCCCTGCGGTGGCGCGCGTTTTTCGCGAACGCGGCTTCCAACTGACCAATATTTCCGCTCGCAGCGTTGGTCGCCTGAACGGCGACGGCATGGAGTGGGACGTGCTCGGTTACGGCCCAACGCATGTTCTTGCCGTCGAGGTCAAACTCAAGCTCGAGCGCCGCGACGTGGACGAGACCCTGGAGCGGCTGCCGCGCTTTTTCGATTTCTTTCTGCGCTATCGCGGCCTCGTGCTGCATGGTGCGGTCGCCGGCATGAGCATCGATGAAGGCGTTGACCGCTACGCTTACAAGAGCGGCCTCTTCGTGCTCACCCAATCGGGCGAAAACATCGTGCTGTTGAACAGCGCGGATTTCGTTCCGCGCGCCTATACTTACTCTGCCACACAATCTTGAGGGGGCATGCTTCATTCGGTTCGAATCCGAATCTGCTGCCGGATGAACTCGCCCCACTCCCCCGCCGGCATCTGAATTGCAATCACACTGCCCTGCCGTTCGCCGCCCGCCACGCTGATGATCTTCCCGGCATTGACCACAGGCAGTTCATACCGCTCGCCGGCCAGCCCTTCCACCTCGGCGCTGAGCATGCCCTGCTCGCGATTGACTGCAATCACTTTCAAGCCCTGGTTGCGATCGCCGGTGTCGCTGGTGATCACCGGCGGCAACAACTCCACCGTGGGCACAAAGTTGACGATGACATTGGCGCTGTCGCGCAGCAGCAAGTTGATCACGGGTTGAATCGTTTGCGAGGACACCCGCTCGCTGAAAACGGCTGCCTGGCCGTCGATCGTGACGCTTTCAATCCGGCTGCCGAGGCCAAGCGCCGGCGCAAACTGCACGCTGCAGGGCACGGCATTGCGCGAGGCGACCAGGAGCCTGAGCTGTGATTCTCCTCTTTGCAAGTCAAAATCGCAGGCGGCCTCGCCGGCGCGGACGTTGCGAATCGTCACCCGGTTCCAATCCGCGGGAAAATGCGGGGCAAAGGTAATTTGCTTTCCCGGCGCATTTGCTGCCAGGCCGAGCAGGCCGCGCACCAGCGGCAACACCACGCCGGCGCTGCAAAAGCCCTGATGCGCCACCGCCTCCTGCGGCCAGATATTCTGCTCGCCGGAGAAGACTTCGGTCACGAAGCCGAGCGCATTATCGAACGTGTGACGCACACTCGTGAGCAAGGAGCTGTAACCCTGCAACGCAAAATGGTGCTGAAACTGCGCGGTTGCCACCCAACTGGTAAGAAAGGGCCAGACCGCGCCGTAGTTGTAGTTCAACGGCTCGAATAGCGGACTTTTGTTCGACAAGCTGCGCGCGCCCCAATCCGTAGTCAACTCGGCGGAGTTCAGTTTCAGCAGCGTGGCCGCGCTGTGCTCGGGGTCACCGAGCTGCCACATCAAGCCGACGGCGGGCCACGGCGTCACTTCTGCGACCTGCTCGCCACCGGCATTGAATGCGTAGGCGTAGTGCCGGCGCTGGCTGTCCCAAAATTTGTGACCGAAGGCTGCTTGCGCGCGCTCCGCCACGCGCGCGGCCGTGCGCGCAAAGTCCGGCTTGCCGGCAACCCGGGCGAGATCGGGCATCACCGTCGCGGCGCGCACCCAAACCGCGGCAAGATAGATGTCGGTTTCAATGTCCGTGAGCGAACCGAATTCCAGCGCGCCCAGGCCGGCTTTGCGATTGTCCATCAAACCGTCGCCGTTCGCATCCGTGGTCAGACACCATTCGAAGGCGCGCCGGAGGGAGGGCCAACTGCTTCTGAGGAATGTCGCATCCCCGCTCGCTTGATAATAGTCGTACATCGCGCAAAGGTAGAACGGCGTGGTGTCACCGTGCAGATAGCCGTACGGATAATCCTTGAACCAATTGACGTAGCCTTCAGCCTGTGACAGCTCGTGCGCCATCTTGCCGTCGTGGCGCTGCCATTTTTGCGTGAAGGCCAGCGCCTCCCGCACCGCGGCAAACGCGCCGTAGCTGTTCATGCTGAAGCTGTTGATGTAAGCATCGCCCCCGAAAAACCAGCCAAAGCCCGGCCGGCCGCTGCTGCCCGAAGCGCCGAGTCCCGCCACCAGACCCTTGCCCAGCTCAGGATGTTCCACGCGCAGATTGTCGAAAGCGACTTTCGCCCATTCGAAAGCGAGATTCAACTCCCGGTTCGGCGTGTCGATTTGCAGTGTGTTGGCGCGCAGCGAGCGAAAGTACTCGACATTTTGCCGATAGTACTGCTCGGGATTGGTCGCGAGTTTTTCGTAGATCGCCCGGATTTCCTCGCGCTTGCCCTTGCCGCCGGCCATGATCAGGGGAATGAATTTGCCCCGCACGGCCGCCGGATTGGGGATTTCGATCTTGAATTGATTGGGTTGATCGGACAGCATGTGTGCCGGCGTGTAGGAAATGCCGGAGGCCGCCGGCGAGCCGAGCCACGCATGATTCCGCCGCGAGGATTCCGAAATCAAATAAGCTTTCAGCGCGGCCTCCCAGCGGGCATATTGGCCGCCCAAGCCCGCCGGCCACATGGGCTGCAACACCGGCAGGAAGCTGCACACAATGGTGAGCGGCGCGGTGGTGTTCACTTCGAGCAAAATGATCGCGCCCGCCTCGGCTACCGGCGTGACGAAAATGGCACGCAGCGTGAATGATTGATAAGTGAAAGTGAGCGTGGTAGCTTCCGGCGTCACGGCGACGTTGCGCACCAGCTCGCTGGCGGCCACAGGCTGAGTCGAGCTGCCGAGCAGAAACGAGAATTCGAAATTGCGGAAGAGTTTGAGCGGATAAGCCCAGGCCTCGAACGTGCCGCTCTCCAAACCCAGAATCGCGAATTTGCTGCCGGCCTTGTCGAAGTAAGTGCCGGGACGGGCCGGACGACTTAGCTCAAGATCATTGGCCGGCAGCTTGAATGCCGGGATCAAGCCCTCCTGGGCCGTGACCTGGCCAACAATGAGAAGCGCGAACAGGAAAACTGCGACGCTGCCGGGTTTCTTCATATGAACTCCTGAGACTCGTGCGCTGTCATTCAAACTTGTTTGGCGGGTTCATTTGACCTGCGGATTACCCCTTCATTCCCGTCAGCGTGATGCCTTTCACAAAATAGCGCTGCGCGAAGAAGAAGACGAGCACGATGGGCAGCATCACGATCACCGCCGCCGCCATTTGATGCGTCCAATCGAGCGCGTAGATCGTACTGAACGCCGCGATGCCCAGCTCCACCGGCCGCATCTCGGTTTGATTGGTGACGATCAGCGGCCAGAGAAAATCCTTCCAACTGTTCATGAAAGCGAAAATGGCGAGCGTCGCGAGTGCCGGCGTGGAGAGCGGCAGAATGACGCGGGCATAGATAGCAAATTCACCGGCGCCATCTAGGCGCGCCGCCTCTTCCAACTCTTGGGGAATGGTCAGGAAAAATTGCCGCAACAGGAAAATGCCCCAGACGCTCGACAAGCCCGGCGTGATCAAGGCCGCGTAGGTGTTCATCCAGCCAACGGCAACGATGAGCAAAAAGGCCGGAATCAGCGTGACGATCGCCGGCACCATCATGGTGGCGAGATACAGGGCAAAGAGGCGGTCGCGCCACCTGAAGCGCAGGCGGGCAAAGGCGTAGGCCGCCATCGAGCAGAACAGCAATTGCCCGGCCACTGAAAAACTCGTGATGAGGATGGTGTTCAGAAAAAACCGGCCAAACGGCTGCAGCGCCATGGCCTCGGGATAGTTTTGCCAGCGCGGCGCGTGCGGCAACAGGCGCGGCGGATAATGAAACACCTCCGTGTCCGTCATCAGCGAGGTCGAGACCATCCACCAAAACGGTAGCAGCATGGAAATAGCGAGCGCGATCAAAACGGAGTAGCGCGCGAGCCGGAAGAGTTTTGCTTTCAGGGCGCTAAGCATAGTCCACCTGCTTTCCCAACAGCCGGAACTGCAGCCAAGTGGCGATCATGATGATCACGAACAAGACCATCGACATGGCCGAGGCATAGCCCATGCGCAGATTGGCCCAGGCGGCCTGATAGATGTGATGCACCACCACGTCGGTGCTGCGCGCCGGGCCGCCGCCGGTCATTACGTAGATGGCGGTGAATACTTGAAAGGAACCGATCAAGGAAGTCACCAGGATGAAGAAAGTCGTGGGCTGGAGCAGCGGCAGGGTGATGGTTCGAAAGCGCTGCCAGCCGGAAGCGCCGTCGATCATCGCGGCTTCGTAGTAGGTCGCCGGAATGCTCTGCAGGCCGGCAAGAAAAACCACCATTTGGTAGCCCAGCCCGAGCCAGATGCTCATCAGAACAATCGCCAGCATGGCGGTTTGCGGGGAATTGAGCCAGGGCGATTTCGGCAGCCCGGCGAGATCGAGCAGAAAATTGGCCAGGCCGATTTGCGGCTCGTAGAGCAGCCGCCACACCAGCGCGATCGCCACGAAAGAAGACACGCTCGGCAGAAAGAACAGCGTGCGCAACACATTGACCCCGGCCAGGCGGCGATTGAGCAGCACCGCCACACCCAGCGACACCGCCATGCCGAGCGGCACATTGAGCGAATAGAGCAGAGTGTTTTTCAGCGCGTTCCAAAACAGCGGATCACCGAACATCTCGACGTAGTTGCCGGCAGCGACGAAGGGCTTGTCCGGCACGATGATTTCCCAATCGTGCACGCTCAGGTAAACGGCAAAGACAATGGGAGTCAGCAGAAAGATCAGCAGATGCACGAACGAGGGGAGGAGAAAGAGAAAGCCCTTCCACGTCTGATCGCGTCGCCACGCCATGCCGGCGTTTCGGCGGCCGGCCACCATGCCGCCGATCGCCAGCGCGAGAGCCAGCGCCGCCAGCACCAACAAGAAACTCACGACTTCAGTGTTGCCCCGCAAGCCAGTGGCGCGGCCGGCGCTGCGGGCGCGGATTTGCCGCAGTTTCTCATCGATGCGCTGCGCCTGGCGGGCAAAGCTTTCGTCGATCGACTTGCCGCTGAAGAGAACCGCATCGAGGGCGTCTTCGAAAAGCGGCTCGATTTCGGAAAAGCGTTCAACGCGCGAACCCCAGTGCTGGCGCGCATAGGGCACTTCCGTGAAGAATACTTGCTCCAAGCCGAGCGTATCGGCCTGCACTTGTTCCAACGCCACCGCTGTCATCGCCGGCAGGCCGATCAGCATTTCACGGCGCAGCCGCGCCGCAAATTCACCGGAGAGAAAAAGCGCCAGCTCAACGGCCAGCTCAGGATGCGGTGTGGCAACCGGCACGCACCAGCCGGATTCATACATGACGTTGACTTTTTTGCCGTTCTCGGGCACCGGCAGCGCGGTCACCCCGAGACGCAATTGGCCGCTTGCGATATAAGGTTGGAAAGCCGGCAGCGACCAATGCCCGCTGATGCGCATGGCGGCGCGATTGCTGACGAAGAGCGATTGCAGCAGGCCGGAGGTGCGGACTTGCTCATGCGAACCCAAACTGGGCGCGACTTTGTGCTTGCGCTGCAGATCGATGATCCGCTGCAGCGCGGTCTTGGTGGGCGCGGAATCGAAATAACCGGTGGCGCGGCTGCCATCCGGTGCGAACACATCGCCGCCGTGCATCCACACCACCGGCATCCACATGTAGGTCATCTGCGGCCAGATCACGCCGAATTGATCGTTCTCGCCGTCGCCATCGGTATCGCGTGTCAGCCGCTGGGCGGCAGCGAGAAACTCGTGCCAATGCCACTGCGCCGGCGGATAAGGCACGCCTGCCTCATCAAACAGCCGTTTGTTGTAATAAAGCACGAGCGGGGTGAAATCCTTGGGCAGGGCATACAGTGCGGAATCGCGTTGGGCAATGGCGAGTACGTTGGGAAAGTAAACGCTGAGATCAAAGCCGCGGCGCCGCAGATACGGCATGAGATCGCGCACGACCCCCTTGTTGACGTAACTCGGGATGGCGCCGGAATCCAGCAGAAACACGTCCGGTGGTGAGCCGGCCACAATGCTGGTGAGAATCTTCTGATCGTAATTGGCCGGCACCGGCTCGAGCACGGCGCGCACGCCGGGATGCAACCGCTCGAACTCGCGCAGAATGCGGGACTCATATTCGATGTCGCGCTGCTGGCTCGACCAATTGCTCACGCGCAGCGTGAGGCCGGCCGCGGGCGCACCCGCAGATGCGGTTTCAATCGGTACGCAACAGAGCAGCACAACCAGCAGGCGCCACACTTGCATCCTCACAGCAATGGCAGGCAGAGTTTCGGTGAAGGCAGCAGCAGTGCAACCGCGACAGATGGTTGTGATTTTTTGCGCGAAGCGCAAGGGCTTTGTCATGCCCGGCCGGCTTGACTTTACCGGCACGGTTCGCTATTTTGCGCTCGACAATATTTGCGCAGCCGGTTACCAATGTGGAGATGATGCATGAATACTCTGCCGGGCCGTTCTCACCTTCACTCACTTCTGCCAGCCCTGTTGCAGAGCCCTCGCCCGAGCAAGCCAACCCGTGGGGTTGAGCCGTTGATGCGAGCCTGCCTGCTGGCCGGCGCCGTGGCATTGGCTGCCCTGAATGTTGCCGCAGCCCCGCCAACCGGCGCAGTCAAGGAGAAAACCGATGCCAAACTCACGGCGAAGCTGCAGGATTTGATCAAGGATTTCAAAGGCGAGGTGGGCATCTACGTGCGCCACCTGCCCTCCGGCCGCAGTGCCGCCATTCGCGCCGATGAACTCTTTCCCACCGCCAGTATGATCAAAGTGCCGATCCTGCTCACCGCATTTCAGAAGATGCACGACGGCGAGCTCGACTATCACGCGGACCAGGTCTATCGCGACTCGCTGCTCTACGCCGGCGAAGACATTCTGGGCTCCTTCAAGGACGGCGAGAAAATCAAACTCAGCAAAGTGATCATGCTGATGATCACCACCAGCGATAACACCGCGAGTCTGTGGTGCCAAAAGCTGGTCGGCACGGGAACCGCGATCAACCAGTGGCTGGCGGCCAACGGCTTGCAACAAACGCGGGTGAATTCGCGCACGCCTGGCCGCGAGGCCGATCGCGAGAAATTCGGCTGGGGGCAAACCACGCCGCGCGAGATGGCGGAGCTGCTGGTCATGATCCGGGAAGGCCGCGCCGTCAGCCCGGAGGCCAGCGAAGAGATGTACCGCACGCTCACGCGCATCTATTGGAACGGCGAGGCGTTGTCGCAGATTCCGCCCACGATGCAAGCTGCGTCGAAGCAGGGCGCGGTGAATAAATCGCGCTCGGAAGTCGTGCTGGTGAATGCGCCCGCGGGTGATTACGTATTCTGTGTGATCACCAAAAACCAGGAGGACGAAAGCTGGCAATATGACAACGCCGGTTTCGTTTTGATCCGCCGGCTCTCCCGCCTGCTGTGGGAATACTTCGAGCCCAAGTCAAAATGGCGGCCCGCGCCGGCTGCGCAGAAGTGGGCGAAATGAGCCGCTGCGCGCGCACGCGGCGCAGGCCGTGACTGTTTGCAAGGATGGTAACATGCCGTTGCTTCATCGCATTGCCCTGCCCACGCCCTTTCCCATCGGGCCGGTGAATGTTTATCTTGCCGAAGGTGAGAAGCTGACGTTGATCGACACCGGGCCCAAATACGCGGACGCGCGCGCGGCGCTGCAGGCGGGCCTGGCGGCACAAGGTTATTCCTTCGCCGACCTCGGCCAGATCATTCTCACCCACCATCATGTCGATCACCTCGGCCTGGCCGCGGAAATCCAAGCGCAAAGCGGCGCGCAAGTGTTTACCCATGCCGGCAATCTGCCCTGGCTCATGGACTTTGAAGGCACGCGCCAACGCCACGCGCGTTTCTACCGCGAATTTTGGCAAGCGGCCGGCGTGCCCGAGGCGATTATCACCGCCATGGTTCGCGTGAGTGAGGGCTTCTCACAATTCCGCGATCCATTCGTGCCGGCGCTGCCGCTGCAGGAGGGCGACCATCTCAACTTCGCCGGCTGCGATTGGCGCGTCCATCACACGCCCGGCCATGCCGGCGGCTTGATCTGCCTGTGGCACGCCGCAAGCCGGACGTTACTCTCCAACGATCATTTGCTCAAAGACACCTCTTCAAATCCCATTCTCGAGCCGCCCCTGCCGGGCGAAGACCGGCAGCCGCGGCGTTTGCTCGATTACCTGCGCGAGCTGCAGCGCATGGCGGCGCTCGAACCTGTCATCGCGTATGCCGGTCACGGTGAGGCCATCGCCAACGTCGACGAGCTCGTAGCCGGACGCCTGCGCTTCCACCGCCAGCGCGCCGAGACGATCTTTGACCTGCTCGGCACGCGCACGCTGAGCCTGTGGCAGCTCACGCAGGAGATTTTTCCAGCATTGGATAATGGCGCGGATTTCTTTCTGGGGATTTCCGAAGTGCAGGGCCATCTCGATTTGCTCGAGGAAGAGCAGCGCGTGGAGGCCGTCCGGCAGCAGGGCCGGATCTGCTGGCGCCGGAGGTAGGTTCACGCCAACCCGATCGTCACCGGCAGCAGCCGGCTGAAGCGAGCTTCCCCGCCGATTTCTCATTGTCTGCAGCCACCTCCCCGGCACGCAAGCGTTGTGCCTCGTGCACCGTTGCCTCGCACGATGTCTCCACCACCACTGTCATCCCGTAAGGATCTTGTGAAGATTCGGGCACGCTGCCGTGTCATTCACCTCAAAAGCTCACCGCCAAGACGCTGAGAACGCAGAGCAAGGCTTTTTGATGTGGCTACTCTGCGCTCTCCGCGGCTCCGCGGTGCAAGCGTTTGCTTTGTGGTCAAGAATCTTTCAGAATGCAATTCCATGTTTGAATAGGCAATCCGCCTCGTGTCATCCTGCTAGGATCCTGTGCAGACTTGCGCACCGTACCGAGTCATTCACGAGATTCGTCTGAATGACGCATCGCGAGACCGCATCCGCAGAATAGAGTAACAGACCACCTGTTTCTTCAGTATTGCATCGCCACATGAGGAAAGCAAAGACTTCCTGATCATTTATTGTCTTCGTTCAGCCAAGACGGGTGTCAAGTTTTTGTGTATGCGTCTTCGGGTTGTTGCGAGCGCTGGTGCCCTCTTCGGCTTTGGCTCGTTCGAGGTAGGTGTCTCGCTGTGAAATCGGAGTGGCGTTCGACAACCGGCAGGCATGGTGGGGAAAATGGGGAACCTCGGGCAGTCTTTTTCTCTCCCGCTCATTCGCCGTATTCCGCCTCCACCTGTTCAACCTGGGTGCTGAGCGCCGCCCATTCTTCCATGAAGGCCTCGAGCTGGCTGTCGACTTCGCGCTGCCGCCGCAATTTCTGCGGATAGATTTCGCGGTTGGCAATGATCGCCGGATCACACACCGCCTGCAGCAGCTCGGCTTTCTCCTTTTCCAAACCGGCAATTTCCGTTTCCAGCGCGGCCAGGCGCTGCTTCAACGGCCGCAGCTCGCGGGACTTCTGCTGAATCCGTTCGGCGCGCGCGCGGCGTTCATCCTTTTTGGTCTGATTCGCAGCGGCCAGCCGTGGCTGGCCATTCTCGCCGGAAGCAGCGGCCAGGCTTGCCGTCTCCGCGAGTTGCTGCTTGCGCCAGACAAAATCATCATAAGTGCCCGGGTAGAGGTTCAACTCGCCGTTGATCACTTCCACCACTTTGGTGGCGATGGCATTGATAAAGGCGCGATCGTGGGAGATGAACAGCAGCGTGCCTTCGTAGTCCGCCAGCGCGTCTTCCAACACCTGGCGCGAGAGAATGTCGAGATGATTGGTGGGCTCATCCATCACCAGCAAGTTGGCGGGCTGGCCCAGCATCTTGGCGAGCGCGACGCGCGCTTTTTCGCCGCCGGACAGCACGGCCACGGCTTTGAACACGTCATCACCGGAGAACAGAAACGCGCCCAGCAGCGTGCGGCGCTGCTCCGGCAGCAGGTGGCCGGTGACGCCCGCGATTTCCTCGTAGACCGTGGCCGCGGGATTCAGGCTCTCGAGCTGATGCTGGGCATAGTATTCCACCGTGACGTTGTGGCCGTAGCTGCGCTCGCCGTCCTCAATCGGCAAGACGCCGGCAACGATCTTGAGCAGCGTGGATTTGCCCGCGCCGTTGGGCCCGAGCAGCGCCACCTTTTCCCCGCGCGCGAGATGAAAGTCGAGTTTGCGGTACACGACTTTTTCGCCGTAGCGTTTCAGTACCCCGCGCAGCGTAATGACATCCACGCCCGAACGCTCCGGCTGCGGCAGGCGAAACTTCATGGCGCGCGGGGCTTCGGTTTCCACCTGCACGCGCTCGAGCTTTTCGAGCATCTTGATGCGGCTTTGCACCTGCCGCGCCTTGGTCGCCTTGTAGCGAAAGCGCTCGATGAACCGCTCGGTCTGCTCGATCTTCTTTTGCTGATTTTTGAATTGCGCCTCGAGCTGCTCGCGGCGCGCGGCCTTTTGCTCGGCGTAGGATTCGAAATCGCCGAGGTAGGTCACCAGTTGCCGGCTGCTGATCTCGATGATGCGCGCGGCAATGCGCTGCATGAAGACTTGATCGTGAGTGGTCAACACGATGGTGCCGGGGTAATCCAGCAGGAAGTCTTCCAGCCAGACGATGGCCTCCAAATCGAGGTGATTGGTCGGTTCGTCGAGCAGCAGCACTTCCGGCTTGCTCAGCAGCAGTTTCGCGAGCGCGACCCGCATCATCCAGCCGCCGGAAAAAGTATGCAGCGGCTGGCTGAATTGCGCCGGCGAGAAGCCGATGCCGCTCAGAATTTTCTTGGCTTCATGCTCGCGATCATAGCCGCCCAGGGCTTCGAAGCGTTGCCGCAATTCGCCGTAGCGCGCGATCAGGCCTGGCTCGTGATTGCTGGCCAGCGCGGCCTCCAGCTCGATCAGATTCTGCTCGAGCGCCTGCAGCTCCGGAAAACCGGCCAGCACTTCCGCCAGGATGCTGCGCTCGGGATTGTCCCACACCTCCTGCTTGAGATGGCCCAGCCGCGCGCCTTTCGCCAGCACAATGCTGCCGGCATCCGGCTGTTCTTCGCCGATCAGCAGGCGAAACAGCGTGGTTTTGCCGGAGCCGTTGGGCCCGACCAGGCCAACGCGCGTGTGCGGCGGGATATGCGCCGAAGCGTCCGCAAAAACAACTTGCGGTCCGAATTGTTTGTTCAAGTTGTGAATGTGTATCATGCCCGCAGATCACCGTGCTCGGGTGTGCTTGTGAATTTTGGCGGGCGCAATATACGCAGCGGGCAGGCAAAAAACAACGTCGCGCCGCAAGTTGCGGCGTCAGCAGGCGAACCAGCAATGTTGATGGTGGAGGAAAAAGAGGCGGGAAGTCTCGCGCAGCCGGCCGGCAAATTACAACGTTAGGTACACACTCCTCGTTTAAAAACCGGGTTGACCCCGACGGGGTCGCATGCAATAGCCCACGGGCAGCGCCCTGGGAACCGATAGGATTTGTCGCATTTAGCCCTGCAGAGGCGGCATTCCTGACGTGGTTCTATGGCGCCCCATGGGGCTTGGTGATTTCTCCTGATCACGGTTTTCTCAGGGCGTTGCCCTTCGCTTTTACCTTTTGCCCCTTTGGGCTATTTGTCTGTGCGGTAGAATTCGACCTAACGTTGTATTACTAAGTTGCCGACGGGCTTCTCACGCGAGCCCGGCAAGGATTGTGTTGACTTGACTTGCCTGTGTGCTCAATACAAATTGGGATTTTTTTCGGCATGTAATGCTGGTGCACTGTTACGTCAACTTGCAGCAACACTCGCTCGAAGCGCCATGCAGACGAATCTTGAAAAGAACTCGGCAATATGGAGTATTACTCTGGAAAGACTATCACGACCGCGAAGATGTTGTGGCGCAAGTTGCCAGCTTGCCTTCGTTTGCAGGCTGGAAGCCTGTGTTCTTCCAATGGGGAAAAGATCATTCAGGAAGAGGAGTGAAGAGCGTTAGCCACGGATCGACACGGATGAAGCCCAAACACGAAATCCGTGAGAATCCGTGTTCATCCGTGGCTTGGTCTTTCGTGTAAACTCGTTGCAAGAAAGCAAAAAATTGCGGTACACAAACCTGAAAGCACACAAAACAGTCTTTGTGGCCGCTCAGTTTTGTGTCCTGTTTGGTTCCGGCTTGCCCGAGCTATGCTCAAGTCTTCACTGAATCCTAGCTGTATGACAGCGGAGGTGCCGTGCGCTTCAAGGTAACAGTGCACCGGGCCGTGCGGAAAGAGAATCTCCCCGGGTGATCCCATGCCGGGTGCGCGCGAGGCGTTGTGAAATCGGCTGCTCGACTAGGCGGGCGAATGCAGCGCGCGTGTGCGCATCGCCTTCATGAACTCCGGCGCGCGGTACCGGCTGACGGTCACTTCACTCTGAAAGCCGTCTTTCATGCGAAGTTGGCAACGGCCGTCAGGCAGATGGGTGACTTTCTCAATTTGCTGCAGGTTGACGATGGCAGAGCGGTGCACGCGAAAAAACGAGGCCGGGTTGAGCCAAGCATAAAGTTCTTCCATGCCAAAGTCCAGGGCGTGATGCCGGTTCTCCGTGTAGGCATAAACCAGACGGTGCTTGGTGCCGATCCAAACGATCTTGGCGACGGGCAGGAAGAACTGTTTTCCCAGGCGATAGATGGGCAGCCGGTCGCGCCACTGCGGGTAGAGTGCCGGACTGAAATCATGATCAACAGGGGAATTTTGCGGCGCACGAGTCTGCGTCGAGATCATAGAAGGCTCCTCGTCATGGTCTTGTAAATTGACGTTCACCGGCAAAGACAGGGGCAAAGCGCAAAACGTTCAAAAGCGAGTTGGGGGAAATGTTGCGAGCTGTGATTGCCGGCCCCGCCGGTTGCGGCACGCGCCACCGGCCAACTTTTGCCTGGCATTATTCGGAAAATGGATTAATTTGCTGCACTCGCTGCTTTTTTCCGCCAGCAAATGATGCAATTCACCAACACCGGACTTCTCCACGGGAGCTTTCACGATGTCCACGCTCAAAACACTGCGAGGTGCCGGCTCAGCGCCGGAGGCCATCCCGCTGCCGATTCGAAAACTGCTGGTCCCGGAACTGGAGCGGCTGGCGTTTGATGTCTATCAGACCTCCCGCATGTATCTGGCCTGCCATGTTTCGAGCAACCACCCGGAAGAAAGCCGGCACTGGCCGAACTCGTGTCTGGAGACAGGCTGGGAGCACTACTATTCCGATGACTACGTCGAATCCAACTGGCACAGCGTCGCGGATTCGCCCCTCGTTCCGCTGCAGCATCTTTCCCTCCATCCCGCCACTTGCGCCTTGCATTACGGCACCGCTGCCTTCGAAGGCACCAAGGCTTATCTTTCCGCCCGAGGCCGCGTCGTGCTTTTCCGCATTCGCGATAATGCCCGACGCTTGCAGAAAACCGCCAGCAGAGTCCTGCTGCCGAAGGTGCCGGTGGAGATGTTTGCGGAAGCAGTGGCAAGCACGGTACTGGCCAATCGCGAAGTCATCCCGCCCTATCGGCCGGCGAACTGGGCGTGGCCGACGCGCAATCCGCTGTGTCTGTATGTGCGGCCGCTGCTGATCGGCCATGGCCCGCAGCTCGGCGTGCGACCGGCCAAAGATCATTTGTTTCTGGTCTATTGCTCGCCGGTGCGCGCTTACTATCCGGTGGAAGGTATGAATGTTTTGATCACCCAGCATTTCCATCGGGCCGCACCAGGCGGCACCGGCGACGTGAAGATTGCGGGCAATTATGTTTCCGGTTTGCTGCCCGCGCAACTGGCGCGCCACGGCTGCGATTGGGCCGGCGGCAAGCCCGTCAAGGTCAGCGATCAGCCTTTTCATGACGTGCTCTATCTCGACGCCCAGCACAGCCAATTCGTCGAGGAGTTTTCCGGCGCCAACCTGCTGGCGGTGACTGCCGGCGGCACGCTCGTCAGTCCGCAATCCGAAAACATTCTTTCCGGCATCACGCGCGATTCGGTGCTGACGCTGGCGCGCGATCTCGGCATTCCAGTGGAACACCGGCCGCTGCCCGTCAGCGAAATCATGAGTCCCAAGCAGATTGCCGAAGTTTTCTGCACCGGCAATGCCGCGGTGATTACACCGATCGTTTCGCTGCACTATCAGGGCAACACGCGCAAGCTGGCAATCGAGGAATATAAAATCACCCGCCGATTGTGGGAGCGGCTGGCGGAAGTGCAACTGCAGACCGGCGCGGATCCGCACGGCTGGGTTCAAGAAATCGGGTGAGGCGATTTCAAGTTGTGACGATGATCCGCCTGCACTTCGGCACCGGCGTGGCCGGATCTCCTGCGCGCGGAAGAACTTTTCAACCATGTCTGCAACAACTATGACCACGACTTTCTTTCAGCGCATGCGCCAGCATGCGGATTGGGCCAACCAACGCGCGCTGACCATGCTGCAGCAGTTGCCGGAGGCAGCGCCGCGGCTCGGGCGTCTCGCCGGGCATCTTCTGACCACCGAGCAAATCTATCTCGAACGCATGCGCGGCAGGAATCCCTGGCCGCAGGATTTCTGGCCCGAGCTCGAAGCGGCTGCGCTGCCGCCGCTGGCGCGCGCCAATCAGACTGGCTATGCGGAATTTCTGGCGGAGCAGGCTGCTGCCGATTTCGATCATGTCGTGAGCTATCGCAACAGCCGCGGCGCAGTGCAGCACACTTCCACGGCGGATTTGTTCCTGCACGTGGCGATGCACGGATCGTATCATCGCGGCCAGCTTGCTTTGGCAGTGCGCCAAACCGGCAGTGAACCGGTCAACACGGATTTCATCACCTTTGCGCGCGAGGGCCACGAGCCGGCTGCCGGCAGTCCCCCCGGCAAAAAATATCTTACTCGGCTCTTTCACTATGTGCGCTGGGCGAACAACAATGTGCTGCAGCTTTTGCAGATGGCGCCGGCCGCGCCCACGGTTCTGCGCTTTTTGGCGCATTTGCTGGCAGCCGAGCAGGTGTGGCTGACACGCCTGCGGGGGGAGGACAGTGCCGGCCTGGCGATTTGGCCCGATCTGGCGTTGCCGGCCTGCATGCGATTGCTCGAAGCCAACGCCGCAGGTTATCAAAGCTATTTGGAGGAATCGGCTGAGGAGAGCCTGGCGGCGATTATCACCTACCGCAACAGCAAGGGGATGGAATTTCACTCGGTGGCCGCCGACATTCTCGCGCAGGTGGTGCTGCACGGCGCCTATCACCGCGGCCAGATTGCGTGGGAGTTGCGACGCGCCGGCGACGAGCCGGTGAATACCGATTATGTGGTCTTTGTGAGGGAGGCGGGATGAACCAATCAGAAAGGAAAGAGAGATGAATCGCCCAAGAAACGAACTGGGACGATGGATTGCTTTGGGTGCTGCCCTGGGCGCCGGCATGGGCGTCGTCATGCACAACATCGGCGTGGGCGTGGGAATAGGCATCGCACTCGGCGCTTTGATCGGATTCCTGCGCAGCCGGCGATGATTGGAACCCTCTTTTGAGGCTAAAGTAGAGCCTCCAAACACGACTCTCTCTGTCTGTTCTGTCTTCTCCAGATGACCTTCTCGGGTTGCAGCTCGGCCGCGTTGGGAGTTATCGCACAAAACTCAACTTAATTACTCTGCTAATCTTCTCTCGCCCATTCGCCTCCGCCACCATACGCAAGAAGTATTCACCGCTGGTAACGGTGACGCCTGCGTCAGTTTTCCCTTCCCAACTCAAGCTGTGAATGCCTGCCTGATAAACCCGCGCCGGCCATGTGCGCACGCGGCGGCCAAGCATGTCAAAAATTTCCAAACGAACGGAAGCGGCTGCGGGCAAACCGAAACGAATCGTGGTGGCAGGATTAAACGGATTCGGATAGTTCTGATAGAGAACGAATTCCCGTGGAATGTCTGAAGCCGGCGCGTCCGCCACCGCGGTGGCACCGGGGAAAAAGAAGGCCAGCACGCGCTGCATCAGCTCGCCGCGCGCCGTGGCCGCGGAAATCGTTTCGAAAGGAAAGCCGAGATAAACCAGCTTGCCCGGCTGCGTGCCGTTCGGAAACACACCTTCGAACTGCACGCCCGCGATCTGGCCGTTGCCGTAGCGCAGGCAAGCCGTGCTGCCAGCGACGGGGGCAATGGCATCAGGATAGTCTTCAATATAGGGCAGACTGCCGTAGGTGAAATTCAATCCTGCAAAGATACCGCCGGCCTCGCCGGTCACGGTCGTGTTATTGGCATCATCCGCGACATAGTCGGCCCTGAGATAATCGCGCAAAAACGCTTCATCGCCGGCCGTGCCGCGCGCCGCCGTGTCCAAATCCCACGCCACTTCCGAACCCGAGACAAAGAGTTTGCCGCCGTTTTGCAGATAGGCCTTGACCCGCGCCTGTTCCGTGTCGTTGAAGGTTTCATCGGTAGTGGATTCATCTCCGAGCAGCCAAAACACTGCCTGGTAGTCTGCGAGTTTGATCGCGCCGGAGATGATTTCCTCATTCGCGCAGCTTTCAAAGGCAAAGCCGGCCGCTGCAATCGCATCGCCGTGATGAAAAACGAAATAGTGCCACGGCTGCGACCAACTGCCGGAATTGCCAAAGCGGTCAAAGCCATCGACGATCAAAATGCGCTCCGGCCGCGGCGAAGACGCCAAGCCATAAACATCGGAATAGGGACTTTCATTCGGCGGCGCGGTGGTGTCAACGGCCGTCAGGCGGTAATACGCGTCATGGGCAGGCATTGCCAGGCTGGCGGAGGTGACATTCCGCGGCAGAGTGGTTTCATCAAGCGCGAGCTGCCAGGCATTGACATTCTCAGCAGAGGCATAGAGGCGGTAACCACGCAAATCAACCTCGCTGTTGGCAAGCCAGCGCGCCACAGGCGTCGCCGGTTTCGAAATTGACAGCAAAAGGGGACGCGCGGGCGCGAGCAAATCCTTTTTTGAAATCTGCACCGGCACGTAGGCATTGCCGGCATTGCCATACGTGTCTTCGGCGAAGACGTGCAGCATGTAATTGCCGGGCGGCAGGGTTTCCGTGTCCCAGTAAGCACGGCCGTTGGCGGTGTTGCTGACGTAGTACACATGCATGCTGGTGGAAGAATAGGACGGATGAAACGTGTAGTGCACGTCGCCGGAAGGCTTGCGATCAAATTGGAAACGCACGCCGTTGGTGGGCGGCAGGTAAACGACCGAATCGCGATTGGCAGTAAGAATGCGATAGCCGACTTTGTAGGCGCCGTTGTTGAGCACGGAACTCGAGCTGCCGGGCGGGCCGTTGCGTTCGGAGAGGTGGGCCACGATATCCACGCGGCTGCTGACGTTGCCGCCGGTGAATTCCGAGTTGGTGCCGGTGAGAAAGAGCTTGACGAAATTGATCACCGGCGCCCAGGTGTCAACGTAGGGCGCCAGGCCCGTGCTTATGCGCAGGGCGTTTACTTCGCTGCCCACCTGTCCCTCGGTCAAGTGTACATGCCCCAGGCCGTCGAGAATGGTGCCGAGCACGGTCTCGGATTTAAACACGGAATCGCCGAGGCTCAACGCCGGGTTGGGCGCGATATGAACATAAGCAAAACGGCCCACGCGCACATAGGCACTGCTGCCGGTGGGATCGATGGCAGTGACGATGCCGTCGGCGCAGGGATAGACCGGCGAGCGGTCTTCCTTGGGAATATCTGTGCCGTTGTGATAGTGCGGCGCCGGCGCGGTGTCGCGATATTCACAAAAGGTGCCGGTGATGACATGCGTTTCTTGAAACGGCGTCACCGGCCACGGAAACTGCGCGCCGGCGGTGAGGGGATAGAGCAGCAAGAGCAGAACAAGCAGTTTTGGCATCATGGCAATGACTCGCGCAGGCTTGCAGTGAAAGGGGCGTGAAAACGGCGGCAGCGGCACGCTGTGGTCTTATTGTCTGATTGCACGCTTCCCCGGCGTCCGCACCACACTCACGACGGTGTAGCGCTGCACCAGACCGTCCGCCGCCAGCAGCAGCCGCTGCCCCGCCGCGGAAAAGGCCAGCGCGGGATTCACCAAATCACTTGACAGGCGCATGCTGGTATGTTGCCGGCCGGCGGTGAATTTGATCAAGCGCCCGCGTTCGAAAACGAAGCGGTCGTTCTTGAAAGTGCTCACCGCCGCCAGGGCAAAGAAGTGGTCGCGGCCCGCCGGGTCCATGGCAATATCGACGAACATCTCTTGGCGACCGGTCAGTGAACTCTGCCAGATGGTGCTGAGGCCCGGCAGCTTGAGCAGGCGAACCTGGCGGCGATCCATCACGAACAATCGCTCGCCGTTCTCGGAAAACCGGGCCTGGCGAAAAAGTCCGGCGGTTGTGGCCTGCTGCACGCCCTCGCGATCGAACAACACCATCGCAGACTCCACCGCACCTGTGGCACTATCCACCTGATAGCGGCTCGCAACGATCCATTCACCGTTGCGCGACACCTCCAAGCCGCCGGCGGTGCCCGCAGGCAGCTCGCGGCGCCAGCGTTCCTGGCCATCATGCGAAAAACAGATCAACACCGGCTGTCCCGGCCGCTGGCCGTTCGAAACTTCGCGCTGACTGAGCACGACAAAGCTCTGCTCGCCCGCCGCCACGAACAGCGGCCGCTCATTCGCGTACGCGGCTTCATCAAAAAGCGGCTGAACGCGTGGCGCCGCACCGTTGCCCGCGAGAAACGTCACGTGCGCCGTGGCCGGCTGGGCGACCACCACGGCCGTGCCCTGCTTGCTCAAACAAACTTGCGGCAGGGGATCGTCTTCATGCCGCTGCAAGGTGTGACGGCCAAGGGCGAGGCCATGTTGATCGAACCACGTCAGCACCAGCGTGTCGGGCGCTGCCATTTCCAAAACCGCCAGTGTTTCGCCATTTGCGCTCAACGCGTGCTTCAGGAAGCGGCCCGGCTGCGTGAGCAGGCTGCTGCCGTGTTGATTCTGCCAGGTCAAACTGCCGGCCGCGCGCCAGGCAACGGTTTCACCGGCGCGATCGATCATGGGCGTACCCGCCACCTGCCGGGATTCATTCTGCAGGCGCAGCGTGAAATTCGTCTGGCCCTGCGCCAACACCACTGACAAAAGCAGAGAGACAAAACTGCAACGGATGAAGGTCATGGCGGTCACTCCTTTCCCGGTGGCCACAGACTCATGCCGATATCGGTGCGGTAGTAGCTGCTCAGGCATTTGATCTTGCGGATGTTTTCATAGGCGAGTTCGATGGCGGCCGGCAACGTCGCCGCGAGCGCAACAATGTCGGCGATGCGATGGCCGGTCATCACCAGCCCGCCGGTGGCATCTTCCGCCACTTCGTTCCACCAGATATCACAGGTGGGTTTCTCCAGCAGCCGCACGGGCAGGCGCGGGCCTTGCATGCTGATGTAAGGATAGCCGTAACCCGCCAACGTCAGATTGCAGCCGAATTGCAGGGAATCGTGAAATCGCGGCGTGACCGGCTGATTGCGCGCCGTGGCCGCGATCACTTCCAGGGGATTCGCCAGCAGGCGCAAAATCATCTGCGTCGAGGTCACGCCCATGCGCACATTGTATTCCAGCACGTGCCAGCGGCCATCGCGCAGCGCCGCGGTGACTTGCACCGGGCCGTGAAAACCGGTTGCGCGCAACCACGGCAACAAGGGGTGCAGCAACTCCGCCGCCAGGCCGTAGCGATCGTGCGGATCCTTTTCCGCCAGCCCGCCAAGTGGCGCGCCGGCGACGATGCCCATATTGCCGTCAAACGCGCGTTTGTATTCCTGATTCGTCACCAGCGAGTGAATTTCACCGTGGCTCACCACGGCAATGTGGCCGGCCTCCGCGCGCCCCATGTATTCCTGCAAAAAAACGCCTTCCGCGTAATCCAGGCGCTCCAGCCAATGCCGGGTGTCCTCGACGCTTTCGCAAACAATGGTGTGAATGGGGCTGGTGGGCGAGCACAAGGGATTCTTGATGACGTAGGGTCGCGGATCCTGCTGGAGGATTGCTTCGGCCTCCAGCCGGTTGCGGGCAACATAAGAAACCGGAAAGGGAATGCCGAACTGCAGGCAGAGCTGGCGCGCCCAATCCCGCTCGCGTTCGAGGCGCATGGCCTCGCCCGCCGGCGAGAAGATGGGAATCGCGAGCGACAGCAACTCTTCCGTCCAGGGCTGCTGCAGCCAGTCGATCGACATCGGAATCAACAAATCGACTTTCTTGTCGCGCACGAAGCGCACCGGGCTGGGGAAGTAGGAGGCGGGATAGACTTCGCCTTCGAGCGAGGGGCCGTAATGGCCGTAGCTGCGCGTCAAATAGCAGCTCACGCGGGCGCCGTTTTCGCGCAAGATGCGCATGACGGCATGCGCAAAAGCGCCGACGCCGAGCAGCAGGACATGTGGAGAGGTGGACATTGTGACGGAACAGGGGTAAAGTGTTTCAACGACGGCCGGGCCGTCGTTTTATGCATTCGTTCAGCGATGGCTGGGCCATCGCTTCTTGTATCCGCTCCGCGATGGCTGGGCCATCGCGTTCGAAGGTTGCGCAACACCCACTAACGAGAATTTGGTCCGCGCCTTCGAACTCGCGCCCTCGAAAGTCAAGGCCAAACCTTGACTGAACACCCCGCGCTTCTTGTATCCGTTCCGCGATGGCTGGGCCATCGCATTCGGAGGTTGTGCAAAACTCCTCAATGATGATTCAGTCCACGCTTTCAGTTTCACACTCTCGCAAGTCAAGGCCGAGCCTTGACTGAACCTTACCGAAACCTCACGCCGGCCAATTCTGCATGAACTCTACAAGCTGGTCGACCGCCGGACTCTGCGCCGTGCGCACATAGAAACCCGACGTCGCGACACCGGTCAACAAACACGAAGCCAGCGGCAATTGCAGCAGCGCGCCCAGGCAAAAGCCGGCATTGAAATGATCACCGCCGCCGGTGGAGATCAACGGTTTCGGCGTGAACGGGCCGGTGACCCGGGCAAACTCATCTTCGGTGGCCGCCACGGCATATTCCCGTGGATGCACCACCACCGTGCCGATACCCAGCTTGGCCCGCATCTCGACCGCAATTTTTTCCACGGCTTCCGGCGTTTGATATTTCACGTGAATGCCGAGCACCTCGGCCAGCTCGTAGCTCTCCTTCTCGTTCACGCCGAGAATGACGTGAAAATACTGTTCGAAGCGCGAGAGCAGGTGTAGCGCAGCGTGAATGTCTTCAGTGAGGCGTTTGGCGGGATCGGCGAGGTCAAAGAACACCAGCGGCCGGTGCGTCAAGTGCGGGCAGAGATCCTTCAAAAAATGCTGCCAGATGTCCGACAAGTAGGGAATCATGGTCCAATTCACCAAACCGAGCAGGCTGGATTCCTGCAGGTAGCGCAGCAGTTGTTCCTGCCCGACGCGCGCGACCAGATTCTCCCAGGTAATGTCATTGAGCGAGGCGATCTTGCCCAGCATGAGTTTGCCGTCTTCGAATTCGATGGCATCGGTGTGGCCGGGTTCGGCAATGGAAATTACGTGTGCCCGCCGGGTCAGCTCCTGAAACACCGGATGGACGTTGGGATAACCGAGATTGCCGATGTAGGTCACCGCCACCCCGAAAGCGGCCAGGGCATTGGCCATGATCGGGCCGTTGCCGCCGAGCTTCATTTGCTGCACCACCAGTTCGAGATTGGTGCTCTTGCCGGCGGCCTCGGCGACGCGATCGGCCAGGGTGGCGATACTGGGAAGGGGGGAGTAGCGGTCCAGCGCTTCGCGTTTGTCAACAATGCGGACGATCTCGTCGACGAAGCCATCGAACCCGAGCAGTGCCCGGTGCGTCGCGGGCTGCGCTTTACGGGCTTGCAGCGCGCTTGCGGTGTGCTGGTGCAGCACGTCATTCTCTGCCATGGCAGCATGATCCTTTGACTGAAGAGTTGTGCGGCAACGGGCCGGGCGAGTCGCAGAGACTCATTCCGATCGTGGTAAAATGGGCGTTGCTGCGGTTTTTGAATTCAGCGCCGGGCTTCACTCCCGGCTGCGGGTGGTGCGGCGCGGCTTGCGGGCCGGCATGCCGTTCTTCTTGCGGGGCGTTTCGCTCGTTTCGTCTTCGTCATCCTCCGCGAAAGCGACTTGCACGCGCGACCGCCGGCTTTTCTTCCAGCCGACTTCTTCGGCGGAGCCGGTGCGTACATAGGCGCGGCGGCCATTGGCCGGTGCCGGCCCCGCACTGACCGTGCGGGCTTCGCGCCGGCCTTCCCGCAAAATCTTGCCGAGAAACGCGCCGGTGTAAGAGTCGGCAACCTGCGCCACCTGCTCCGGCGTGCCGGTGGCAACCACGCGGCCGCCGTTATCGCCCCCCTCCGGTCCGAGATCGATGAGGTAGTCCGCGGTCTTGATCACATCGAGATTATGCTCGATCACGATCACGCTGTTGCCCATGTCCACCAGACGGTTCAACACGTTGAGCAGCATTTTGACATCTTCAAAATGCAAACCGGTGGTGGGTTCATCAAGAATGTAGATGGTGCGGCCGGTGGCCACCCGCGAAAGCTCGGTGGCCAGCTTGACACGCTGGGCCTCCCCGCCGGAGAGCGTCGTGGCTTGCTGGCCGAGATGAATGTAACCGAGGCCGACGTCGTGCAGCGTCTGCAGCCGCCGTTTCAACGTCGGAATGTGTTGGAAGAAATCCAGCGCCTCCTCCACCGTCATGTCCAGCACCTCGGCGATGGATTTGCCCTTGTACTTAATTTCGAGCGTCTCGCGGTTATAACGCTTGCCCTTGCAAGCTTCGCAGGTGACGTAGACGTCCGGCAGAAAGTGCATCTCGATTTTGATGATGCCGTCGCCCTCGCAGTTCTCGCAACGCCCGCCCTTGACATTGAAGCTGAAGCGGCCGGGCTTGTAGCCGCGAATCTTGGCCTCCTGGGTCTGCGTGAAGAGATCGCGAATCTCGGTGAACAATCCCGTGTAAGTGGCGGGATTGCTGCGCGGCGTGCGGCCGATGGGCGACTGATCGATGTCGATGACCTTGTCAAGATGCTGCAGGCCGCGGATGCCGCGGAACGGCAGCGGCTGCTGCTTGGCCTGATTCAACTCGCGCGCCAGCACGCGATACAGCGTTTCATTGATCAACGTCGATTTCCCCGAGCCGGAAACGCCGGTCACGCAGGTCAACAGCCCCAGCGGAAATTCGACTTCAACGTTTTTGAGATTGTTGCCCTGCGCGCCCGTCAGTTCCAAAAATGCGCCGTTGCCGGGCCGGCGCTGCAAGGGAACGGCGATGTATTTGCGGCCGGAGAGATAATCGCCGGTGAGCGAGCGGGTGTCCTGCGCGATCGCCGCGGGCGGGCCGGCCGCCACCACCCGGCCGCCTTCCTTGCCCGCGCCCGGGCCCAAGTCAATCACCCAGTCCGCCGACTCGATGGTTTCATGATCATGTTCCACCACGATGACGGTGTTGCCGAGATTGCGCAGCCGCACCAGGGTGTCGATCAGCTTGCGGTTGTCCCGTTGATGCAGACCGATGGACGGTTCATCGAGAATGTAGAGCACGCCCACGAGTTGCGAGCCGATCTGGGTGGCGAGGCGGATGCGTTGCGCTTCGCCGCCGGAGAGTGAACCGGCGTCGCGATGCAGCGTGAGATAGTCCAAACCGACATTGACGAGAAAGCCCAGGCGTTCGCGCACTTCCTTGAGAATTTGATGGGCAATCTTCTGCTCGCGCGCGCTCAGCTCGAGGCGGTTGAAGAATTCATTGGCGGCGCGCACCGTCATGCGGGTGACAGCGAAGATGTTGTGCTGCCGGATCTTGACCGCCAGCGCCTCGGGCCGCAGCCGCGCGCCGTTGCAGGCCGCGCAGGGCTTCTTGTTCATGAAACCCTCGATCCACGTGCGGATGTATTGCGAATCCGTCTGCACGTAGCGGCGCTGCAGATTCGGAATGATGCCTTCGAATTTGCCGGTGAATTGCGCCTGCATGCGGCCGTTGCCGCTGGCATAGCTGAATTTCAGCTCGCGGTCGCCGGAACCGTAGAGCACCACCCGCTGCTGCGCTTTTTTGAGCTGGCCCCAGGCCGTATCGAGCGAGAAATCGTAGGCGCGGCTCACCGCTTTGAGCTGTTCCCAATACCAGCCTTCCTGGTTGTCGCCCCACACCTCCAACGCGCCGTCGCGGATCGAAAGGCTGGGGTTGGTCACGACCATGTCGGGATCGACCTCCATGGTGGTGCCCAAGCCGTTGCAAGTCGGGCAGGCGCCGTGCGGCGCATTGAACGAGAACAGCCGCGGCGCCAGCTCTTCGACGGAAATGCCGCATTCGGCGCAGGCAAAATGCTCGGAGAACAGAATCTCGCGCTGGTTCATCACCTCGATCAACACCAGCCCGTTGGCGAGATGCAACGCCGTCTCCAGCGAATCCGTCAGCCGCGTCTTGATGCCGGACTCGTTGAGCAGCCGGTCCACGACGATTTCGATGTTGTGCTTCTTGTTCTTGTCGAGCTTGATCTCGCCGGCCAGATCTTTCACTTCGCCGTCGACGCGCACGCGCACGTAGCCTTCGCGCCGGGCAGTGTCGAAGATTTCGCGGTATTCGCCTTTGCGGCCGCGCACCACCGGCGCCAGCACCTGAAACTTGGTGCCGGCCGGCAGCGCCAAAATGGCGTCGACCATTTGCTGCACCGTCTGGCGCTCGATGACCTTGCCGCAATTGTAGCAATGCGGCACGCCGATGCGCGCGAACAGAAGGCGCAGATAGTCATAGATTTCGGTGACCGTACCCACCGTCGAGCGCGGATTGCGGCTGCTGCTCTTTTGTTCGATGGAGATGGCGGGCGACAGGCCTTCGATGTAATCGAGGTCGGGCTTTTCCATCAAGCCCAGGAATTGGCGGGCGTAGGCCGAGAGCGATTCGACGTAGCGGCGCTGGCCCTCGGCATAGATGGTATCAAAAGCGAGCGAGGATTTCCCCGAACCGGACAGTCCGGTGATCACCACCAGTTTGTTGCGGGGAATTTCAACGTCGATGTTTTTGAGGTTGTGCTCCCGCGCTCCCTTGACGACAAGGTACTCTTTTTCAGCCATGATGATTGTGAGAATGATTGCGGTCGGCTCGTGCCATGCGGTTGTCGCAACGCCTGGCTTCCGGCCACTTCCGGCAGGCACGAGACCGGGCTTGCCGTTTTTTTGCGGAATGAACCGGGCACGCTGCGCGTGAACTCAAACAGGCGTCAAATATAGAAAAAAAAACTGGGAATGCAAGCAGGGGATTCCGCGCGTTGCCGCGGCGCCATCGCCAGGCGGCCCAACCGCAAACCAAGAAAATTGCGGGGAGAAAACGGAGCTAACCGAATGTCGGGTTTGGAAAATATTCTCCCGCCATGTCAGCGCGGTTTTCTCGGTGTTGCAAGTGTTTGCCTTGCAACGAATGAACTTGCAATGAATGAAGGAGACGAGCAGGCCGGCCGTGACCGGGGAGCAGCACCATTTCTTGCACAGGGTGGCAGGTTCAATCACCCCATCACTGCAGTCGCAGGCGCGGGAAGAATCGTCTTGACATTCTCGAATCGTTTGTTCATATTTGCCCGTTCAAAATTCAGCGCGCTCGCACGAACACCCGTGACAGTCGTAAGAATTCACGAGTCTGGACCATCCCCTAAACGCGAGGGGACGGAGGATGAGGGTTAGTTGCGTGATTCCCATTACGAGGCTGCACCACGACGGTTTGATGTGCTTGACTGCCTGCTGCCCACCCCGGCGGCCGCGCCCAGCGACACCCTGCCTCCACTCGAACACAACCTGTCTGTCTTATCTCCATCGGCATTCAATACCTCACACGCACCAACGATCTAATGTCCGAGTCATTTTTGCGCCCGCCGATCGGCGCGGCTGACGCCATTGCCATGCGGCGCGGCGAAATGGCTCGCCGGATCAACCGGATCAGAAAGGAGGCGATGCCCGCAAGCTTGCAACCCGTGCTGCACCGACTGCCATTTTAAACAACCGTTCAATTCATTAATCGCTTAGGGAGGTTGTTTATGCAACGGAAGTTCGTCGTTCTGATCTTGACGGTTTTTCTCTGCGGTTTGGGGCTGCTCGCCGCGCACGACGCCAAGCAGAAAGCCCCGCAGGCGAACGCCACCCCGATCAAGCTCATGTCGAAGAAAGACATGGACCGGTTTCAAATGAAACCGATCAAGATCGATGAGGCCGCCGCCAACTTCTCCGCCAAGTCAAACCGCCATCAAACCAATGCCGCCCAGGATGTGATCTTCTTCGATGATTTCGAAGGCGGCAAAGCCCCCTGGCAAGCAGGCGCAAGCTGGGGCATCCGCACGCAAGCCTCCGGCCATGCCGACGAGGATCGCAGCGATTGGGAAGTCAACAAGACCAATTTTCGCAGCGCCTCCACCAGTTGGCACGAGACCACGGTGACGGCACTCAGCACCGACATGCTGATGTCGCCGCCATTCACCATCCCCACCCAGACCGCCGCAGGCGACCCGATTGCGCGTCTGACCCTCGACTTTTGGCTCGATTGGGACGCGGCGTTGTCGGCCAACCGGCTGTACGTCTATCTTGGTCTTGACGATGCCCTGTGGGCCTTCAGCACCACCGATCCCGGCGCCGGCACCAGCAGTTGGGTGATGGAAAATCCCGGCGTGCCCCCGTACGACGTGTTCAGCCGGCAATACCTGACCACGCCTGAAATCGATCTCACTGGCGCTGCGACTCCGATTACGCTGAGCTTCATGTACAAATCGGTGTCGGAAATCGATTTCGATTACAACAAAGTCGACGTGTTCACGAAGGATGACAACTTCGTGAGCTATCGCTCGGTCGCTTCTTTTGATGGGCCGAATGGCAGCCCGGGTGGCGGCACCTCAACCTGGAAAACCCATACGGTCAATCTCGACGCCTATGCCGGCAAGATCATCAAGATTCGTTTTGGTGAATTTGGCGATTTCGGGTTCGTGGAAGCTGGCGCCATTTTCGCGTTGGATGACATCACGCTGACGGCCGGCGCCAACACCGTGTTCTCGGACAACGGCGGCGAGAGCGGCTCCTCCACGATGGAGGCCGAGGGCTTTGCGGCCGGCACCAATGTGGCCGCTTATGCCGGCGCTGCCAATCCCAACCCCAACTGGGTGAATGTCGTGGTGCCTGGCAATGTGTTGCTGACCGGCGCCGACGGCGTCCTGCAGCCGGGCGACAATGTCCGCATTGGCATCTTGTTCGGCTATGATCCCACTGGTGCGACCACAACGCCGGCGCCGGTGGGCCGCGGCATGTACATCGACGATGTCAACCTCACTGGGCAGACCATCCAAGATGACGTTGCCGCCCTCAATGTCGATATTCCCTTCCCAATCAAGATCGGCGATGCCGTTGCCTTCACCTTGAACGTCACCAATTCCGGCTCGAATCCGCAAAGCAACCTGCAATGGCAGGGCACCATTCTGAATGCGGCCGGCCAGCAAGTTGGCTCCGTGGTGGGCCGCCGGACTGACGCCCTTGCCCCGGGTGCCACCGCTGGTATCGCCTCGGTGAATACCTGGACGCCCAACGCTCCCGGCGTCTATCGCATCCGCGCCTTCACCCGCCTGGCCAATGACGAAGATCGCTCGAATGACACCACCGCGGTAGCCACCGACGATCCCGACGGCTTTGGCGATGCGCGCTATTCGCCGTTTGTGGTGCATGACGGACGCGTCCTGTTCTCCTCGGCGTTGTGGAACGCGCCCGCCAGCCCGACGCCCTCGCAATTGCTGTCCCGCGGCTTCCAAGTCAATTCCACCCGTTCTGATCCCGGCGTGGTGACTTGGCAAACCACGGCCTCCGCGTTGGTGCCGGCAGTCAACCTGGGCGGCGCGGCTTACAAAGGCGCCTATGTGCAGTTCGATTCGCTCGGCCGGCCCCAGGATGAAGATTTGATCATCCCCAACCTCGATTTCAGCGCGATTACCTCCACCGCCTGGCTGACCTACAAGTCCATCGGCGTCGGCGGCTTCGGCTACACCCGCTTCTCGGTGAGCGTCAGCAACAACGGCGGCGCTTCTTGGAATGACGTGCCTGGCACCGAGCGCGTGCGCGGTGTGGATCCGCAAACCGGTCAAAACTTTGGCGGCCCGGCTTTCTTCACGGCCAACCTCAGACCGGCGGTGCTGGACATCACCCGCTGGGCAGCCGGTTACTCCAACGTCTGGATTCGTTTCCGCTATCAAGGCATCAATGATGCCGACTGGACGTTGTGGAATATCGCGGTCAGCGGCAAGGGCATCCAGGCGGCAACGCTTTCCAGCGTGACCGACATCCCCAACGATCAAGGCAAGCAAGTGCGCTTGACCTGGACCCGCTCGCCCAATGACGGCGGCATCGCCGGTGTGCCGATTACGCACTACGGCGTGTGGCGCAAGCTCGGCAGCGGCGCCGGTGAAAAACCCGCCGGCAACGTGGTCCAAGTTGCCGATCGCCTCAGCATGATCAGCCTCGACGTGACGGCACTGCAGGCGGGCACCCGTTTCTATGATGTTGCCTCGGCCACTTCGTGGGATTTCATCGGAACCGTCCTGGCGCATTCCGATCCGGACTACAACTATGTTGCGCCGACGCTGGCTGACGGTGCGCAAACCTGCTTTGTGGTTTCCGCGCATACCGCCAACCCCCTGGTCTTCGCCAACTCCAACGAAGCCTGCGGCACCTCCACCGATGACCTGCCGCCGAATGCTCCGGCGTTGAGCGGCCAGGCGGAAAGCGGGCGCGTGCAACTGAGCTGGACCGAGCCGGACAATGAAGAACCGGCCTCCTACTCCGTCTATCGCCGCTTGCAGAGCGCTTCCACCTTCGGCGAGGCGATCGCCACGGTGACGGCGCGCGAATATCAGGACACCAACATCGAGAAGAACACCGCTTACGTCTATGCCGTCAAAGCCAAAGACTATGGCGACAACGTCAGCGTCTTCTCGAATGAAGTGCCGGTGGTGACCACCAGCGTGGCCGGCCGGCCGAACGAGGTGTTGCCGACGGAATACGCGCTGGGCAACAACTACCCGAACCCGTTCAACCCGCAAACCACCATCGATTTCGCCCTGCCGGAACGCGGCAGAGTCGTGCTCACGATTCTGAACTCGCTCGGCCAGGAAATCGAACGGCTGGTGGACGCCGACATGCAAGCCGGCTTCCACAAAGTCGTGTGGGAAGCGAAGAGCCACACCTCCGGCGTTTACTTCTATCGCCTGACCATCAACGGCTACACCCAGATGAAAAAGATGGTCTTGATGAAGTAACCCTGCCGTAATGCCCTCGGGCATTGCAAGCCGATCGAAAATCCCGCGCTCCGGCTTCTGGGGCGCGGGATTTTTTTCTGCGTTTTCTCGTCGCCGGCAGGAAAAAAAAAGCCGTTGCCCTCACGTGAGGGCAACGGCTTTTGCGTTTGGCGCTCTGGCGCGGGCCGCGAGCGATTCACAACATGATGCGCATCGTGGTGCCCTCGCCCAGCCGCGATTCCTTGACAAACAACCGGCCGCGATGATATTCTTCGACAATGCGCTTGGCCAGGCTCAGGCCCAGGCCCCAGCCGCGTTTTTTGGTGCTGAAGCCCGGCCGGAAGATGTTCTTGCGGTCGGCGGGATCGATGCCTTTGCCGTTGTCGGTGATGTCGATGATCGCGCGCTGCCGCCGGTTGGCCGCGGCCCGCAGATCGATAGTGATCTCGCCGTGATCATTCTCAATGGCGTCGATCGCATTCTTGATCAAATTCTCCAGCACCCATTCCAGCAGGTCGCGATTCAACGGAATGGCCGGCAGCTCCTCCTTGTGCACTTCCAGGCGGACGGCGCGCCGCATCTGCGGCAGGCGGTTGCGAAAATAACGCACCACTTCGTCGACAATCACGCCCAGGTCTTGCTCCTTGAGATCGGTGCTGGAGCCGATCTGCGAAAAGCGCGAGGCCACCTTGTTCAGCCGCTCGACGTCGCGCTCCATCTCCCTGATGGTCTCGCGCGCGCCGTTTTGCGCGAGCTGGCTCTTGAGCAGCTCAATCCAACCCAGCAATGAGGAAATCGGCGTGCCGAGCTGGTGCGCGGTTTCCTTGGACATGCCCACCCAGATAAATTGCTGCTCCCCGCGGCGAATGCTGTTGAAACCGAGAAAGCCCACCAGAATGAACAAACTCACCACGCTGATGGCGAGATAGGGCAGGCGCTGCAATTGTTGAATGAGACGGGAGTCGCCATAGTAGAGATAGTTGAGCGTGTCGACCTTGCCGGAGACCGGATTCTGGTAGGTGATGGGCACCGGATCGACTTCACGCCGCATCGCCGCCATGATCTCCCGCACTTGTCGCTGCGCGGGCTCGGAGTAGAGCGAATCCTGCGGCACCTCGATGCCCTCCCAACCGATCGGCTCGCCTTCGGGCGTAGCCAGGATGATGGGAAAATCCGTGCGGTTGATGATGACGTCGAAGATGAAGTTCAGATCGCTGTCGCCGGGATCGTTGACGGCGCGCGCATGCAGTTGCGCATAGAACAGAATCACGTTGCGCGCTTCCTGCCGCAGCCCTTTCACCAGGTTTTGCGTGTGCCAAAGCAGGGTGATGATGATGGCGACGGCGGCGACGAACAGCAAACCTTTGATGCGGCCAACGATGCGATAAGGGGCGATCATGTGAAGTCGTGTCCCGCCAAGAAATTCAACTGCGTTGCGAATGGCAGCCGGCGCGCGGTTACTTTGAAAAGTTCAGCCAGCCTGACTGTCATCCGGCAAGGATCCTGTGAAGACTTGCGCGCGGCGCCGAGTATCTCACCGGATTCCTTCTGAATGACACTCGGAATCAAAGATGAGAATCAAAGCCACAGAGAACTTGGCCGTAAGACGCGCAAAGTCAGAATAGAATTCTGTAAGATTCTTGACCACAAAGCAAACGCTTGCGCCGTGAAGAGCGCGGAGTTTCAAAATCAAGAGAGTCCTTCTCCGCGTTCTTCGCCGTGAGCTTTTTAGGTGAATGGCAGGGGAGTGTACCCAAATTTTCACAAGATCCTTACTGGATGACAGTGGTGGTGGATGCCTCGTGCGAGACAACAGTGTACGAATCGGGCTTGTTGCTGCCCGCGGGCTTCAGGTTTCAGCTTGTCTGAAATCTGGCGTACATTGTTACCCTGAAAAATATATCCACACCCTGAATGTCATTCTGAAAGAATCTTGTGAAAATTCGCTCCTGGCCGCATGCTTCACAAGATTCCATCTGAATGACGGACAAAATAGTCACAAGAACTAAGGTGCCAGTGCACGAGTGTCCATCCGAGAGCGTTCCGACCCCGGCTGGGCCGAGGTTTCCAAAACTTCCAGTGGCGTGGAAACTCTGAGGATTTTGATGCATCGGCCAGGCCGTTGCAGGAACATTTTCTCAAGAGTCCGCGGGCGCGGCGATCAGAGCTTGCATGAGCGCATGCACGTGGCCGTTGCTCGCGACGATATTGCCGCTCTCCCAAAAATTCTCCTCGGGAGTGAAGCCGCTGATGCTGCCGCCGGCTTCTTCGACCAACAGGGTGCCCGCGGCAAAATCCCACGGGTTCAAATCATACTCCCAGAAACCATCGAACACGCCGGCCGCCACCAGGGCCAGATCGAGGCTGGCGGAGCCCATGCGGCGCAAGTCTCGCACCTGCGCGAAAAAGCTGTGAAACATGCGCAGATAGGAACCGGCCAGATGCTTCGCGCGAAAGGGAAAACCGGTGGCAATCAAACACTCCTGCAAACGCTGACTCGAGGAAACCCGCAAGCGCTCGCCGTTGCGAAAGGCGCCGCCACCGCGCACGGCAGTGAATTGCTCCTGGCGCAACGGGTCGAACACGACGCCAGCGACGATTTCACCCTGGCGGCGCGCGGCAATCGACACCGCAAAACAAGGCACCCCGTGAATGAAATTCGTGGTGCCGTCGAGCGGATCGATGATCCACTCCACCTCACCGCCGCCGCCCGAGGTGCCGCCCTCCTCCGCCAGCATTTTGTGTTGGGGAAAATGGCGGCGCAGGTGTGCCACAATCGCCTGCTCGCTCTGCCGGTCGACTTCGGTGACAAAATCGAACTCGGCTTTGTGATCGACCTGCAAAGCCGGCCGGTCGCGCCAGCGGGCCAGCAGGATGCGGCCGGCCAGCTCGGCAGCTTCACCGGCGACAGCGAGAAGTTTTTCGTTACTCGTTATCATCACGCAACGCTTATAGATGTCTGTCACCTTGATTCGTGGATGTGATCTCTCGATATAGTATTACTCCGGAAAAACATCACAACCGCGAAGATTTTCGCGAACCGCTAATTCACGCGAATGTACGCAAATTTTTATTCGCGTTGATTAGCGTTAATTCGCGGTTGACAGATTTGGTTGCGGCAAGTTGCCGCGCTGCGTCATTCAGACGAATCTTTTACCATGCTTGGCACTGTTCCCAACGCTTCACAGGATCCTTGCTGGATGACAATGATAGTGGATTTACTTTTCAAGGTAACAGTGCACTAGTCCCAACCAAATTCATTTGCAATGCCGCGCGATCAGGGTTGACCAAAACGCGGAAAGGAGTCCTGATACTTGAATCTTCCAATCGAGGCTTTTTGATCTTGTGTGTTGCCTGCCACTCTCCGGCTCCCGGCAGGTCAGAAAACTGGGCGAAGCCGGTTGCGCCGATGCAAGCAAACACAATCTGCGCGCCTCGGGGTCAGCCGCCGAACCCGTTTCCTGATGGTGAAACTACTGCTCTGGCATCTTGGAATGACAAGACTGCGGTGCTGATTGCTGTCTCGCCCGTGCTAGGCCAGCTCCACCACCGTCACGCCGACGTCACCCTCGCCAAACTGGCCCAGCCGGCTACTCTTCACGTGCGGCAGCGTCTTGAGATGATTGGCAATGCTTTGGCGCAGCGCGCCCGTGCCCTTGCCGTGAATCAGCCGGACTTCGTTCCAGCCCGCCAACAAGGCATCATCGAGAAACTTGTCCACCATGGCGAGTGCCTCGTCCACGCGCATGCCGCGCAGATCGATTTCCGCATGGCGGGCAGCCTCCTGCACGCTCGCTTTCGGCAGTGCCGCGGGTTCGGTTTTCCTGCCGGCCCTCACCGCGCGCAAATCACCCACCGGCACGCGCGCCCGCAAAGCGCCCGCGGCCACCAGCACTTTGCCGGAGGAATCCGGCAGTTCCAACACCGTCGCGAGCGCGCCCTGCTTCAGCCATTTCACCGGCATGCCGATTTCGAATTTTGCGATCCCGGTTTCATCCGTTGCCGGCGGCGGTGGCTCCTCGAGCTGGTTCTCGCGCGCGAGGCGCTCGCGCAGCGCAGCCAGATTTTCCCTGCCCGCTTTGATCGCCTCCCGTGCCGCATTGGTTTCGCGAATCTCCCGCACCGCGTTTTCGATGATGGCGTTGGCGTTTTGCAGCAGCGCTTCGGCTTCGGCATGCGCCTTCTTTTTGATCTCCTGCACCTGCGCCCGCAGACTCTGCTCGCGTTCCTCATACAGCTTCTGCAGGCCGCGTAAGCGGGTTTCCTCCACCTGCAGCTTTTCATTGAGCTGCTGCTGTTGCGCCAGTTTGTTTTGCAGCTCGTTGAGCAGTTCTTCGACGTTGACTTTTTCCACGCCCACCAGGGTGCGCGCCGCTGCAATCACCGGCGCGGCCATGCCCATGCGCTCGGCAATCTCGAACGCGTAACTCGCGCCCGGCAGGCCGGCGCGGAATTGATACGTGGGCGTCAGCGTCTCACGGTCGAAGGCCATCGAGCCGTTGCTCACGCCCGGCTCCTCTTGGGCAAAGGTCTTCAACGCGCCGTGATGGGTGGTGACGATGGTCAAGCAGCCGCGGCGGTTGAGTTCGCGCAGAACCGCGACCGACAGCGCGGCGCCGGCCTCCGGATCGGTGCCCGCGCCGATTTCGTCGATCAGCACGAGATCACCGCTGCCGGCGCGCCGCAGAATTTCAACCAAATGCTTGACGTGCGAAGTGAAAGTGGAAAGATCGTCTTCGATCGACTGCCGGTCGCCGATGTCGACAAAGACGTTCTCGCACAGCGGCACGGCGCTGTCCGGCGAGGCGGGAATGTGCAGGCCGCAGCGCGCCAGCAAGGCCAACAGACCCACGGTTTTCAGCGCCACGGTTTTGCCGCCGGCATTCGGCCCGCTGATCAGCAGCGTGCGCACCGGCAGCGCCGCCTCTGCGGGAAATCCCAGCTCCAAATCCAGCGGCACGACCTTGCGGCGATCTTCATTTTTCAACAAGAGCAGCGGATGGCAGGCATTGATCAATTTCAGTTTGGCCTCGGCCAGCATCTGCGGGGCGCTGGCCGCGAGCTGGCGCGCGGCCTGGGCCTTGGCGTGCATCACGTCAATGGCGATCATGCCCTCGTGATTGGCGAGCAGCGCCGGCAGAACCTGGCGCAGGCGCTCGGTCAACATCTGCAGAATGCGCTCGACTTCATCGCGTTCCGCGCTGTACAACTCGCGCACGCGGTTGTTGATTTCCACCGATTCCATCGGCTCGACGAACACCGTGCGGCCGCTGGCAGAGTGATCGTGTACCAGGCCCGGGACGTGGCGGCGGTGCTCCTCTTTCAACATCAGCACCAGGCGGCCTTCGCGCAGGGTGATCATCTGCTCGCGCAGCATGTCCTGCGCCGCCAGCTTGCGGGCGATGCGTTCGAGCCGGTCGCGCACCTCGGAGAGCGCGCGGGAAATTTCGCGGCGCACGCGCGCCAACACCGGACTGGCGGAGTCCTTCACCGTGCCCTCGGTGAAATTGAGCGCACTCTCCAGCGCGCGTTCGTGTTCCTGCAGGCTGGTGAGCAACAGCGCCGTGCGCAACAATTCGGGGTATTTTTCCCGGCGCGCCAGCAGATAATGGCGCACGCGCCGGGCGGTGGCCGAGAAGCGCGCGAGATCGATGAGCTGTTGAATCTCGAGGGTGCGGCCCTGAATGCGCAAATGCTGCAGCGTCGCGCTCAGGTCGGGCAGGGAAGCAATCGGAAACGTATCATCGAATTCGAGCAGACTGCGCATCTCCGTGACTTCCGCGAGGCGCGCCTGCACGCTGGGCAAATCGGGCAACGGCTGCAGATGCAGAATGGCCTCGGCGCCGGCGGACGACAGCGCGGCCGCGGCCACTTGTTTGAGCACTTTGGGAAGCTCCAGGGCGGCAGCCGCAGCAGGAAAATAGTCTGGGGGTGAAGCACTCATTGCGTCAGTAGTCGCTCATCTTGGGAGGAGGCGGCTTGCCGGGCAATTCGTCCAGCAAGCGCGCGCTGATGGGATCAAGCTCACCAATGCGCTTGTAAGCGGCCTGCAGGGCCTCGCGAAAGCCGGGTGGACCGGGAATGAGCTTGCGCACATAGTCATAGTTCAGCGGCAGGATGATCTTGGTGCGCGCCATGAGCAGGCTGCGTGCCTGCGTGCCCTGCACCACGTGGGGAATCGGCAGCAGCACGAACCCCAGCATGAGCAGGCTGGCCATCAACACGCCGCGATAGAGCCCCAGCCCGGTGCCGGTGATGCGGTTGAACTTCTCGTTCACCGTCATTGCGACCATGGTTTTGATCCATTTCACGAAGAAGAGGTAGGCCAGGGCCAGCAGCGCAAACACGAACACGAAGCCGAGCAGCACGCTCATGTTGGGGGGGAGTTGCACGACGTAGCTGAAGAATTGCGCGAAGTATGGCAGCGCGATCAGGGTAAGCGTGAGGCAAAAGAAGAAACCGAACAAATCCAGCAGGCTTTCATAAAGGCCGCTCTTGAAGCCGCGCCAGGTGAAGTAGGCGAGCACACCCAGAATGAAGAAATCGGCGAAATTGATGATGATTTGCACGGGGTTCCTCACGCACCGGCGGCCGGGGCGAACAGCCCGCCGGCACCAAAAAGAAAAAGTGAACAAAGCGGCTCGTCGGCCGGTTGGATGGCCTCATACCTCGGTGGACGCCGGGCCGGCCAAGCACCGCCGGAGGCCCCAGGAATAGACGAGTCCCACTTGATTCACTTCGCAGAGATGATGAAAGCGCGGTCTCCGGTTTCAGGAGAGCCGTTCCCGCACGAGTTGCTGCAGCAGCTTGCCGTCGGCGCGGCCTTTGGCCAGCGGCATGATTTTCCCCATGACTTTGCCGAGATCCTTGAGATCCTTGGCGCCGCTCTCCTGAATCGCGGTTTCGATGAGAGCGGTGATTTCTGCAGGGCTCAGAGCTTGCGGTAGATAGGCGGCAATGATGTCCAGTTCCGCGGTCTCGTTCGCCACCAGGTCGGTGCGCCCGGCTTTGGTATAGGCGTCGATGGATTCCCGGCGGCGCTTGGCGGCGCTGTTCAAGACTTCCAATTCTTCCTCAGGCTCGAGCGGCCGCATCTTGGCGATCTGCGTGTCCTTGAGTTGCGACCGCAACAGGCGGATGGTTTCCACCCGGCGCTTGTCGCCGCTTTTCATGGCCTGCTTGAGATCTTCGCTGAGTTTCTCCAGCAACGTCATCGCTGTCTCCTGCAGCCGGCTGCGCCGCTCCACTGCGGCTCCCAGGCTCGGTGGGCCGGTGGAGGCAACCGGCTCGCTATCTGCTTTCCAGCGTCGCCAGGCGTCGGGCCTTGCGGCGCGCGATTTTCATTTTGCGCTTCTTCTTCTCGCTGGGCTTTTCGAAGTGCCGGCGCTTCTTCAGCTCCGACATCAAGCCGGCTTTCTCACATGCTTTGGTAAAACGGCGCAGGGCCTTTTCAAAACTTTCGCCTTCACGGACTTTGACAGCAGGCATATGCTTGAACAGCCTCCTCGGGTGGAAATGAAACGAGAGACGGATGGGATTTAAAAAACGGGGGAAAGGTATCATTCACCAGCTTGAAAAACAAGTGTTTTCTCGGAAAATCTCGCGGTTACACGGTCAAAGCTGGCCGTACGCCGCGAAAACCTTGATGGCCGCCGACAACCCCGCGGTCTCCGCGCGCAGGCGCCGCGGCCCCAGGCTCAGCAGCTTGCAGCCGGTTTCCTGCGCCAGGGTGACCTCCTCCTCCGCAAAACCGCCCTCCGGGCCGACCAGCAACAGCACCCTCCGCGGCATGGCCTGCGCTGCCAGGTCCCGCGAAATGTCGCTCGCGGTGGGATGCGCCAGGAGGGCCAGATCGAATTCTGAGAGGCGTTTAGCCAGATCAACGAAGTGGGTGGGTTCGTTCACCGTCGGCCAGACAGAACGGCAGGATTGCTTCATCGCCGCCAGTGTGAGCCGCCGCCAGCGCTCAGTTTTGCCTGAGCCGGGTTGCACTTCGCTGTGTTCGGAGAGCAGCGGGATGAATGCCGAAACCCCGATTTCCGTCGCTTTTTCCACCACCCAATCGAAGCGCGCGCCCTTGGGAACCGCTTGCGCCAGGGTGAGATGCACCGCCGGCTCGCCGAGGTTTTGTGTGAGCGTGTGAATTTTAATGCGCGTTACCGCACGATCACTGAAAAGGATTTCACCGTCGACCGCGGCGTTGCCCGCGCCGTCAACCACCGTGACGCGATCGCCGATTTTGTGATGCAACACGCGGGTGAGGTGATGATGCTCGTCGCCGGTCAGCTCGACAAATTCGGCGGTGAAATTTTCAGGAGGGGCGTAAAAGAATTCGTGGCGTGGCATTAAAACGCCACCCCCACATCCACCAGGCCCTCCAGCTTGCCGTCTTCGTTGAAGGCCCCTTCGAGGCGCAGCACGTTGAGATAGGGCATGTGAATGTGCAGGCCGGCGCCGAAACCGCCGCGGCCGCGGTCGAGATCAAAACCGCCGGCGTGATTCCAGATGACGCCATAGTCGGCAAACAGGCCGGCGCTCACGCCGAACTTGAGTGTTCGCATGTAGCGGCCGATGAGTGAGTCTTGAAACAGGCGGGTTTGTTCGAGGCGGTGATAGCGCAGGGGAATGAGGGGCACGCGCAGTTCCACGCTGGTGAGGGCGAGATTTTCGCCGTGGAGCTGGCGGTAGAAATGTCCGCGAATGCGGTGGCGGAAGCCAAAATTGACGAGATCATCCAGCGGCACACGGCGGGAGGAAAGATCGGCCATGCCGCGGGCGGCGAGGGCAACGCCCTGGTAGATCTTGCGGTAGCGCCGTACGTCCACGCCGTAGCGCCAGTAACGCTGCGCCGCCGGCGTGAAACCCACGCGCTTGGCCCAGAGATTCACATAGCTGCCGCCGCGCGGATATTCATAGAAGTCGCGGGCATCATAGAGATAAGAGGCGATCACACTGGCGCGGTTGTCCTCGCCGCTGAGATCGAGAAGCTCATTGTTGCGGGGATTGCGCACCTGTTGCGGATCAAAGCGCAAGCTGGAATAGCCAAAGCCCAGGCTGAAGAAGTTGAACAGCCCGAAACGTCTACCCAGCGTGAACATGCCGCCCCAGCGCTTTTCGTTGACCTCCTGCCGCGCGGTGGTCAGAAAGCGATTGCGCACCGTTTGGGTGTAGAAGTTCCAGCGGCCGAACAAATTGGCGTGGTTGAACATCCAGGGGTTGCCGTAGTCGAGCTGCAAGGCCGGATTGTAACCCGCCCAGCCTGAAACCGCGAGCGTCTCGCGCCGGCCGCGGAAATTGTAATGCAGCAAGCCGGCGCCATAGGAAAGCTTGCCCCAATCGCGGTCATTCATGAAAAAAATGGGGTAGGGATAAATGTACCAAGCTTCCTCGAGGGAAATCACGAGCTGCACGCCGTCTGCCACGGGAACGCCTGCAATGTCGACGCGGCTGAACAGGCGCAGATTCAACAGCCGCATGCGATCGGCCTCCACCACGGCGGGATCGAAGGGCGTGCCGACTTGCGATTTGATTTCGCGCAGAATGATGTGAGGCTTGGTTTGGCGGTTGCCGGTGATGACCACGGAGGTGATGAGGGGGGGAGTCGCCACGGAATCAGCCGGAAACTCCGGCTCCTGCGCCGATGCCAGCGAATGCCACAGCAGCACCGCCGCCAGCGGCAAAACCGCCTGTCGGGCAATCCGGCCGAAGCCGTGGCGGCAGCCAGAGCGGAGTCGATTCACGGTCGGCATCAAAACTTGTCGAGAATGCGAAAGAGAACACGCCAGTCATCGTAGCCGCGATCCAGGCGTTTGGCAATGTCGACGCGCAGCACGTTTTCCGCGACGAAGATCGAAACGCCGGCGTCATTGCGAAAATCTTTGAGTTTAATCTTGCCGAAATCGAACAAGCCGGCGTCGGGATTGCCCGGCTCCGCGAACCAGGCCAGGCCGGTTTCGGCAAACACGCCCACCGAAACGCCTTCCCAGATGGGAATAAAATCAAGCGGCACGTGGTGCAGCCAGTTCTGTCCGATGATGTAGTTGGCGGTGAGGTAAAGCGCGCGGTCGCCGATGAATTCTTTTTCGCGATAGCCGCGCAAGTTGCCGAGGCCGCCCAGCGGCAGCAGGTGTTGAAACGCGTGGCTGCCGGTGCGCGCGCCGGCCAGCAGCTTGATCTGGAACTTCTGGTCGCTGAAGGTCGGTTGAAACCGCTTCACCGTGACGAACCAGCCGGTGGTGGAAAAATCGCCGAAAGTCTGTTCAAGTTGGAAATCGGCATACCAGCCGTAGATCGGAAAGATGGGATTGTCACGCCAGTCAAAGGCGGTGACGAGCAGCAGGGATTGTTCGTTGCCGGGCACCACCGGAAACGGCGTGCGGCTGTTGGCGGCATAGACTTTGTCCCCGCCGAACAGGCTCCAGTTGCTGTTGCGCCGCACCGGTTCATAGGAGTAGCCGGAGAATTCCAGACGCAGGGTGTGCGCCTGCAGCAGGCGGTAATCGACGAAGCTGCGCACGCCTTTGCGGCTGAAATAATCCATGAAGTCTTCGTGCAGGAAGATCCCGGCCAGTGAGTTTTCCCACTCGCCCACCAGCCAGTCGTCGTTGGTATCGATGCGATTGAAATAATCGGCGCCGAAGGTGAGCTGATCGGGCAGCGACAGCCGGTGTGAGAAGCCGGCATTGCCGCGCCAGCGCTTGCCTTCTTCATTCTTGAAGCCGTAGCCCAAATCACCGAACAGCGTCAGCCCGCTGATTTGGCGCGGGCGATATTTGGCGCCGAGGTTGAGATACAACCCTTCCACGCGATTGAAATGGGTATTGGTGTAGAAGATGACCTGGCGGGCCTGCTGGCCGAGGAAGAAATCTTCGCGCGCCCGCTCGATTTTGAATTGCGCCGCTGCCGGCAAAGCGGGGAGGCAAGCCAAGAGCAACAAGAGTCCACACAACTTCCGCGGTATCAAGTAACGTCTCCTGCACAAGTGAAGTTTTATGAGCCACAAAGGCACGAAGACGCGCCGCGTTCTACGCCAGTCCAAATTGCGTGCGCCGGGTCTTGGTGCCTTGGGAGCCTAAACAATGCTGTCGGTTGGTTAAAATCGCGCGCAAGGTAGCAAACAGGGTGGGAAGATGCAAGGTTTCTTTTGGCTGCGCATTGGCTCATAAATATTGTTACCGAAGGTTTTTTTGAAATGGCGTCGTTGCCTCATAATATGTGTTACCCAAT
>JAKLJX010000033.1 GCA_023150945.1 bacterium | reverse complement strand
CAACAGCAAAAGAACAATAAATCAAAATCACCCCAGTTCTCACAAATTTGGGTAACATTTAATTTTGAGGCAACGGGCGCTGCGCATTGGTGGTGGCAGCTTGCGGAGTCAATCGCAGATTGAAAGCAGATGGGGATTGCAGCCAGTCGGTGTCGAGCCAAGTGGTTTTTGCACTGCGGGAGCGCATCCCCCTTCGCTTGGGCAGAGAAGGGGGAGAGATTTTGTGATTGCAGACGCCTGCGCCAATCCGTCCGGAGGAGTGCCGCCAGGCTCCCGGTATTGCCGGGCGACGAGAATGCCGCGCCTCACCTGAGCAACAGCAGTTTGCGCGTGGCGCGGAAACCGCCCGCTTCCAGACGATAGAAGTAGATTCCGGATGCAAGCCCGCGCGGCTCGAAGGTGACGGCATGTGCGCCGGCCGGCAGGTTGCCCTCCTGCAGCACGCGCACGCACGTGCCGTTGACATCATAGATCGCCAACTGCACGCGGCCCGGCCGTGGCAAGTCAAACTGGATGGTGGTCGTTGGATTGAAAGGATTGGGGAAGTTTTGCGCCAGGCGGTAGGCGACCGGCAGCGCGGCAACCGGATCGTTGACGCGCACACTGCCTGTCCGCGAGAGCAAGACCAATTCCGCCACGGCCAGCGCCGCGCGGGGCGCCTGCGCGATCAGCTCATCCTGCTGCCGCCAGAATTCCGCTTCCGCGCCGGCAACCTCGAGCGAGTCGGTGGCAACCAGCATGCTGGCGCCGCGCAAGCGCAGGAAACGCGCCCACAGGCGCGGCAGCGACACGAACTGTGTGCCCTGCAAAGCCACGCCGGAACTCGTCATCATGGGCTGCCAGGATTGCCCGTCGAGCGAGGCTTCGAGCTGAAGGTGGAAGTATCGCTGGGCATTCGGATCCGGATGCAGCACGAAAGCGTCGATCGGTTGGGCCGCGGTCAAATCCACGGTGAGTCTGCCGCCCACAGCCACAGTGGTGGCGCCGGCAAATGTGCTGTCGGGAAGCTCGGCATCATCTCCCAGCGGCCGCGCGGGCGGCTGCACCCGGCCATCAAACAACAAGGAAGGCCATTGAACTTGTTCGCCCGCGAACTTGATATTCGCCGGCAGTGCCAGCGCGAGTGATTGCGTCGTGACCGGCTCGAGGCTGACGTTGCGCACACCCCACAGCCACTGCCGCGGCGGGTTTTGCGTGTTCTCGAAGATCAAGACATTGATGCCGGCATCATTGGCAAACTCGTCCGGTAACAACAGTGTGCGCGGCCCGCTCCAGGACTCGTTGGAGGTGACCGCCTCGTCGTGCAGCTTCACGCCATTGAGCAGCAGGTCCAGCTCGTTGGGATGGTCGATATCATAGACTTCATACGCCAGGCGGAGATCGCCGGGCTGGCCCGAGAAGAAGTAAACAACCTTGTCGGCATGGGATTGATCGCCGCCTTTGATATTGCCCAAAGCCGCGAACGAAGGCAGCGCTTGAAAGCGATCAACCGAAACCTGCCGCACGCCCCAGCGCCAATTCTTCGGTGGATTTTTGACGTTGTCGAAAACCAGTTCATTTGATCCCAAGTCGTTGATCAAATCATCCGGCAGCAACACGCCGAACAATCCGCTCCAGCCGTTGTTGAGAGTCACCGGCACGTCGAACACTTTCATGCCGTTCAAGCGGAGGGCAACCTCGGTGGGTGAGTCGATATCATAGGCGGCAAAGGAGAGATACAAATCACCGGGCTGGCCGGGGAAACAATACACAACGCGATCTGCATGGGATTGATCCTGACCGTTGATGTTGCCATAAGCTTCCGCGGCAGGCAGCGGTATGCCGGCACAATCTCCGCCCGTCCGCGCGACGCCGACCCAGCGCGGATCCGCACTCTCCGCCTCCGGCAGCAATCCCCGCTGGCCGTGATTGCCGGAGGGACTCTGATCATGCACGAGCTGGCCTTCGCCTTCATTCAGTCGCCAATAACCGACCAGGCCAGGTTCCGAACCGGTGATTTCGGCATTCATCGTGGCGCGAATCTCGGCTGCGCTGCGCGCGACATTCCAAATGCGCACCTCATCGATGATGCCGTGGAACTTCTCATTTGCAACGCCCGGCGTGTCGCCCAGATAGACGGGAACATCTTGCCGGTTCGGCTGCCCGCTGGTGGGATGAGGCGGCGCGTCCAATTCGCCATTCACATAAATGCGCAACGTGCTGGCACCGGCCGCGCGCACGCCGGCGAGGTGATACCACTTGTTGGGCGCGATTGCGGTGGTGCCCTCCACCTGCTGATTTTCCGAATTCGCCAGCTCCCAGCCCACTTCGGCGCGATTATTGTCTTTGATCCACAACCAGAAGTTGGAATTCACTGCCGCGGTTTCGCCCGCTTCGGCTTTGGAGACCAGCATGTGGTTGGCATTCGCGGACAGCCGGTAAACCCAGGCCTCGATGGTGAAATCGTCCAAGTCGAGCGCATTGCCGGCGTCCGGGATCTTTACGATGTCATCGCGGCCATCGAACTCCAAAGCGAAATCCGTGGCAGCACCGCGCGCTGATTGCGCATAGCCGATGTGCCAGGTGTTGGTGGGATTGGTGTGGCCCGCAAACCAAAGCTTGAAATACGTACCATCGAAAAGCAGCGCTCCCGGCCCGAGTCCCGCTTGATTCCACGAACCCGGCGCGCCGGCGCGCAGCACGGGGTTGCCTTGGTGTTTCGTCCAGTGCACGCCATCCGCAGAGGTCGCCAAACCGATTGCGCCCCTGCTGGTGTTCTGGTTGCTCGCTGCGGAATACAGCAGATAGAAAACGCCGTCGCTGCGGACCACGCCGCTGTTGGGCCACACACCGTAGTCATCCCACTCGCCCGGTGCGCCCACCTGCAACACAGGATTTGCCGGATGTTTCGTCCAGTGCATGCCATCCGGTGAGGTTGCCAAGCCGCCGCGCATCGTGCTGCCGTTGTAGCCGGCGTACCAGAGATAGAACATCGCGCCGTCGAAATAGACTTCAGGATGATAGACCTGGGTTTGATCCCATGTTCCCGGCGCACCCGGCCCCAGGATCGGATTGTTCTGATACTTTTGCCAGTGAATGCCGTCGAAAGAGGTCGCGAGGCCGATCCGCTCACGTGAGCTGTAACTGGCGCCCATGTAGAACATGTGATATTTCTCACCATCGAAAACCACGGCAGAGCAGCGCGCATGCCAGCCATCCCAGGCACTCTCCGGCCCGGGGCTGAGCACGGGGTTACCGCCGAATTTCTCCCAGGCGAGGCCATCTTCAGAAGTAGCATAGAAGACATAGTAGTGGCCCTCTTGATCAGCAGTATACCACATCTGGTAGAGGCCGGTCGCCGGATTGAATACCACTGCGGGATCCATCGAATAGAAAACATTTGCAGTGATGAGGGGATTGCCGGGATAGGTTTGCCACTGGGTTTGTGCTGATAGAACGAGGGGGATAAGCACAACGGCGACGATGAGGCAGGCACTTTTTTTGAAGAACATGACGATCCTCCACGGCGAATTTTGGAGGCCCTTGCCGACTGGGGGTAACCGGTGAAACTCAGTGCCAGCGCTGCGGGGCAGGTTCACTTCGTGAGTTGAATTCCACGTTTTCTAACTGCCGGCAGCGAGGATTGGTTCGCGCGGCGGTGAAGATTCCGGCGGGCGCTGCCTTGCGGGAGGAAGTAGCGGTCATTCACCGGCGCTGCGGAATCGCGTTCAGGCCAGCAGCTCGAGGATACGGTCAACCGCGGAGCGTTCGCTCACATTCAAATAGCGGGCAGCATAGCGTGGCCGCGCCTCGGCCAGCATGGCGTGCACGGCGCCCTTCCCCAACAAGAGGCTTTGCAACGCGCCGCGCAGTTCTTCCGGCGTGCGGGCGGGCAATGCCACGCCCTCGGAGACCGAGGGAATGGATTCCGGCATGCCGAAAAAGTTGACGCCGATGATGGCTTTGCCCGCCAGCACCGCTTCTTGAATCACGCTGGTGTTCCAGGCCAGCAGCACGTCGGCGAGGGGCAGTAGCCCCTGCATGTCTTCGGCTTGCAGCAGGCGCACCCGGCCGCGCAGCGCGCGATCGCGTTCTGCTAATCCCTTTTCATAGACTTCACGCTGATCACGCGGATGCAGTTTGATCAACAGAAACCACAGCGGCTCGGCGGCCAGAATTTCGAGCAACGCGGCGAGATAGCGCTGATTGCGCTCCGGCACATCGTAGGATAGGCGCGGCACAAAAGGCGTGGTGGCCCACAGCAGCACCTTCGCGTTTGCCGGCACGCGATACCGGCGCCGCAGACTTGCGGTTTCCGCCGGGGCAGTTGCCGCGGCCTCGAAGCGCGGCTGACCGGTGACGACGACCTTCTCCGCGGCGACGCCGTGTCGTACGAGCAAAGCGCGATCGTGTTCGCCCCACACCGCCAGCTTCTCGGCCACGGTCTGGCGATAGTGCTGCACGTCGGCGATGGCGCCGTGCTGAATGTTGAGCGTGGGAATGCCGCAGGCTTGCGCCGCCAGCACGAGGAGGCGGCCGTGCGTGGTGGTGTCATCCGCCACCACGACGTGCCGCGGCCGCGCCCGCCGCAGCAACTCGAGATAGACTTCGGCATACAAGCGCAGGCGGCCGAGCTGATGGCGCAACAGCCGGAGCAAACTCGCGCGCACGAACGGCCGCAGATCGATGCCTTCGAAATTGAAAAGGGCGTCGCTGCCCGCCGCGACCAGCGCGTCGAGCTTGGTGCGATCAAAGGCGCGATAACGCCGCCAGGCGGCCGGTGTGATGAAGTGGCCGAAGCGGCGATAGGGCACGCCCTGTTCGCGAAAATAGCGGCAGGCTGCGGGCGTGCTGGCAATGAGGAGATAAGGCCGCGGCAGCTTGCGCAGAATCGGCAGAAACGTCCTGGCGTGATTGATGTAGCCGGTGGAGAACAGCACATAATCGCCGGCAAGCTCGGCTGGTTTCACCGGCGCTTTCAGCCACGGCGTTTCACTCCACCAGTAATCGAAGTAGAAGCGCAGCGCCGGCCGCCAGCCGCCGCGATAACGCAGGCGATGGATCAGCCAACTGTTCGCAAGCCGTTGCCGCAGCTTGCGCAGGAAGCCGCGCGGCGCCGCTGCGGCAACGAGTTCCACCTCCGGTTGCCTAGAGAGCAGCGCTTGCAGCCACGGCATTTCGCTGGCGGGCGCAATCACGCGCAGCGGCCGGGCGGAGGCAAGCAAACGGCGATAAGCCGCAAGCTTGCGCAGCGCGATCGCCCAGGGTTCATAAAATTGCACCAGACTCGTGGCAATGGGCAAACCGGCATGGTGGAATTCCGGCGAACGCTGCAGCCAATCGGCATGCCGTTGCGCTGCGACGGCAGTCAATTCCTCCAATTCGGCGTTGGAAAGCAGACGCGGCGTCGAGAGCCAGGTTTGTGCGGCGGCATCCAGTTGCTGTTGCAGGTGGTGATCGTCGGTGAAATAGAGGCGCTCCGCCGTCTCCAGCGATGGCATGTCGGGGAGAGCTGCGCCGCGCTCCAGCACGATGACGGTTCTCACGATGACATCTCCCGGCGGCCGGGCAGGAACGCGAGCAGGCTGAATGCCAGCACAAACGCACCGAGTTGCAGACAGGGCGTGAGCAGGGGATTGCCGGTTTCAATCTGCAGGGCGGCGGCGAGGCTGGCCACGGCCAGGCCATAGGGCAGCACGATGCGCCAGGCCAGGCGATGGAGTTGCCTGCGGCTCAGGCCGAGGTAACGCCGGGCGGTGAAGCCAATGACGCCGGCGGCATAAAGAAAATAGGTGACGCTGGTGGTGGCGGCAATGCCGGCAATGCCCCAGCCCGCGAAAATCGCGGCAAAATTGAGCAGCAAGCCCAGGGCAATCGCCGCGAACAACGTGGCCAGGTATTGCATCTGGCGGTTGATGGTGACCAGCAAGTTGGCACTGGCGCCGACCAGACTGAGGAAATAGAAGCCCGCGAACAGAATGCGCGCCGCCGGCAATCCGGCGTTGTATTTCGGCAGCAATTGCAGCAGCAGCGGCAGGCCGAGATAAGCGCCGCCCAACACCAAGGCCATGAGGTACGCTGTGATGACGGTGGGCCGGATGACATAGCCGGCCACGCTGGGCGCTTCGCCGGTCGCGCCGTAACGCTCGCCCAGCTTGGGGTAGATCACTTGATTGATGGTGGCCGGCACATAGGTCAGCGCCGCCAGCACCAGCGGCCCCAAGGCATAGTAGCCGAGCTGCTCGGTGCCGAGAAAGTTGATGATCAACACGCGATCGAGCGTCGTCATCAAACTGTAGCTTAGGCCGACGATCATCATCGGAAAACCCAGCCGCACCAACTGCGGAATGAGTTTGAAATCGAAAGCAAGGCGCCAAAACGCGGGATTGACCGCGCGCAGGCAGAGCACGACGGCCACCAGCGCGCCGGCCAAAAAGCCGTAGAAGATGCCGAGAAAGCCGACATAATAAACCCACGCCACCGTCACAGCCAGCTCGATCACCGCCGAAACGACCAGCGTGCGGCTGAGCAGGGCGAATTGATCATCGGCGCGCAGCCAAAATTGGAAGAATTGATAAAGCTGTTGCGCCAGCAACACCGCGGCGAGCAGGCGCAACGCCACGGCTTCGAGACCGTCGACCAGCGGCGAAATGCTGATCAGCACGAGCACCACCGCCAGCGCCAGCGTGGCGATCATGGTGAAGGTCAGGCTGACGCGCGCCAGCGCCGGAATCGCTGCGCTCTGGCCGCGGCCGCGGCGCAAGGGCACTTCGCGATTCATCGCATTGAGCACGCCGAGATGCGCGTTCACGCCGTACACCAGCAGAATTTGCAGGCCGTTCCACAAGCCGAACAATTGCGGGCCGAGCAGCCGCGCCAGCAGAAAATTCTTCATGAAGCGCGCCGCCTGCACCATCACGTTGGCGCTCGACAATTGCATCACCTGCCGTGCAATCATGCGGCGGTTGGGGCGGCTGCCGGCTGCCGCGCTGCGATCGGGTGTGAAAACGTAGGTTGCGTGCTCGCCGCCGGCCAGCAAACGATAGCCGGCCTTCTCGAACGCCCGAACCGAGGCCAGGTTCTCGCGTTTGATATTCGCGTAGATTTTCGCGATGGCCGGATGCTGCTGCAGCAAATAACCGCTGCCGGCGACAATCAACGCCGTGCCCAGCCCGCGGCCGCGCGCTTCCGGTGCCAGGTTGAGGTTGATCTCCGCGCTGTCGCCGGCGAGATCAAAGCGCACGACGCCGATCTTGCCGGCGTCCGCCAGGCCGATGAGCAACAGCCGGTCGCTGCGCTGCAGCGTCTGGCTGAACCAGCGCTGGTGTTCTTCCGGAGAAATCGTCTCGCTGTGAAAGGAGTTGGCGCGGGTGAGGGGATCATTGCGCCAGCGCAGCACATCTTCGCTGTCGTGCGCCGCAGCCGGGCGCAGATGGATGGTGGTGTTCATCACGCGTGGAAATCAGCCAATCATATCCCAGGAAAGAATGTCGTCGGCTGCGATGTTGACCCGCGCCGTGCGGCCGACGACCAAATCCATCAAGTGCGTGGGAATGCCGAAGCCCGGCCGTTTCACTTCCAGCATCGCCGCAGTGATGGCCGTGCCGGCGGGAATATCACAGGCCGCCACCAAACTGCGCCGCGCAAGCTGGTGTAATTCTGCTTCGGCGGCGGTGTGCCGCTTCAGGCTGTGGCCCAGCGCCTTTTCGGTTTTGCGAATGGCGGCGATCATCTCACGCAGTTGCGGCGGGTCCATCGCAAACGGATGATCAGGCCCGGGCAGCGCGCGGTCGGTGGTGTAATGTTTCTCGATAACGCACGCGCCCAGCGCCACCGCCGCGATCGGGCACACGTTGTCGAGCGTGTGATCGGAAAAGCCCACCGGCACTTCGAAGGCGCGGCGCAAGGTGGCGATCGCACGCAGATGAATGTCTTCATAGGCCGGCGGATAGTTGATGGCACAGTGCAGCAGGATCACCTCGCTGCTGCCGGCCTGCTGAATTACCTCCAGTGCGCGCTCGATGTCCGCCAGGTTGGCCATGCCGGTGGAGAGAATGATGGGCTTGCCGGTGCGGCTGATGTGCCGCAACAGCGGCAGATGCGTAATCTCAAACGAGGCGACTTTGTAGAAGGGCACGTCGAGTTTTGCCAGCAGATCGACCGCTTCGAGGTCGAAGGGCGTGGCGGAGAAGATGATGCCTTTTTGTTCGCTGTAGGCCTGCAAGTCCGGCAGCCACTCACGCGGCAGCTCGAGTTTCTTGATCAAATCATACACCGTCTCGCTTTCCTGCGTGAGCTGCTTTTCCTTCAAATAGCTCATCTTCGGCGTCTTTTTCGAATAGATCTTGTCGGCGGTGAAGATTTGAAATTTGACGCTGTCGGCGCCGGCCTCAGCCGCGACCTCGATGAGCTTCTGTGCCAGCGCAAAATCGCGATTGTGGTTGGAGCCGGCTTCCGCAATCACGAAGCACGGCTCGCCCTCGCCGAGGCAGCGGGACTCAGTGAGACGAATCGATTTCATGCACGATCTCCTCGGCAACGCGTTCCGCGCCGGCGCCATCCACCAGGCGCCGGCCACGCGCCGCCATCGCTTGCCGTTCACTGCCATTGTCCAACAGCGCAGCCGCGCGAGCGGCAATAGCGTCCGCCTGCCAGTCTGCATGCCAGCCCAACACCTGCGCAATGCCCAAGCGGCCGAGCGCCGCCGCATTTTGCCGCTGATTATCGGCGACAATCAACAACAAACTGGGCACACCGAGGCAGGCCAGCTCATACGTCGTCACGCCGGCGCCGCTGACCGCGAGGCTGGCGCCGGCCATCAGGGCCGGCAAATCCGGCGGCTGGCTTTTCACGCGCAGGCGGGCGTGCGCCTGCGCCAGTTGCTGCAATTCCGGCAGCCCGATGGTTGCCGGCCCGGCCACGACCACGATGTTGACCGGCAGCGCGGCCAACAGACTGTGTGCCAAGCGCAAACTCCATTGATGCGGATCCGAGCCACCGATCAGCACCAGCAGGTAAGGCGTCGCCGCCGGTGCAGTGGCCGCCGCGCGCGCTTCACGAAACTGCCGCCGCAACAGCGCATAGCGCGGACCGAGCAGCAAGCGCGTGCCGGCCGGAACTTCGTAGCGCAAATCCGCGGCGTAGGCGTTGTGATTGATCACCACCTCCGCTGCGATCGCAAAGCCGGCAAAGTCATCGATGCACACCGTGCGCCAGCCCGTGGCCTGCAAGTCGCGGAAATACGCCGCCTCCACCGCGTAGGTATCGACGCAAAGCAAACGCGTGGCGTATCGTTCCGCCAACGCGGCAAGCTGCGTGATTTCCGGCGCCCCGCTGGCGAGCACCTCCACCTGATGGCCGTGCTGCCGAATCAAATCTTGAATCGCCGCCGGCGTTACTGTTACCGCAAAACAGGCGTTGCAGCCGCGGCTGCGCAGCGCTTCCGCCAGCGCCAGGCAGCGATAAACATGGCCGACGCCGATCGTGCGGCTGCCGTCGGTGCGAAAGATAATGGTTCTATTCACCGAGTTGTTTCTGACGAATGTGTTGATTGCGGGCCGCCAGGTCGGGCTGGCTCGACCACAGCTTCACCAGCTCCGGCAGGGTGAAATGATGGCCGCGGCCCGTTTGCACGAAGTGCTGATAGATGCGATCCACCACCAGCAAGTCCTCCGGCGTATCCACTGTCACCCGCAGCGCCGAAGCATCGAAATCATTTTCGTAGCCTGCCAGTTTGAACAACTGGGGATGCTGGTAGATGAAGGGCGTGACATGCTCGCGCTCGTAGGCCTGTTGCGCCTGTTGCTGCGCCGTTTGCAGCGCGGCGAAAGAAAAGATTTCGAGATCATAACCGCGCGGGAACGTGCGCGTCAGCGTGTTGCTCAGATAGTCGGCCTGCCGGGCAAAGTAGGCTGGCAGCATGGCATCGAGCACGTGCGCATCGATCAGCGGGCAGTCGGCGGTGACGCGGATCACCGGATCGACGTGAAAGCGGCGCATTGCTTCGTAGTAGCGCTGCAGCACATCGTTTTCACTGCCGCGAAAGCAAGGTACTTGCCGCTGATCGCAGAACGCCGCAATGGCATCATCCTGCGGCAGCGTGCTGGTGGCCACGATCACCCGGCGGCACTGCTGCGATTCCGCCAGGCGCAAGAGGCACCATTCGAGCACCGGCCGGCCCGCGGCCAGGCGCAGCACTTTGCCGGGCAAGCGAGTCGAGCCCATGCGCGCCTGCAGAATGACGCCTGCCGACCACGCCGCCGCACTGTCAGAGAGCGGGTTCATCGCCGGTGCCGGTTGACGATTTGCAGAACCGTGTCGATCACGCGGTTCACCTCGGCGTCGGTAAGTTTCGGGTAGAGCGGCAGCGACAGCGCGCGGCTGTAGTAGCGTTCGGCGCGGGGATAATCGCCGGGTTTGGTGCCGAAGTGTTTGCGGTAATAAGGCAGCAAATGCACGGGAATGTAATGCACCTGCACGCCCAGGCGGGCTTCCTGCAGCTCCAGGAAAATCGTGCGCCGGTCGCAATCGAGCTGGGCGAGGTCGAATTCCAAAACGTAGAGATGCCAGGCCGTGGCCGCCTTGGGCACTTGCGGCGGAATCAGGGCCGGATGGCTGCCGAACGTTTTGTTGTAGCGGGCGACGATTTCCGCGCGGCGCGCGAGAAATTGCGGCAGCTTTTTCATCTGGCTGAGGCCGAGCGCACACTGCATGTCGGTCAAGCGGTAATTGTAACCGAGCGCTTGCATCTCATAATACCATGGGCCCTCGTTGTGCTCGAGGCGTTGTGGATTCTTGGTGATGCCGTGGCTGCGAAACAGCAACAGGCGCTGGTAGATATCCGCGCGGTTGGTGAGAATGGCGCCGCCTTCGCCGGTGGTCACATGTTTGACCGGATGGAAGCTGAACACCGTCATGTCGGAATGGGCGCACGCGCCGACGCGCAGACAGGCGCCGTCGGCTTCATATTCGCTGCCGATGGCGTGCGCCGCGTCTTCGATCACCACCAGATTGTGGCGGCGGGCCAGCTCGGCGAATACCGGCATGTCACAACTGCGGCCGGCGAAATGCACCGGTAGCAGGCCGCGGGTTTGCGGCGTGAGTCGGCGAGCCACTTCCGCGGGATCGAGATTGCGCGTGCCGGCATCGATATCCGCGAACACCGGCCGGCCGCCGAGATAGGCAATGCAATTGGCTGAAGCGGCAAAGGTGAGCGGCGAAGTGATCACCTCGTCGCCGGGCGCGAAGCCGGCCGCCAGCGCGGCGCAATGCAAAGCCGCCGTGCCGTTGGCCACCGCCACGGCGTACTGCGCGCCGCAATACGCTGCCAGCGCTTGTTCGAATTCCGCGACCTTTTCACCCTGGGTGAGATTGTGATGGCGCAGCACTTCGACCACTGCGGCGATGTCATCTTCTTCCAGCCAGTGCCGGCCATAGGGCAGCCAAGCCAGACTCATTCGCCCACCAGTTTTTTCAGTTCGTCCGCGCTCAGCCACCAGGTGTTGTTGTCACTGCTGTAGCTGAAGTCATCCGGCACGCGTTTGCCCGCGCCGTGGTTGGCTCTGCCCCACCACGGGAAGGTCGGCTCGACGATGAAGTAAGTATCGAACTCGAGCGTGTGATGGGCTTCGTCGCGCGGCACCATGGTTTCGTGAATTTTTTCGCCGGGCCGGATGCCCACGACTTTGATGGTGCACTCCGGCGCCAGCGCTTTGGCGAGATCGGTGATGCGCATGCTGGGAATTTTCGGCACGAAAATCTCGCCGCCCTGCATCAAATCAAAACAGCGGAACACGAATTCCACGCCCTGCTCGAGGGTGATGAAGAAGCGGGTCATGCGCAAATCGGTGATGGGCAGCTCGCCGGTGGCGCGTTTTTCCTTGAAGAAGGGAATCACGCTGCCGCGGCTGCCGATGACGTTGCCGTAGCGCACCGCGCTGAAGCGGGGCCCGGTGGCGCCGGAATAGGAGTTGCCCGCGACGAAGAGTTTGTCCGACACCAGTTTGGTCGCGCCATAAAGATTGACGGGATTTGCGGCCTTGTCGGTGCTCAGGGCGATCACGCGCTGCACGCCGTTGTTGATCGCGGCTTCGATGATGTTCTGCGCGCCCAGCACGTTGGTCTTCACGGCTTCGATGGGATTGTATTCACAGGCGGGGATTTGTTTGAGGGCGGCGGCGTGCACGACGATGTCTACGCCGTGCAGCGCGCGGTGCAGCCGCTCCTGGTCGCGCACATCGCCGAGAAAATAGCGCAAGATCGGATCGCGGAACTGCTGCTGCATTTCATACTGCTTGAGCTCGTCGCGGCTGAAGACGATCAGCTTCTTCGGCCGGTATTTTTGCAGCGCAATCGCGACGAATTTCTTGCCGAACGAGCCGGTGCCGCCGGTGAGCAAAACGTTTTTGTCACTCCAGTTCATGTTGCCTCTCACAGTGGAATTGATGGGTTCTTTGAAATCGAAGCGCTGCAAAAAAAAGCAAACATTTGTCCGACGGGTACTATCTCAACCTGTATTTATGGGGGTTTCGTGACAATTCTGACCGTTCCCAACGCTCTCGAATTTCGGCAAAGAAATCACGCAGAGGCGCAAAGGTTCGCAAAGATTTCCCAATCATTTGTTGCCTGCAATCATGAAAGACAGAACTCGAATCTTTTCTTTGCGTGCCTTTGCGTCTCCGCGGTGCAGATGTTTGCTTTGTGGTTAAGGATCTTTCAGAAGTTTACTCTGAGTTTGAATCGCCAAATGCCTATTGGGGGAACAAAGGCCGAACCTGCCGCTTCACTCGCGGCCGGCCGGTGCATCGATCCGCTCCAACAGAAACATGGTGTCGGTCAAATCCTGATTCAGATAACGGTAACGGTCTTCCCGCAGCAAACGCAGATCGGCAAAGGTGTCGAGATAAAGGCGGGCAAAATCCGTTTTCCACAGCAAGCCGTCATGGCCGCGGTAATTGACTTCGGTATAGCGTTCGGCAAAATACTCGAAGCCCCAAATGTAGCGCCGGCTGCAGCGATGGATCTCGCGCAACACCGCCGGGATATCGGCGGGCGCGATGTGAATCAGCACGCCGGAGGTGAAGACCAGATCGAAGTAACCGTCTTTGAACGGCAGGTCGTGCGCGACGCCGGTGAGCAGATTGAGGTGGCGGGTGCGCTGCTTGGCCAGCTCCACGGCATAGTCCTGCAGTTCGATGCCGTAAAGTGAAGTGAAGCCCATCTGCTGCAGGCAGAGCAACTGGTTGCCGACATTGGCGCCCACTTCCAGGATGCGCAGGTTGCGGTCGAGCACGTCGAGCTGGCGGCGGTTCATCTCGGTGCGGCTCAGCCCGTAGGTTTGCCGGTATCTTTCTTCCATCTCCGCCAGCGGCCAGGCGTTGCGATCGGTGTAGGCTTTGCCGAATTCACCGCGCCACGCATCTGCCGGCGCGGGCACTGTCTGTTTCATTTCATTCATCCTCAAATTCGTGCGGCAATATAAACACGCAGCGGGAATTTTCCACAGAAAAAATCTTGCGATTCGTGGAAAATCATCCTATATAGCGCCTCATTCCGAGGTGTGACAACGCATTTTCTCGAGGATCACCGTTCATCCATGTCCAAGAAAACCTCTTCGCACCGGCGCGCCACCGCAACCATCAAACCCGGCCGCGCTGCAGCTCCCTCACCCACCTTCGCCTGGTTCGCAAAACATCCCGTGTTGTCCGCCAGCGGCGTTTATCTTCTGCTCATGCTGGTGTTTTTTTTCGAGACCATATTCCTTGGCAAGACATATCTCTCTCCTGACGCGCAGGCGCCGCTTGCCATCTCCGCACCATTGAAAAAAGCGTTGTGGGAAGATGGTGTGTATCCGCTGTGGCTGCCCCACATTTTCGGCGGCATGCCCAGCTTCGCCAGCCTGACGTATAATCCCTTTGCCTACTTTCCTCATGCCATTGTCGATGTGATCAGCCGCCTCGTGCCGGTGCGCGGCATGCTGGTTATCGCCCTGCATTACGTGCTGGCCGGGTTGGGCGTCTTTCTGTTCCTGCGCCGCAAGGGCGCGAACTATCTGCCGGCCCTGCTCGGCGGTCTGGCGTTTATGCTCACGCCTTACTTGATCACCATGATCATTTTCGGTCACGGCTCGCAAATGATGACCGCCGCTTATCTGCCGCTCGCGCTTTGGGCGGTGGATCGCCTGTTCGAAAAGTTTTCGTGGTTGAATGTCGGCCTGGCGGGCTTGACGCTCGGCTTCATGCTGCAGCGCGGCCACATTCAAATCGCGTATTACGGCCTGATGCTGGTGGGCTTCTTCGTGCTCTACGAGCTGACCGCAGCGCTGCTGCGCAAGCAAGCGCAGCGCGTGTTGCCGATGCTGGGCGGTTTCGCCGCAGCCCTGGTGTTGGCGTTCGCGCTCGCCGCCATTCTCTTTTTGCCGGTGCAGGAATACACGCCCTATTCCATTCGCGGCTCCGCCTCGGTGCTGCAATCAGCGCAGGGCCAGGTGGAAGCGGGCGTGGGCTTCGATTACGCCACGCAATGGTCGTTCTCACCCGGCGAGATGATGACGTTTCTCCTGCCTTCGTTCTACGGCTTCGGCGGCATGACGTATTGGGGCACCATGCCCTTTACGGACTATCCCAATTACATGGGCATTCTCGTGCTGGCGCTGGCGATCGTAGCGTTGCTCAAACGCGTGCCGCACACCGGCTTCCTGGGCGCCAGCATTGTGCTCGCGCTGCTCATCTCCTTCGGCCATCATTTCGAATCATTCTACCGGCTGTTTTATGACTATTTCCCGCACTTCAACAAGTTTCGTGTGCCGGTGATGATTCTGGTGCTGGTGCAATGCTGCGTGGCGATTTTGGCGGGACTGGGATTGCAGGCGCTGCTGCAGCCGCTGGCTGCGCCGGAGGCGCAGACGGCCGGCCGCCGCGCCCTGATCGCGAAGAATCTCTGGCGCATCGCCGGTGCGCTGCTCGTGCTGGCGCTGGCAGTGACCGTGTTCAAGAGCGGCTTGCAGCAGTTCATGGCCGGCCTCTATCCCGATCAATATGACCCCGCCACGCAGGCGCGGCTGGATGAGATGCGTTTCGGCCTGTTGTTCGGAGATTTGTGGAAGTTCACGCTGTTCACGGGCACGGGCCTCGCGCTGCTGGCGCTGGCCTTTGCCGGCAAAGTGGCACCGCGCACGGCCGCGGCCGTCATCGTGCTCGTCACGCTCGTCGATCTCTGGATGGTGGACAAGAAGATCGGCAATCCGCCCGCGCCGGAGCGCAACGCACAGGCGGTGCTGCAACCGGATGCCGTTGCGCAATTCCTGCAGCAGGACAAGAGCCTCTATCGCATCTTTCCGACGCTCGATCTCTTTCGCGAAACCCACTGGGCGGCGCAGGACATTCACAGCGTGGGCGGCTATCATGCCGCCAAGCCCCGGCGCTACCAGGATTTTCTCGAGGCCACGGATCTGCAAAGCGGTTTGATGAACGACTACTTCACCGTGGTCACGCAAGACGGCCAGCGCGGCCTGCAGCCAAAACCGGTGGAGGCGATTCCGGCGGAACGCCGCACCGCCATCAAAAACCTGCTCGACCTGCTGAACGTGAAATACATTCTTTCGTTCTTTCCCTTGCCGGAGGAAAACTGGGTGAGCCGCGCGACGGTGCCGATGAACTATCAAGGCGGCACGTATCCGTTGCACCTTTTGGAGAACACCACGGCCCTGCCGCGCGCGTTTTTGGTGGGGCAATATGAGGTGCAAACGGACAACCTCGCAGCGCTGCAGCGGCTGGCCTCCGGCGCGTTCGATCCGCACACCACCGTCCTGCTCGAGCAGACGCCCGAGCCGGCGCCGCAACCGGATTCCACGGCGAGCGCAACAATTAAGGAATATCAGCTTCATCACCTCACGGTGGAAACGGCTTCGGCGTTTCCGCAGATTTTGGTGTTGAGTGATAATTATTACCCTTCTGGTTGGCACGCCTATCTGGACGGCAAGCCGGTCAAAACGTATCTCGCCAACTACTGTTTTCGCGGCGTTGCCGTGCCCGCCGGTCAGCATCGCATCGAGTTTCGCTATGCTTCACGCGCTTTCACCACCGGCGTGTGGTTGAGCGTCAGCGCGTTGGTGATCGGTGTGGCCTTTATCGTTGTCGGGCGCCGGCGCGGTTGAGGGTGGTTCGTAAAACCGTTGTCCGCATGCGTGAAGAACACGGACAGTGCGCTGCCGGCAGCGCTGAGTTTTTCTTGAAGCGCCGGTGATTTGAGAGCGAGTGCGGCATCGCTGCGGACACCAGTGCGAAAATAAGGTTTGCAATTGAGACGACACTGCTATAAATTTGCCGTCCTAATTTGACCGGAGGAGTTGATTGGCCTCATACCCGCGCCCTCCTGCCTGGCGGGCTGTGAGTCGTGATCACGTGCGCACATTGTGAGTTTGCCCCCAGGGCCGCACCGCATGCAGGCGGCAGTCACTGCCGGACAGTGCGGTTCGTGGGGAGTGGTGCGCAGGCAGCCGGTGTGCTCGAAGGAGACATTGTTCATGAAGTTGCAGGATATTTTGTCAAAAGACCTGATCAAAGTGCCGCTCGCCAGCCGCGACAAGACGAAAGTGATCGAAGAGATGGTGGATGTGCTGGCCGCGGCGCACCGGATCAAGGATCGCAACCAGGTGCTCAAGGCCATTCTCGACCGCGAGGCGGTGATGAGCACCGGCGTGGGCGAAGGCGTTGCGATTCCGCACGGCAAGGCCGAAGCGGCGCCGGAGATCGTGGCGGCGCTCGGCATTGCCCACACTCCGGTTGAGTTCGATGCGATCGATGATCAGCCGGTGCGGCTGGTGTGGCTGCTGGTCGGCCCGCCGCATCAAACCGGTCCGCATTTGAAAGCGCTCAGCCGGATTTCGCGCCTGGTGCACAAACGAGACTTTCGCGAGCGCCTGCTGGCGGCCGCCACGCCCGCAGAAGCCTTTGGCACCATCAGCAATGAGGAAGAAAGCTTTCATGAATCCTGATCGTCGCGGGGCTGCCCGGTGGCGGCATTGAAGTCCACACCGCTTGCTTTCCTGCTCAGCACCTAGCCCGTCTGTCCTCCTATGCTTTCCAAAGCTGATTTGAAATCCATCACCCGGTTGCTGCAGAAGAAATACCGTGAAGAGACGCAATGCTTCCTGGCGGAAGGCGGCCGCGTCTGTGAAGAAGCGATCCAATCGGGTTGGGAGATTGAACACATCATCTCTTGCCCCTCGCTGCTCAACTCGCTGCGCTCGCATCAGGCGTTGAAGCTGGCGCAGCAGCGCGGCCTGCCGGTCGAAGAAGTCGGCGTCGAGGCGTTCGCTAATCTTTCCGACACCAAGAACTCGCAGGGGATTGTCGCGGTTGTGCGCAAGCGGCCGCCCGCCCTCGATCCGCTGGAGCAAATGAAGCAGGTGCCGCGCAGCTTGTGGGTGGCGATCGAAAAACTCCATGACCCCGGCAACCTCGGCACGATCTTGCGGACCGCGGACTGGCTGGGCGTGGACGGCATCATCGTGGGCACCACCTGCGTCGAGGTATACAATCCCAAAGTCGTGCGCGCCAGCATGGGCGCGCTGTTCCGGCTGGCGATCCACGAAGTCGAAGATGTCGTCGGCCTGTTGCGCAAATTCCAGATGTTCGGCTGCGTGCTTTACGGCGCGGATCAGTCCGGCGATTTTCCCTACACGACCTTGCGCTTTTCCGCCAAGAAAGTGCTGGTGTTGGGCGATGAAATCGAAGGACTCTCCCCGCAGCTCAAAGAGATCATCCAGCATCGCGTTTCCATTCCCAAACGCGGCGGCGGCGACTCGCTCAATGTCGCGATTGCCGCGGCCATTCTGCTGGCGGAAATGTGCCGGTGAACCATGCGATCTGAAGCAACCCCGCCCGCTGCGACCGCTGCCCTTTATCCTCCTCTGCGCGGCGTCGGCATTGTTCTCCTGCTTTCCTCCATTCCCCTGGTCATCGCCGGATTTCTGAGCGAGCGCACGCTCACCAAGTGGCCGCTGCTGTTCGGCGAGTTGTCGCTGCTGGTGCCGGCTTATCTCTACCTGCGCCACAAAAAACTTTCGCCGCGCACGGTGTTCCGCCTCAACCCGGTGAGCTGGCGCGTGGTGGGGGTGACCGTGGCCCTGGGGCTGGCCATTACCGTGCTCGCCTTCGAAGTGGATCGCCTGGTGAGTGTGCTGCTGCCTTTTCCCGAACAATGGGAGGCAATCCTGCAGCGGACTTTGCAGGCCAACAGCACGCTGGATTGGATCATCATGCTGCTCGCCGCGGTGCTGTTTGCCGGCGTGTTCGAAGAAATGCTGTTTCGCGGCTTCGTGCAGAATGCCTTTGAAGAGCGGCACCAGCCGGCCTACGCCATTTTCATCACCGCAATTCTCTTCGGCGCGGTGCATTTGAATCCCTGGTGGTTCGTGCAGTTCATCTTCATCGCCTTCTTTCTCGGCGTGCTGGCCTGGAAGAGTGACTCGATCATTCCCGGCGCGATCGTGCACGCGCAAAACAATCTCACCGCGCTGCTGCTCAACAATCTCACGCAGGACGCCAACAATCCGCTGATGCAGTGGCACGGCCACGTGCATCCGCTGCTGTTGCTCGCCGCCGTGCTGGTGTTGGTGGCGGGCTTGCGCCTGTTCTTCCGCTACTGCGAGGAAGAAATTCAAATTCCCACGTTCTTGAACACGCCGCTGTCACCCTTCTGAGCCGCCCACCGCTTTCCGCATTCCCGCCGGGTTGACACTACTGTTTAGCCAAACGATTGCATTCTCTTAACCGCAGGAAATCTGTGCGCAGGTTTTGCGCTCGGCACTGTTGCGACAGATTGCCGGGAAGAGAGTTCGCCGAACGAGAGCGTGGGCTGCGACTATGGACCGAATCATCATTCTCAACGACGACCTCGAATCTCAGATGCGCATGTATCTGGCGCTGTGTGCGAGTTATCGCATCGACATTGCCGAGGACGAAGTGACGTTGATGCGGCTCTTGCGCCGCAAGCGGCCGGATTTGCTGCTGCTAGATGCGCATTACAGCCGTTTCAATCAAGACGGCAAAACCGCCTGCAAGCTGATTCAGAAGATCAAACACAAACACCGCCGCGTGCGCGTGCTCGCCATTGTCGCCAGCGACGAACGCCTGGGCTGCTCGCTGCAGGAGAGCGGCGCCGATGGCTGGGTCGATCGTCACGTCGAGGCGGATGAATTGCTGGCGCGCGTCAATCGCCTGCTCGCCTTGCCAACCCCCTTCACCCTGGAAACCGCTGGCAGCGACGAGCCGGAGGCCGCTGTGGCCTTGAGTCCGAACGAGCTGCTCTAGCGGGCGTCCGTTCGAAATTGCAGGCACTGCACAAAAGTGCTCCCGCCAGGGCTTGGCCGTTCCATCAAATACCCCAGAGTTTCCAGAAACGCGATTGCGGCTGCGCCAAGCACCGTCGCGACCCTCGAATTGCCTGCCAGAGCCGGATTCTACAACCAAGTGGAACCCGGTTTTTTATTTTTGACACCCTGACCCGGCAGCGGCGCAGGCGGCCGCTTGCCTCCCGCCGCAGGCTCTCCGTCATCGTGTCAAGGCGCTTCGTCACTCGCGGTTTTGCCCCTTGCTTTTGCTAGGCTGTTTTTCTATTTTGGCCCACAAGCAACTGTTGCCGTGAAGGCGAAATTTTCGGATCGTCGGCGGCGTTGTTGGAAGAGAACGCGAGAATGCGCGTGCGGAGCGGAGGGCAATCGCACCGGGGCGGGTTCCAGCAGCGCGCCGCTGACGCTTCTGAATCATCTAAACCAGTAAACGATCAATCCTATGAGGTACCGCTTGTCTCAGCGCCCCTTTTTCTTCGTGTCGCTCGCCACTTTGCTCTCGCTGTTTTTCCTGCCTGACACGTTTTCTGCCGGCACCCCGGATTTCGGCGCGCCGTCCGCCCAATCCCAGGAGCAGGCGGAGCAATCAGAAAAGTTTTGGATATTTTTCAAGGATAAAGGCCCGACCGCGCTGGCCAAAAGTGCGGCCGCGTTGCAGGAAGCGAAGTCGCGGCTTTCTGAGCGCGCTTTGCAGCGCCGCGCCAGGGTCGCCGGCGAGAGCCAACTGGTCGATGCCTACGACCTGGACGTGTACGAACCTTATCTCAAAGAGCTGGCGGCCCTCGGCCTGACGCCCATCACGGTGTCGCGCTGGTTGAATGCGGTGAGTGTAGCCGCCACGCCGGCGCAGAGGGCAGCGGTCGAGCAACTCGCCAGCGTTGCCTCCGTGCGGCCGGTGAGCCGCTTGCGAACGCCGCCAGTCAAAACGCTGGAACAACCGCCGGCAAGCTTGCGAAAGCCGGCGGCGCCGCATCGTTATTCCTATGGCACCTCACTGACGCAAATGGAACAGATCCGCGCCACGGATTTGCATGATGCCGGCATCACCGGCCGTGGCGTGCTGGTGGGCATGTTCGACTCCGGCTTTCGCTGGCAGGAGCATGAGGCCTTTCAACATCTGAAAAACCGCGTGCTCGGCGAGCGCGATTTCATCCGCAATGACAAGGTTACACGCAATCAGTCGGGTGATCCGCCCGGCCAGGACAGCCACGGCACGGAAACGCTCTCGGTGCTGGGCGGTTTCAAAGAAGGGCAACTGATCGGCCCGGCCTTCGATGCCGATTTTCTGTTTGCCAAAACGGAAAACATCACCTCGGAAACGCATGCCGAAGAGGATTTCTGGGTGGCGGGCATCGAGTGGATGGAGCAATTGGGCGTTCAGGTGACTTCGACCTCGCTGGGCTACAGCACCTTCGACCAGGGGCAGGCGGGTTATTCCCCCGCGGACATGGACGGCAAAACCGCCATCATCACCAAGGCCGCGGAAATTGCGGCCGGCAAGGGCGTGATCGTGGTCAACAGCGCGGGCAATGAGGGTGACGACAGTTGGCGCATCATCACGGCGCCGGCGGACGGCCCGAACGTGATTGCCGCGGGCGCGGTCAACGCGGCGGGCGAGATTGTCGGCTTCTCGGGCCGCGGCCCGACCGCGGACGGCCGCATCAAACCCGATGTGATGGCCATGGGCATCGGCGTGCAAGCCGTGGTGATCGGCGCGCCCAACAGCTACGGCTTCGTCAGCGGCACTTCTTTCTCCTGCCCGTTGACCGCGGGCGTGGTCGCGCAAATCCTTTCGGCGCATCCGGAGGTCACGCCGCAGCAGATGATGAGTGTGCTGCACAGCACCGGCAGCCTCGCCGCCACGCCCAACAATGATTACGGCTATGGCATTCTGAATGCGCGCGCGGCGGTCACGGCGCTCGGTCCGGCGTTCAGCAATCTTCCTGAAATCAGCTCCACCAACGGCGAACTGCAGGTCACGATTCGCATTCTTTCGCGCGACGGCCTGGTGCCGGGCAGCGTGCAGGTTTGGTATGCCGAGCGCGGCAGCACGAACTACAGCAGCGCGACGCTGGCGCCGGTTGATTCGATTGCCTTCGCCGGCCGGATTCCCAAACCGGCCTCGGATACGGCGCACTTCCAGATTCACTTTACCGCGGAGGACAACGGTTTCGGCCGCGTCACCTATCCGCGCAATTCACCGCAAGGTGATTTTCTCGTGCGGCGCGACGGCACGCTGGAAGTCGGCAGCCGGCCGCCCAAGCCGCCCACAAGTTTTGTGCTGGAACAAAACACGCCCAATCCGTTTCGGGTTTCTACCGGTAACGCGGCGACGGTGATCGGCTTCACGCTCACCGAAGCGGCGCCGGTGAATATCCGCATCTACAACATGCTGGGCCAGGAGGTACGTACCTTGTTGTCCGCCCCGCGCGAAGCCGGCCGTTCGGAAATAAGCTGGGACGGCCGTGACAGCCGCGGCCGCCTGCTTGCGAGCGGCGTCTATTTCTACGTCATCCGCACGCCGCAGGCAACCGCGCGCAAAAAACTCCTGCTCTTGCGGTGACGCCGGCTGCACTTGAACCCTGAATCCGCCCGTGATCCAATCATGGAAAGACTGAGAGACGAGGCGTTGCGCTTCTTTCGCATTGCATATGAGATGCAAATGCGGGGGCATTTGGAACAGGCGGCCGCGCATTACAAGAAATCTCTGGAAATCGCGCCGACCGCGGAAGCGCATACGTTCTTGGGTTGGACCTACAGCATGATGGGACGCCTGGAGGAAGCGATTGCCGAATGCCGGCGCGCGATCCAGCTCGATTCGGATTTCGGCAATCCCTACAACGACATCGGGGTCTATTTGATGGAGATGGGAAAACTCGAGGAGGCGATCCCCTGGCTGCGGCGGGCCATGTCCGCCCCGCGCTACGAAAACCGCGAATTTCCCCATGCCAATCTCGGCTTGATCTTCGAGCGGAAGTTGCTGTGGCCGCGCGCGCTCGAGCACTATGAAGCCGCGCTCGCCATACGGCCGGATTATACCGTAGCCCGCAAGGCCGTAGAACGCCTGCGGGCGAATCTGAATTGAGGCAGGGGCATGACGGCGCAAGCACTGCTGGTCGTGGCCCTTGCCTGTTTGCTGGTCGCCGGCGTCTTTGTCGGCCTGTGGCTCAGACTCTATCGCCGCAACCGCCGCTCACCCGTTGTCCCACCCAAACCCACTTCGACGATGCAGGAAAAGCTGCTTGCTCCCCAGCCGCCGGCAGAATCCCACCGCCACCAGCCGCGCCCCCCGGCCTCGCAGGATGATTGAAGTCTGGCTACGCCGCCCAGGTCGGCGCAGCCGCATGCGATGACTCAGAGCTTGTAACCAAACCGGCGCAACAAGCCTTTTCGTTCCGCGATTTCCTTTTCGCCTTCCACGCCCAGCGGCGATTCGCCGTCAATCACGCCGAGAATACCACGGCCCTGGGCGCTCTCCGCCACGATCACTTGCGTCGGGTTGGCCGTGGCGCAGAAGATCCGGCACACTTCCGGCACATTGCGGATGAGGCCGAGCACGTTGATCGGGAAGACATTGCCGAGGAAAATAATGAAGCTGTGGCCGGCGCCGATCGCTTGCGCATTTTTCTTCGCCAGCGCCAGGCACTCCTCGTCCGTCCCGCTCCAGCGGATCAGCCGCGGGCCGCTGGCTTCGCAAAAGGCCAGGCCAAACTTGATGCCGGGCACGGCGGCCACCAGCGCCTCGTGCAGATCTTCAACCGTTTTGATAAAATGGCTTTGCCCGAGAATGAAATTCATCGCCTCGGGCTTTTCGATGGGGACGAGCTTGAGCTCTTCGAGTCGCATGATCTTCCTCACGGTTTTGGTTCGGGGTGAAGGAGAATTGTGGGGAGTGTTGCGCGGAAGGTAAGAAAACCCGGCAGAAATGCCAATGCCAATTCTGCAGAGCTTCAGTGCATTCGAGGTTGAGAAAAGAACTCACGCGGAGAGGCCTGGCCGCAGAGGCTCGCCATGATCGCTTGATCATCCGTTGCCACTAATCATGGAAGGCTGCAGCCAAGTCTGCATTGCGCCTCCCGGCAGCTTTGCGTGGATTTTGCCGTTTGCGGTTCCGTCCCGTTCGGGTTATGAGGAAATGATGGCATCGGCCTCGATCTCGACCAGCATTTCCGGCATGATCAAGCGGCTCACCTGTACCATGCTGGTCGCGGGCCGGATGGCGCCGAAAAACTCGCCATGGGCGCGGCCGATCTGCTCCCAATCGTCGATGTTGATGACATAGATGCGCGTGCGCACCACGTCCTGCAGGCGGGCGCCGGCGTGCTGCAGCGCCGTCTGAATGTTGCGGATCGTCTGCACGGTTTGCGCGTACGGATCACCGAGGCCGACGATCCCGCCGTCGGCGTTGGTCGCCGTCGTGCCGGAAACACAAATCGTGTTGCCGAGCCGCACCGCGCGCGAATAGCCCACCACCGGCTCCCACTTTGTGCCGGTGGCGATGTTCTTTCGTTCCAGCATTGGTCTCTCCTTTGTGCCATACGGCAACAACAACGGATTGCAGCAATCCTCTCAACCACTAATCACGCGGCTCGGGCTTCGCAACCAGCCGGCGAATGGCCGCCGTCACTTCGTTGAAATCCGGCTCATTCACCCATTGTTGCACGATTTGACCCTGCCGGTCGATGAGAAACATCGCCGGAATCACTTTCACGCGATATGTTTCCCATGCCGGCTTGTCCGCGGCATCCATGAAAATCGGATAAGTGATCTTGTGCTTCTGCCGGAAGGATTGCACCGGCTTGACGCCTTTTTCATTGACGGCAATTCCCACGACGGAAAAGCCGCTGTCGGCGAACTGATCATGCACTTTTTGCAGGCTGGGCAAGGTGCGCACGCACGGCTTGCACCAGGTCGCCCAAAAGTCGAGCAAAAGAACCTGGCCGCGGAAATTCGCCAGCGTCACCGCCTCGCCTGTCAGTGTGTTCACAGTGAATGACGGCGCCGGCCGCGGCAACACCGGCGGCACGTAGGCTTCGGGATCCTGCGCGAATATTCCCTGACAGCGTTTGGCGCAGAAGTAGTAGGTTTGGCCTTGGTAAATGGTGGAAGCCGCCACTTTTTCGGGTGTGGTGGTGCCTTCCAACACGCGGCAGACCGCGCACAGTGCCTGTTCGGGAGTTTGGGGAGTCGCCGCCGTTGCCAGCAACAGCAGCAGCGCAGCAAGGAAGTGTCTGCAGGAGTATTTCATGGCTGTATGTTGTTTGGAATTGATCAGGGCAGGCGATAGGCTCGGCGGCGCGACCACAGCGCCAAACCGAACATCGCGATCGCAAAAATGACGGTAATCAACAGGGCGAGGCCGGCCGGCGGCAGCGCCATGGCGCGGCTGATTTCGGGCGCATACAAACACTGCCGCAGCGCCGCCAGGCAATAGGTGACGGGATTGATCATGATGATCCACTGCAGCGGCGCCGGCGTGCCGGCTGCCGGAAAAAACGCGCCCGAGAGCAGCCACAGCGGAATGAGAAACACATTCATGATGACGTGAAAGCCCTGTGTCGAATCCATGCGCCAGGCAATGGCAAAACCCAGGGCGGTCATGGCGCCAGCGCTGAGCGCCAGCACCAGCGTGGCGGAGAGCAGCGTGCGCCAGGTCAGCGCGATGCCGAGCAACGGTGCCAGCAGCAGGAAGAGGACGGCTTGCACCAGCGCCAGCGTGGCGCCGCCGCCCACTTTGCCGAGTACCAGCACGGCGGGATGAACCGGCGCCACCAACACGGATTGCAGAAATCCCGAAGTACGGTCTTCGATGATGGAGATGTTGGTGAAGATCGCGCTGAACAGCAGGATGAGCAGAATCGTGCCGGGGAAAAAGTACTCCAAATAGTTCAAATGCTCCGGTGCGCCGGCGGGCTGAAAGGAGGGACTCAAGCCAGCGCCCAGCAGCAGCCAGAACAGCAGCGGCTGCCCGAGCGCGCCAAACAAGCGGCTGCGCTGCCGCACGAAGCGCATCAGCTCGCGCTGCCACAGGGTGAACACCGGCCGCCAGAAGAAGGAGCGTGGCGAAGGCAAGCCGGTGGCGGAGGAGGATTCCGGTTGGTTGACACTCGAAAGTTGCGGCACGCTTTCAACCTCGCTGTGCTGTTGCGCCATCCCAGAATTGGTGGCCGGTTTCTTTGATAAACACGTCTTCCAAGGTCGGTTTGCCGATGGTGAGGGAGGTGATCATGCCGGGAAATGCCTCGATGAGTTTGGGCACGAACGCATGGCCGTGGGCGCGCTCCAGGCGCAGGCGGCCGTCCACCAGCGTCGCTTCGATTTGAAACAGCTCACGGATGCGCTGGCGCAGCAGTTCCGGCTGCGCAGAGTTGAGCATGATGACGTCGCCGCCGATGCGCGCTTTCAATTCCTCCGGCGTGCCCAGCGCGATCAGTCGGCCGGCATCGAGAATCGCGAGGCGATCACATTTCTCCGCCTCTTCCAGCAGGTGCGTGGTGAGCAGGGCGGTGACGCCTTCGCCGCTTTGCAGGCTGCGCAACAGGTCCCAAAGATCCTTGCGCGCTCCGGGATCGAGTCCCGTGCTCGGCTCATCGAGCAGGAGAATCGCGGGTTGATGCAACAAACCTTTCGCCAACTCGACCCGGCGGCGTAACCCGCCGGAAAGATTCTCCACCAGCTCATGGCGGCGTTCCTGCAGGCCAAAGCGCTGCAACAATCCGGTCAGGCGCTGCTCCAGCAGTGCACCATGCAAGCCGTAGAGCCTGCCCTGATGTTGGAGATTCTCCGCCACGGTGAGCTTGCCGTCGACGCTCGGCGACTGGAAAACGACCCCGAGACGGCTGCGGACTTGTTGCGGCTGCTGCGCGACGTCAAACCCGGCCACCAGGGCGCGGCCGCCGCCGGCTTGAAACAGCGTGGCGAGAATGCGAAACAGCGTGGTCTTGCCGCCGCCATTGGGCCCAAGGATGCCGAAAATTTCACCGGCATAAACAGAAAAACCCACTCCCCGCAGCGCCGCGCGCCCGTCGTAGGAGTGGGTTAGATTCTCGATTTGAACCAGAGGCTGAGAATTCATTCCATTTCACTTGGCCGCGGCAGGGTAGCTGAAATCGGCCTTGGCAGCCGCGCCGGCAGCGACAGTCACCTTGGCGGTTTGCTTGCCCAGCTTCTCCTGCCAGTATTCCACCGTGTAGGTTCCCGGCGGCACATCGGCAATGGTGAAATTGCCGTCGGCGTCGGTCACGGCATGGTAGGGGTGATCCACCACCATGACTTTCGCGCTCATCCAGCCGTGTACATCACACTTCAGCGTCACCACTTCCGCGAAGTCATAACTGATCTTTTTCTCCTTCACGAACTTGGGCTGCGACATGTTGAACTCTTTGTTCTTGGTGCTGTAGCTGTGCACGTTGTGCAGGATGCCGTCGGGATTGAGAATCCGAATCGGCGTTTTCACTGGCACCACGGAAATGTGCGGGTTGTACATGCAGCCTTTTTGGTCGATGACAAAATCGCTGCCCAGCGCAGTCATCGGTTTGCCGCCGGTGACGCCCGTGATCGACACGACCACGTCCTTGATGCCGCCGTTCGCTGACACCACCAGCGATTCATCGAAATGTTCCTGCTTGCCGCACACTTCCGTGTCTTTGGTGATGGGCAGCTTGGTTTTGGACGCCGCCTTGCCGGCGTATTTCACGGTTCCGGTGACCGAACCGTTGGCCGGCGCCGCCGCTTCGATCTTCACAGCAGGGCTGCCGGCAGGTTTGTCGTTGTCCGCTCCCGCAAACGCCAAGCCGAGAATTACTGTCGCTGCCAGCAAGATCCACAGACGTACAACTCGCATCGGTACACCTCCCTTGGTACTGGGGTTCATGGATGAGAGGATTAACTGAGTGGATGTTGGTTTGCAGGCGAGATCAATGACGGCTGAACCAGAGGCCGGACTTGCAAATGAAGGACAAATTCATCGCCTATCGCGACGCAACAATATAAAACGCGCCCACGAATGTCAAGCTAATTTTCCCCCGCGATTTCGCGATCGCGCCGTGGCAGCGGACAGAAAAAACGCGGCGGATTCCTGACGATGAAAATCCTGCTTCGTCCGCCGGCGACCTTATTGCCGGCAGAGCCGCGTCACTGTTGGGAAAAAGGCCTTTCAACCATCCTGCCCCCCAAAGGATTCCGCCCCCAAAGCCCCCAAAGTCTCCTGCAATTTTGTTCTGGCTTCACAACGCCGGGCGCTTATATTGCCAGGCACCCATCTAATCGTGAACAATTCCCGGAGCCGATCGCAATGCCCACGCTCTACCTCATTGACGCCAGCCCCTACGTCTTTCGCGCTTATTTTTCGATTCCCGCCTCGATGCGCACGCCCGCGGGCGCGGCCAGCAATGCCGTTTACGGTTACACCGCTTTCCTGCTCGATTTGCTCAAGCGCGAGCAGCCATCGCATCTCGCCGTGGCGTTTGACGGCAGCCTCACCACTTCGTTTCGCAATGACATTTACCCGGCTTACAAAGCCCAGCGTGAGCTGCCGCCGCCGGAGTTGGAAGCACAATTCGAGGCCTGCCGCGAAGTCACCGCCGCGCTGGGCATGTGCACGTTTATCGACGATCGCTTCGAGGCCGATGACTTGATCGGTACTCTTCTCCACAAACTGGGCCGCAAAACCGGCGAGTTCGTGATCGTCTCCGGCGACAAGGATCTGGCGCAACTCGTCGGCCCGCGGGTGACGCTGTGGGATTTTGCGAAAGATCGGCGTTTGAATGAAAAAGGCGTGAAACAGCATTTCGGTGTGCGACCCCAGCAGGTGGTGGACTTGCTGGCATTGATGGGAGACGCCGTCGACAATATTCCGGGCGTGAACGGTATCGGCGCGAAAACCGCCGCCGCCTTGCTGGCGAAATTCCATGACCTGGACGACTTGTACGCGCGGCTCGCCGCGGTCGAGCGCATGAACCTGCGCGGCGCGGCCGCGCTTCGCGCCAAGCTGGAGCAAGGCCGCGCCAGCGCGATGCTCTCGCGGCAGCTCGCCACCATCGCCACCGAGGCTCCGGTCGAAGCCAACTGGCGCATGCTGAAATACACCGGCGCCGATCGCGGCAAAGTGGAGGCATTGTTCGACCGGCTGGGCTTCGGCAGGATTCGCGAACGCATCCCCCGCTGGAAGAAATAGTGTCTGTTCAGAGCAGGAAGAAACCGCCCGGGCGCTTGCTCCTGAAGTGTGCACCAGTCGAACAAGGCGTGCGTGCGTTCATGATGAAGCGCCCGGGCGGTGGTGTTTTGGGGCGAACCCGAAACCGGCTGCTCACTCCGTCGCGATTTGATACCGTTCCAGCTTGTTCAACAAACCGCGGCGGCTCAGTCCCAAGCGCGCTGCTGCTTGTGATTTGTTGCCGTTGGTTGCGTTGAGCGCTTTTTGAATCATGCGGCGTTCCAGTGCCTCCACGGCCGCGGACAGGCTGGCCATTTCCTCGAGCGGCGCTGCCGCGGGTGCGCCCGGCCGCACCTCTTCCGGCAAGTCATTCACGGTCAGACACTGCGCCTGCGGCGGCGCCAGGACCACGGCCTGCTCGATCGCATGCTCGAGCTCGCGCACATTGCCCGGCCAGTGATAGCGTTGCAGCATCTGCATCGCCGCCGGATCGAAACCGGTGAGCGGCTTTTGATATTGTTGCGCGTACTTTTTGAGAAAATGCGCGGCGAGCAGCGGCACATCGCCGTTGCGCTCCCGCAACGCGGGCAGGCGCAACAGCACCACTTTCAAACGAAAATACAAATCCTCGCGAAACGCGCCGCTCTTGACCAGCTCAGCCAGGCTGCGGCTGCTGGCCGCGACCACGCGCACATCGACCTTTTGCGTGACGTTGCTGCCCAACGGCCGCACCTCGCCCTCCTGCAACACCCGCATGAGCTTGGCCTGCAGCGGCAGGGGCAGATTGTTGATTTCGTCGAGAAAGAGCGTGCCACCTTCCGCCTCTTGCAGCAGGCCTTTGCGATTCTGCGTGGCGCCGGTGAACGCGCCCTTGACATAGCCGAACAGCTCGCTTTCCAATAGATTGTCGGGAATCGCGCCGCAATCCACGGCGAGAAACTTGCGACCGCGCCGCGGGCCATACTCATGCAGCAGCCGCGCGACGAGTTCCTTGCCCGTGCCGCTCTCGCCTTCGATCAACACGCGCGCGTCGCTGGGCGCCACCCGTTGCAGCAGCGCCAGGACTTTTTGCATGGCCTCGCTTTTCGCCAGCATGCCCGGGAAGCCCTGCTGCGCGATCAGCGTCTGGCGAAAATAGTCGTTCTCCTCCGCCAATTCCTGCAGCCGGCGCAGGCGTTGTAGGGCCGGCGCGACCAGTGCGGCGATCGGCTCCAGCCGCGCCATCGGATTTTCGCCGCTGCGCAGCCTCTCTCCCTTCACTACCACCAGCGCGCCGATGACGGCCTCGCCTGCCTGAATCGGCACGCCCGCTGCGGCCAGCGCGGGCGGACCCAAAATCGCCAAACCCGGAAAGCGTTCATCTTCCGGCAGCCACGGCGAAAGCAGCGCGGTGCGATGTTTGAAAATCCAGCCGGCCAACTGACGGTGGAGTTGTTGCAGTTCTGCTGCGCCGGTGTCGGGCGCGGCGGCGTGGCGCGCGAGCGTGCGAAACCAGCCGGCAGAAGTGACTTCCGCTTCAAACCGGCCCGGTTGCACCAGCAACAGCGCTGCGCCGGCTGCGGTCGTCAGCTCGGTGGCAGTGGCAACCGTCTGTTCGAGAATTGCATCGGCTTCTGGCGCGATCACCAGGGCCTGCGCCAACCGGTGCAGGGTCTGCAGGGCGAGCAGTTCTTGTTTCAGATCATCACTCTGTGGGTCAGTCATGTCGTACACACAGGTTGGTTCGAGTCCGTCGGAAAATGCTCCAACCTCGGCTGAGCCGGGGATTTCAAAACTTCGAGTTCCGTGGAAAATCTGCGGTTTTTGATGCAACGGCCAAGCCGTTGCGGGAACATTCTTGCCAAAAGGCCAGACGCGCGCTCCGGCGCCGCTCACATTACGCTTTTATCGCTGCAATGTCAAGCGGGCAGCGCCGGCGGCCAAAAATCCCCTTGAAATTCCAAGGCAAAGCGCTATCTTGCCGGCAGTGAATTTCATTATCGAGACGATGATGAGAGCTGCGGATTTTCTGAAAAATATGGAACGGGTCTGCGTGCGCACGTCGCGGCGATCTGATTGCGCGCTGTTCTGGCGCAGCCACCTCGCCGGCATTCTGGTGCTGCTGTCGCTGGTCATGCTCTCCGGCGCCGCGCGCAGTCAAACCAGCCGCCCGCGTTTGGCTGATTTCGCCTTCACGCAATTTCGCCTGGTTCCGATTCAACCCGCGAGCCGGCCCGCGAGTCTGGGCGGCGCGTTCATCGCCATCGCGGATGATGCCACGGCCGCGGCCATCAATCCCGCCGGCATCAGTTTTTTGTCGACGCCGGAAATCAGCTTGAGTCATAGCGCCGGCTGGCACACCACGGATTTTGCCGTCAGCCGGCAGGAAGAATCCAACGGCCGCGCGCGGCAATACCAGCGGATCTTCGACCAGACGCTCGTCAACATCACTTACCCGCAGTGGGGTTTTACTTTCGCGGCCTTCCGCCAGGTGGCGTTTCGTTCGGAATTCAGTTTCAGCCGCCGGCAATTTCTCACCCTCGCGCCAAACCGGCCGTTGACACTGGCCGAGCAATTGGGCGCGGGCGGCAACTTTCCGGGACTGGCGAGCGAGCACTATTGCGAAGTGATTCACAATGCCGTGGTGGTGGCACGCACGCTGCCCGGCGGCGTGCATCTCGGCCTCTCGCTGCGCGCCACGCAGTTGCGGCTGCAGCTCGACGAACGCCAGTACTTCGAGCCTGCGCTGTGGCAGCAAACCGACTTCACCGGCATGCCCGAGCAAAGCGTGCCGGTGCGCATCGAGGGCCTCTATCGCATCGATCATGCCCAGCGCAGCCAGTTCAAGCCGGGCTACAGCCTGGGCATGCTGTTCGAATTCAGTCCCCGCTGGACGCTGGGCGCGGTGTATGAACATCTGCCCGCCTATGAAATCGTCAATCGCATCACGCAGCCGGCTTACACTTTACCCGACCGCACGCCCGGCGACGGCCGTGATGACTCCCTCCATTTCACTGCCGAAGAAAAACGCGTGCCCTTCACGCTCAATCTGCCGGACTTTCTCGGTTTCGGGCTGAGTTGGCGGGCGCATGTCCGTCTGTTGCTGGCCGCGGACGTGCTGCTTTATCGCAGCCGCGGATTGTTGCAGGGCCTGCATGATGATCTGCCGCAAGACGACGTCGCCGGCCGCGATCCCGATGGTTTGGGAGACGTGGCGGCGCACCATCACGTTTCCTGGCGCGCCGGCGTGGAGTATCGTTTGATCGAACTGGGCCGCATCTGGCCGTTGCGCCTGGGAATTTACTCCGAACCCAACTTCGGCTGGCAGGCCGTTTCACGCGCGCCGGCGGTGCAGCGCGAGTTTCCGGATAAATCCGGCTTCCTGCATTTCACTTCCGGCGCCGGCGTCGTGCTCAACAACAAGGTGCGCTTCGAAACGAGCCTGGATGTCAGTCCGGAACGAGGGCAAATCAGCCTGATCGGCTCGGCGGTGTTGCGTTTATGATGAAGCAATCGAATGGGCCGCGGCCGTGGCTGATGCTGCTCGCGGGAATGATGCTGTTGACGGCACCGGCAGTCATGGCGCAATGGTCCACGCACTACTTGAACGGCCTGCAGAAGGTCGAGAAGAGCCAGTGGCAGGAGGCGGCGCAGGATTTTCGAGCAGCGCTGGCGATCAAGCCCGCACCGCGACGCGATGCCGTGAGCGAGGTGGGGTTGATCCCCTTCAATTATTTGCCGCACTATCAACTCGGCCGCGCGCTGTTTTTCCTCGCGGATTATGCCGGCGCCCGCGCGCATTTCGATCGCGAACTGGAATACGCCACCATTCGCGAGCTGCCCGCGGATTACAACAATCTGCTGCGGCTGCGTGAGGCCGCCACTGCCCTGTTGCAAATGCAGAAGAGTGAGAGCGCGCCGGCTGTGTTGCCCTGGACGGCGCTGTTGGAGGCGAGCTATCGCCTCGGTCAGGGCTTCACGATTCGCCGCCTGGATTCCTTGCTGACGGCAAACCCCGCGTTGGACGAACCCGGCCGGCAACAAATTTTGCGCTGGTTTGCCGAGCATCCGCCGGCAGCGCGCAGTTCCCCGGCGCGCGCGGAACCGGCTGCCGCGCTTGATTCCCTCGCACAAGAACAGCAAGCTGCGCAGACCGCCTACCTGCAAGGCCGCTATTTCGAGGCGCTCGCCCGCTTCGATCGCCTCGCCACACTCGCGCCGAATGATGCCACCCTCGCCGCCTGGCGCGAGCGTGTGCAATTCGAGATTGCCCGCCTGAGTGCGCCGGCCCCCGCCGCTGCCGCGCGCAGCGATACCATCACCCGAACCGAATACGTGCGGGCCGGCGCGCCGGTGCTCGTGCTGCGCGAGCCGGAGGCCGCCACCGCCAGCGTGCGCACGCCGACGCTGCGCATTCGCGGATATGCGCAAGATGATTCCGGCATTGCCGCGATCACTTTTGTGGTGAATGGCGCCGCGCTAGCCGAGGCTGCCCGGCCGCAGCCGGATGCCGAAGGCAAATATCATTTCACCGCCGCGATTCCCTTGCGTCTGGGCGAAAACGAAATCGCCGTGACTGCTGCTGATCTCGATCGCCAACAGCACACCAGCACGGAACGGTTACGCCTGCGCCGCCTGCCGCCGTTGTATCAAACCGCGCAATTCTGGCTGATCACCGGCGCGGGTCTGGTGTTCGTGCTCGGCGCCCTTTTCGCCAATCGCCTGATCCGCAACCGCATTTCGTTCGTGAATCGCTACAATCCCTACATCGCCGGCGCGCCGATTCGTGACGCCGAGATGTTCTTCGGCCGGCGACAATTGCTCGAGCGCATTCTGCGTACCCTGCCCAACAACAGTCTGATGATCTCGGGAGCGCGGCGGATCGGCAAGACTTCGTTGCAGCATCAATTGCTGCGCCTGCTCAAGGAGCGGGAGGATCCGGTTTATCATTTTGCGCCGGTGCTGGTGGATTTGCAGGGCGTGGCCGAAGAGTCGTTCTTTACGCATCTCATCGAAGAAGCGCGCGACCAGCTCGGCCCGGAGGTGGCGGCGGCCGTGGCGAAACCGCAGCCGCGCGCCGGCTACGGCCACCGTGAGTTCGCCGAAGACTTGCGCACCATCCTGGCGTGTTTGCAGGCCCGCGAGAATGACCGCGGCGCGGCGGGCAAGCGCGTGCGGCTGGTTTTCCTGCTCGATGAAGTGGATGAACTCAATCGCTACAGTGAGCGCACCAACCAGCGGCTGCGTTCGATTTTCATGAAGTCATTCAGCGAGAACCTGGTGGCGGTGCTGACCGGCAGCAACATTCGCAAACAGTGGGAGAGTGAATCAAGTCCGTGGTACAATTTTTTCGAGCAAATCGCAATGCCGGCGCTGTCGCGCGCCGAGGCGCTGCAGCTCATTCATGAGCCGGTCAGGGGGTTTTTCAAGTTCACGCCGGAGGCAGCAGAAAGAATCTGGCAGCTTTCCGAGGGCCGGCCGTTTCTCATTCAGAAATTCTGCGTGCGGTTGGTGAATCATGCCATCGAAACCCGGCGGCGTGTCATCCGCTTGCCGGAGGTCGAGCGCCTGCGGCAGGAAGTGAGAGAGGATACTGCCTCATGAACGTGGAAATTCGAGGCTGGGCGCAACGCGGCGACCGGAGCTCCGAGATTGGCCGCTGCCGCGCCGGCGGAAAATGGTATTGGCTCCGAATATGATGACGCAATCCCATCCCTTCGTAATTGGCCAATGGGTGCGCGGCGAGAAATTCTTCGGCCGCGCGGCATTGATCGACGAATTGTTGCACGGCCCGCGCGCGGCGGTGTGGATCGCGGGTCTGCGCCGCATGGGCAAGACTTCGCTGCTGCGCGAGCTCGAGCGCCGCGTGCTGCGCGCTGCCGATCCCGTTTACCTCCCGCTGTATTGGGATTTGGAAGGCGCGGTTGATGACGACACCCTGCGCGAGAGCTTGCTCGCCGGCCTCGATGAGGCCCGCGACCGTTTCGACTGCGACCGCCAATGGGAGAAGTTGTCCACTCCCGAAATCCTGCGGCGCCTGCAAAGCACAACGCGCTCGCACAACAAAAGACTGCTGCTGCTGTGTGACGAAGGAGAAGCCCTGCTCGCGCTGGCACAGAACGATGCGCCGCTGCTGGCGCGCTTGCGCCGCGTGCTGCAGGGCAGCGAGGCCGTCCGCTGCCTGTTGACCGCCACCCGCCGCTTGGCGCGCCTGGAAACGTTCGAGGCCGCTGAAACCTCACCCTTTCTGCACGGCTTCACGCCGCCGCTTTACCTTTCTCCTTTCTCAGAAGAGGAAGCCCGCCGCCTCACCGCACAGGCTGATTTTGACGTTGCCGTGCAGGCACAACTCTTTGCCTGCACCGGCGGCCATCCCTTTCTGCTGCAAGTGCTGGCCAAGCGCACGCTGGAGTTGGGCGAATTCGATGCCGCTCTGGCCAGCATGCAGCACGATGAAACGCTGCGCAATTTTTTTCAAGTCGATTACCAAAGCCTGCAGCCGGTCGAACAGGCGTTGCTGCAGCGCTGCGCCCGCCAGAGTCTGCCGGCCGAGGCGCTCGCCACTACTGCGGTGGAACGCATCGCGCTGCAAACTCTGCGCGCTCTCGGCCTGCTTGCTGAGACCGGCGAGACGCTGCAACTGCGTTCGCCATTGTTCCAGAACTGGCTGGCCGCCCTGCCCGGCGCCCTTGCACAAGTCGAGTCAGCGACTGCAGCCGGCACGATCGCGGTGACCTTGCCGCTGCAGCCGGGTGATCGGATCGGCGCTTATGAAATTCTTTATGAGATTGCGCGCGGCGGCATGGGCGTCGTCTACTGCGCGCGTGACGTACATCTGCAGCGGCGGGCAGCGATCAAAGTGCTGCCGCCGGAGCTTGGGCATGAGCCGGCGCAGCGCGCCCGCCTGCTGGCGGAGGCGCGCGCGCTTTCCCAACTCAACCACCCGAATATTGCCATCATTTATGCCGTGGAGTTTGTCGACGGCGCGCCCTGTTTGTGTATGGAATATGTGGAAGGTTTGCCGCTGGATGCGTGGGCGAGTCAGCCACATAACGATTTCAGCCGGAAGCTGGCCGTCGCGCGGCAAATCGCCACGGCGCTCGCCGCCGCGCATGCCGCCGGCCTCATCCATCGTGATCTCAAGCCGAGCAACATCATCGTCAATTCCCAGCAAGTCGTCAAGCTGCTGGATTTCGGCATTGCACGGCGCGAGCAGGCGGGTCTGCGTCTCACTCAGGCCGGCCAGATGCTCGGCACGCCGGCCTACATGTCGCCCGAGCAGATCAGCAACCTGGAAGTCGATCGGCGCAGCGACGTCTTCTCCCTGGGCGTGGTGCTGTACGAGCTGTTCACCGGCAGCCGGCCGTTTCAGGGAGAGAATTTGTATGCGCTGGCTTATGCCATCGTGAACGAGAATCCAGCCGCACCGGGTGTGATTGCACCGGCGGTTTCGGCCGGCCTGCAACAGGTGCTGCTGCAAGCGCTGCAAAAGCAGCCGGCAAAACGCTTTGCCGATGCCGGTGAACTGCTGTCCCGCCTCCTGCAAATCTGAAAAAAAGCTTGACTTTCCTGGGACAAATCACTATATCATACGCCGTTTTGAAAAACACCTGCGGCCTATTGAATTCTCGCTTTGCGTTGTTCGCGTGTTTGCAGCATCGTGGCGATTGTGCCCATCACGAGCAGGCGTCTGGCTGGCTGATCGTGAACCGAGGTTGAGGATTCCCGCTGAATGCAATGATACAAAGTCATAAGGAGGAGTGATGACTGGAGAAATCGGTCAAATCGCCGGTAAAATTTGGAACGCCCTGCAGGGTCAGCAGGACATGACGCCGACGAATCTGAAGAGGGCGACCGGCGCGGACGACAAAATGCTGTGGCTGGCGCTCGGCTGGCTGGCGCGCGAAGACAATATTGAGATTGCCAAGAACAAGGCGAGCTACAAAATCAGTCTGAAAGCGAAATGAGAGCTCCGGCGTGCCTGCGAGCCCGGACGAATCCTCTCTGCCGTCGATGAACAATGAATGACGACGTTCTCGCGTCCGCTGCCGGGCGGAATGGCTCACCCTTTTCGCCGCTGCGCAAACTCAGCCCGCGCCAGCGGCGTTTTTGTTTTGTGGCGCTCGCGGTGCTGCTCGTGCTGGCGGGCGGGTGGTGGTGGCTTTTCGGCGGCCTGCCCGACGAGGAAGCGATTCGTGCCTATCAGCCGGACTCCACGGCGCGTGCCGGCAAGATTGATTGGGAGCGGCGTTTGCATTCGCCCATCCGCCTGTGGGTGCCGTCGGCGCGGATTTCACAAAAACTAAAACAGGCCGTCATCGTCAGCGAGGACGATCAGTTTTATCAGCACCAGGGCTTCAATCTCGAGATGATGAGGGAATCGTTCGAAAAGAATCTCGAGCAAGGCCGCTACGTGCGCGGCGCCAGCACCATCACTATGCAACTCGCGCGCAACGCCTTCCTGCATCGGCAAAAAACGCTGCGGCGCAAAGTGCGTGAAATGATCGTGACGCGCCGGATCGAAAAGGCGCTCTCCAAAGCGCGGATTCTCGAACTCTATCTCAACGTGATTGAATGGGGCGACGGCATCTATGGCGCGGAAGCGGCGGCGCGTTACTATTTCGGCAAGCCGGCGGCCGCGCTCGATTGGGCGGAAGCCTCGTTGCTGGCCGGCATGCTGCCGAATCCCAGATACTTCAATCCCTACCGCCGGCCCAAGGCCTGCCAGCGCATGCAGCAGCGCGTGCTCTGGCTGCTGCAACTGCATCGCCTGATCACACCGGCGCAAGCCCAGGCGCTGGCAGCGGCGGGTGTGACGCTGGTGCCGCGCGGCGGTCAGCAACCGGCGGTTCCCGCAGTGGCCGAGAGCGATACTGCTGAAGCCCTGCAGATGATGCAAGCGGCGGATTCACTGCCGCCGGTGGTGCTCACGCCGGTGCCGGTGCCGGCCGCCGGCGACAGCATGCGGGCAGCGCCGGATTCATTGCACCTGCAAAATTGAAAACAACGTCTTGCTCCATAACCGAACCACAGGAGTCTTTTTCATGGCAGCAGCTTCTGATTTTCGCAATGGCATGGCCATTCTGCACAACAATGATGTCTGGGTCATCGTCGAGTTTCAACATTTCAATCCGGGCAACTGGCGCGCGATGGTGCGCACGAAGTTGAAACACGCCAAAAGCGGCCGGGTCATCGATCACACCTTCCGTATGTCCGACAAGATCGAAGAGGTGCTGCTCGAAGAGAAGGACATGCAGTATCTGTATGAGTCCGAGGGCAATCTCTATTTCATGGACGCCGAAACCTACGAACAGACCTTCATCCCGGCCAATTTGTTGGGTGAGCAGAAGCGCTTCCTGAAGGAGGGCAATCTTTGCCACGTCATGTTCTACGAAGGCAAGGCCATCTCCGCGGAGCTGCCGTTTTTCATCGAATTCAAGATTGTCGAGGCCGAGCCTGCGGTGAAGGGCGACACCGCCACCGGCGTCATGAAGAACGCGGTGATCGAGACCGGCGCCAAGGTGCAGGTGCCGCTGTTCGTGAAGGAGGGGGACAGCATCAAAATCGACACCCGGACGGGGAAATATCTGGAGCGTGTGAAGTAAGCCGTTTCACCGCCCAACCACAGCGTGAAGAAAAAGCAGCGGCCATGCCGTTGCTTTTTTGTTTTTCGGCAGGCGCACAACGCGATCTTCCGCCAACGGTTGATTTGCGTGGCCAGCGAGGGGCAATCCAACGAAGCCAGTCGGTGGTGCTTCCTCCACCACTCCTGAAGGCGTTGCACGAGAAAGCGCAGGATGCCCAGCTTTGCAGCTCCCTCGGCACACCTGCCCGGCGCCTTGCGGCAGTTTCACGCCGCCGCCGACTCGCGGTACACGCGCGGCAGGCGCACGCTCCACCGCGTCATGATATCGTACGAGACGGTTCCGCCCCACGCCGCCAGCTCATGCACTGAGATTTCCTCCGTGCCCTGCCGGCCCAGGATGACAACTTCATCCCACAGCCGCGCTTGGTGAATGTCGCTGATGTCGATCATCATCGCATCCATCGCGTTGCCGCCGATGATGGGCGCGCGGCGGCCGTGCAGTAACACCTGGCCGAGGTTGCGCACGCGCGGAAAACCGTCGCCATAACCGAGCGGGAGTACGGCTATGGTGCGCGGCGATTCCGCGCGATAGCGCATACCGTACCCAACCGTGTCACCGGCAGCAATGGTCTTGATCGCCGCCACCCGCGTCTTCACCGACAGCACCGGCGCCAAACCCGGCACGCGCCGGCACACTTGTGAAGGATACACGCCGAGCGGCAGAATCCCCATGCGCACCAGATCAAAATGGGCCTGGGGAAGATCGAGATAACCGCCGGTGTTGCAGGCATGCAGCAGCGGCCCACCCGGTTGGGAATCGCCCAATAAGACTCCCGCCTGGCGAATTCGTTGCACCGCCTCGTCAAAGCGCCGCAACTGTTCGAGCGCGAAAGTCTTGTCCAACTCGTCGGACATGGCAAAGTGCGTCATCAATCCGGCCAGCCGCAGATTGGCATGCTGGCGGATCGCGCTGACGACCGGCGGCGCCTCGGTCCAGCGCACGCCGTAGCGATTCAGGCCGGTGTCGATTTCAACGTGCACCTCGGCGAGCCGGTTGTGTTTTCGGCAGAGTTGATCAAGCTGCGCGGCTGGTTGCGCGTCATTGACAAAGATTTGAAATCCGTGGCGCACGCAAGCATCCAGCTCGGCGGCGGGCCGCTCGCCAAAGATCAGAACCGGCGCCGGCACGCGGGCGTGCTGCAGCTCCAGCGCCTCGTCGAGCGTGGCCACCGCGAGACACGCTGCACCGGCCGCGACCGTTGCCCGGGCTATTTCCACGGCGCCGTGACCATAGGCTTGATCTTTGACGACGGAGCACCAGCGCAAACCCGGCGGCAGATCGGCGCGAATGAGGGCGAGATTGCGACGCAGTTGTGGCAGATCGATTTCCACCCACGCCGGCCGGCGCGGCGCTTCAGGTTGGCACAGAGAGATCATTTGACGTCTTCCCTTGTATTGGAGAGCAGGTTGTTTTTTGTTGGAAGCCGAAACTAAAACGCGAGGGCTTCATTTGCAACTGGATTGTCCAATGATTACCTTGCGCCGGTTTCGAATTTCACTGCTTTGCAGGTGCAACCAATGGCGGCAAGCGTTTGAAGGTTTTTCCCGTAAAAGCTCTCCGTCAGTTTTGTGGAGACTAATCCGTTCAACAACGAAAGCACTCACATGGACACACTGCGTCTCGATAACATCTCCAAGACCTTCGACCAAGTCGAAGCCGTGAAGGAGTTGAGCTTCCATGTGCCGCCGGGAACGATGTATGGTTTCCTCGGGCCCAATGGCGCGGGCAAGACCACGACCTTGCGCATGATCATGGAGATCATCCTGCCGGATGCCGGCACCATTCACATCGCCGGCCGGCCCAATTCCCTGACGATGCGTGACCGCGTCGGCTATCTGCCGGAGGAACGCGGGCTGTACCGCAAAATGAAAGTGCACGAGGCGCTCGAGTTTTTCGGCGAGCTGAAGGGCATGAAGCGCCGGCAAATCCAGGCGGGCATGCAGTATTGGCTGGAACGCTTCGAAATGACGGGCGTGCGCGACAAGAAAGTCGAGGAACTCTCCAAAGGCAACCAGCAAAAGATCCAATTTCTGACCACGGTTCTGCATCAGCCCGATTTGATCATTCTGGACGAGCCGTTCATGGGGCTGGATCCGCTCAATGTGGAACTGGTGAAGGACGTAATGCTCGAGCAGAAAAAACGCGGCGCCTCGATTCTCTTTTCCACCCACCAAATGCACGAGGCCGAGCGCCTGTGCGATGCCATTTGCCTGATCAACCGCGGCCGCAAGATGCTGGAAGGCAGCCTCGCCGACATCCGGCAAAGCTTCGGCCCCAAGAGCATCATTCTTTCCTACAGTGGCCGGGCGGATTACCTGCGAGATCAGTCGCTGGTCGAGCGCTACAATGATTACGGCCAGTACGTCGAAGTCACGCTGGCCGCGGCGGTGACGCCCAAGGCCTTTTTGCGGCGCGCGCTCGAATCTGCCGACATTTCGCGCTTTGAAGTCACCGAACCCTCGCTGCACGAGATCTTTCTGGCCGTGGTGAAATCGAATTAAGGGAGCAGACTCATGACCTCGACCCCGATCGCCGCCTCCGGCATGGGCGGCAGTCTCACCAAAATGTTCACGGTCATGCGCCGGGAGTTTTTCTCGCGCGTCAAGACCAAGGGCTTCCTCATCGGCACGGTGCTCATGCCGGTGTTCATTATCGGCCTCTTTGGCGTGCAAATCTGGCTGGCCACGGCCACTTCGGAGGAAATCAAGAAAGTCGGTGTGGTGGACGGCACCGGCGACCTGTTTGCCGGTTTGGAAAAATATCTCGACGCCACCACTCCCGCGGGCGTGCGCCTGTTTCTACTGGAAAAAGTCGAGACGGTCCCGAATCTGGACGTCACCAAGAAAATACTGGCGGAGCGCATCGCCGCCGGTGATCTGGATTACTACGTTTTGCTCGAGGCCGGCATCTATGCAAACAATCACGCCGAAATCTACGGCCAGACGGCCAGCGATTTCCGCAAGAATGAGGCGATCGAGGATGCCATCACCAAGGCCGTCATCGATCAGCGGCTGGCACGCTCCGGTCTGGATGGCGATCGCATCCGCACGCTGATGCGGCCGGTCGATTTGGAGGCTTTCAAGCTCAGCGAGGAAGGCCGGGAGCAGAAAGAAAGTGAAATGAAGGTGGTGGTGGCCTGGATTCTGTGCTTTTTCCTTTACATGGCGATGATTCTCTACGGCACCATCATCCTGCGCAGCGTGCTGGAGGAAAAGACGTCGCGCGTGGTGGAATCGGTCATTTCTTCGGTGAAGCCTTTCTATCTTATGGCCGGCAAGCTGCTCGGCGTCGGCGCCATGGGCCTGCTGCAATTTCTGATCTGGGCCACGGTGGCCGGCCTGGTGTCGCTCTACGGCATCTCGCTCGCCGCCATGTTCGGCGCCCCAGCCGGACCGGGCATGGAGCTAACCCAAATTCCGGTTGCGGTGCTCGGCTTTTTCGTCTTGTTCTTCGTGTTGGGATATTTTCTCTATGCCTCGCTCTATGCCGGCGTCGGCTCGCTGGTGAATTCCGACCAGGATGCCCAGCACCTGGCGATGCCGATCACGCTGGTGTTCGTGGTGGCGTTTCTCTCCAGCATCTACATCATCAACAACCCCACGGCGCCGGCCACGCAAGTGCTCTCGATGATCCCCTTTTTTGCCCCCATCACCATGATGACTCGCATCGCGCTCGAAACCGTGACGCCGTGGGAGATCGCGTTGTCGATCATGTTGATGGTGCTGACGCTGATCGGCTGCGTGTGGCTGAGCGGCAAGATTTTTCGCGTCGGTGTGTTGATGTACGGCAAACGGCCCACGCTGCCGGAAGTCATCAGATGGATTCGTTATGCTTGAGGCAGAAGGCGGTTGAACGGGGCGGGGATTCTTCGGGTGGAGATGAAAATGAGAACGCGCGGCCAATTCCTGGCCGCGCGTTCTTTTTTTATGGGGAATCCGGTTTCGGTCAGCCGTCCGGGGCCACGGAGAGACGAACTAACTCAAAACCGGAAGGGAGGTATGGTGAAGCACACCGGCGCCGCTATTTTCGCGATGAGGCCGCAACTTCGAACCCAATCCCACCACCAGCTTTTTCTCCCGCCAGCGAATCGTCCGGCTGGTGAAGGGCGCAAACCAAACGAGCGCGATCAGCAGGTCTTTCACCGGCATCAGCAGGAAATGCCGAAAGTCGACTGCCGGCGAAAGCCGGCGTGCCAGCAGCCAATCCGCCACTGACTTGGCCGCTGCCAGTCCGGCAAAGACGCCTCCGCTGAACCAGCCAGGTTCGACCAGCGACCAGGCCAGGGCAATGGCCAGCGGATTCCCGAGCCATTCCGCCGCGTAGCGGTAGGTGCCGATCCAGAAGCGCATTCTCGCCCAGCGCACGTGCCGCCGCCAAAAGCTGCGCAGCGGCCAGGTGACGTTGAAGTTGCATACCGGCGTGCGGCACAGCGCCACGCGATAGCCCTGCCTCTGATAGTGACGGCCGAGCAGGTAGTCTTCCGCCAGCACGTTGCGCACCTGCTGCAAGCCGCCGGTCTGTTGCAGCGTCGAGCGGCGCAACAACATCGATTTGCCGATCACACACGGGTGACGCAGCAGCGTGTGCAGAAAGCAAACACTGCCCGCGATGAACGAATTGAGATGCAGATTCTCCAGAATCGAGCCCAGCCGCTCGCCGCCCAGGCCGCAGATGAGATTGTAGACCAACCCCGTGCCTTCGGTCATTTCGGCGACCGTGTCGCGCAGATAGTCCGGCGGCACGCGCACGTTGTCATCACTGATCAACAGCAGATCGTAACTGGCGTGCACCATCATCGGCACGAGATTGTTGACCTTGGGGTTGAAACCGAATTGCCGCTCGTCAATGACGATCTTGATGGGCAACTCGGGATGGCGCGCCTGGAAAGCACGCGCAACCGCAATGGCCTCATCGCCGGCCGATTTCAACCCGAAGATGATTTCGTATTCGGGATAGCGCAGCCGGGCAAAGCTCTCCAGATTCTCCGCCAGGCCATCGACCTGGCCGCACAGCGGCTTCAAAATCGACACCGGCGGCAGCGAGGCAGTGTGCTGCTGTTTGCGTCGCGTCTGGTAGAGAACACACCAGGCTTGAATGAGATAGATCAGGCCGCTCAGGACAAGTGCTGCCAGGAGGGCCGTGGCAATAGTCTGCATGGAGGAAACGCCTGCTGGGACATGTTGCGATTTGCGCGAAGATACCGCAGGCGTGTTAGCGGATGATGAAAGGCAGGTTAAGTTTGATGAAGAGGAAGGCCGGCAGTTGCGATCGGTCTGCCGGCGTCATTCCCACTCGATCGTGCTCGGCGGTTTGGCGCTGATGTCGTATACCACGCGATTGATGCCGCGCACTTCGTTGGTGATGCGGGAGGAAACTTTCATGAGCAAGTCGTGCGGCAGGCGCGCCCAATCCGCCGTCATGCCGTCGGTCGAGGTGACGGCGCGCAGCGCCGCAGTCATTTCATACGTGCGGTTGTCGCCCATCACGCCCACGGACTGCACCGGCAGCAACACGGCAAAGGCCTGCCAAACCTGATCGTACCAGCCTTGATCTTGCAGCTCGCTGATGAAGAGGTGATCCGCCTGGCGCAGCAACTCGATCCGCTCCGGCGTCACTTCTCCGAGAATGCGCACCGCCAGGCCCGGCCCCGGGAAGGGATGGCGGTTGAGAATGGCGGGATCGAGGCCGAGCCGGGCGCCGACGCGGCGCACTTCATCCTTGAACAGTTCGCGCAACGGCTCGATCAGCTCGAGCTGCAAATCTTTGGGCAGACCGCCGACGTTGTGATGACTTTTGATCGTTACCGACGGCCCGCCGGTGGGCGACACGCTCTCAATCACGTCGGGATAGAGCGTGCCCTGCACCAAAAAGCGAATGCCGGCGAGCTGCCGCGCTTCGGCTTCGAATACGCGAATGAACTGCTCGCCGATGATCTTGCGTTTTTGCTCCGGATCCGTCACCCCGCGCAGCCGGCTCAGAAAGAGCTCCGCCGCCTCCACCTTGCGAAAGGCCGGGCCGAATTGCCGTGAGAACACCGCGGACACTTGCTCGGCCTCCTGCCAGCGCAACAAGCCGTGATCGACAAAAACACAATGCAACTGCGGCCCGATGGCCTGGTGCACCAGCGCCGCGGCCACCGCGGAATCCACGCCGCCGGAAAGCGCACAGATGACTTGTTCCCGGCCGACGCGGTCGCGAATCGCTTCCGCCGTCGCGCTGATGAAATTCTCAGGATTCCAGTTCGGCGTGCAGCCGCAGATGGCAAAAACAAAATTGCGCAGCATCTGGACGCCGGCGGTGGTGTGCGCCACTTCGGGATGAAATTGCAGGCCGTAGCATTTGCGCGCGGGATGGCCGAAAGCGGCATAGGCGGAATTCTCGGTGCGACCGAGCGCGACAAAATCCGGTGGCAGTTCCGCCACGCTGTCGCCGTGGCTCATCCACACCTGGCTGCTGGCCGGCACGCCCTGCAACAGCGCGTTCTCGGCCACTGCCTGCAGCGTGGCAAAACCGTATTCGCGCTGCCGCGCGGGCTGCACGCGGCCGCCGAGATGGTGCGCCAGCAATTGTTGGCCGTAGCACAACCCGAGAATCGGAACGCCGAGCTGAAAAACTTCGGTCGCGAACGCCGGCGCATTCGCGTCATACACCGAATTGGGCCCGCCGGAGAGGATGATGCCCTTGGGTTGCAGCGCGTTGATCTCCGCCGCCGTGAGCGTACACGGTTTGATTTCAGAATAGACGTTTTGCTCGCGAATGCGGCGGGCAATGAGTTGGGTGTATTGCGAGCCGAAATCAAGAATCAGGATGTAGTCGTGTGGGTGCATGGCTACTTTTCGAATGCGAAGCGTTTCTGCAAGGCCGGCAAGGTCTCCGCGTCGCTGCGCCTCAGTCCGCCTTGCCGACGCCGAACCAGTCGAGGTTGCGCGTCAAATACATCACCAGCGCGAGAATCACGAACAGGCCGATGCTGCCGAGCAACAGGGCATAATCTTGCAGTTGCAGGATCACGAACAAAAAGCCGTAGAGCAGAACCAGAATGCCGCCGATGATGAGCGTGATCACATTGTTCTGCAGCATGCCCCGGGTGTAGGCGCTGATCAGCAGCACCACCGCGGCGCTGGCGATCAAGTAGGCCTGGTTGAAGTGCAGGTATTCCGAGATCGACAGCAGCAACGTGTAAAACACCAGCAGGGCAAAGCCCACGAGCAGGTATTGAATCGGATGCAGGATCTTCTTGTTCAGGATCTCGATCATGAAAAACGCCAGGAACGTCAGCGCGATGAACATGATGGCGTATTTGGCCGAGCGCGTGGTTTTTTGATATTCGTCGATCGGCAGCAGCAGTTTGACGCCAAAGGCCGAGGCGAGCAACTCCTGCCGCGGGCCGAGCCACTGCTGCGGGTAGTTGCGGTTGAGATGCAGCACGCTCCACGCCGCGTTGAAACGATCGTGCCGGACTTCCCGGGTGACCGGCAGAAAGCTGCCCACGAAGCTGGGATTGCCCCAGGCCGCCGCGATGTTGACCTTGGTCTCCTTGCCCACCGGCAAAAACTGCAGCTCACCGCTGCCGTTCAATTTCAAGCCCACGGAAAAGGAGTAGCCCGGCGTCGCCGGCTGCACCGCCAGCTTGGTGCTGATGCCGGAGAACAGGACGTCCTTTGATTCGATGCCGGGATTGGCGATGTGGTCAAGCTCGTTCCACTTGATCACGATGGTTTCACGAATGCCCTTCAAGTCGCTGATGCCGAGTGCGAATACCGCTTCCTGCCAGAGAATGTTCTCCGGAGCAATGCTCAGCTCGCCGAAATTGGGCGCCGTGAACGTGCCGGTCAACTGCAGATCGGATTGATAAAGCACGACGTCATAGATGCCGCGGTGGCGGATTTCCGGCACCAGTTCACCGGTCACCTGCAATTGCTCCGGCAGAAAGTGGGCATTCTCCATCACGGTGGTCACGGTTTTGCCGTCATTGCTGCTCACGGCACGCCGGTAGGGAATGGTGAGGATTGGACCCGCGATGACCTGGCTTTGCCCCCACTTTTCGCTGACTTCGAGAATGGCGTGATCGCGCCGCTGTTCGCGTTCATTGATCAGCAGAATGATCAACGTGGCGGGAATCAACAGCACCAGGCTCAGTCCGGCAATGATGAAGAGCCGCAAGCCCACTGATTGGCGATAGGAAGTCGTCATGACGGTTGCTCAGGTTGGAAGGTTGATTGTAATTGCCTTTTCCAATACAAATAAAACGGCAAACCTGCAAGCACTAAAAGCAGGCCCACCAGCGAGTCAGCGGTTTGTTCGATCAGCGTATTGATCACGAACCAAGTCGCAACCAGCACGAAGAGCAGCGGCACGAGCGGATAGCCGGGCGTGGCATAGGCGCGCTGCGGATTGGGAAATTTGCGCCGCAGGACGAAGATGCCGGCCGCGCCCAGCGCGTAGAAAATCCACGCCGCAAAAATGGCGTAGAGAAAAAGCTGTTCGTAGGTGCCGGTGAACGTCAACAGCGCCGACCACACGCCTTGCGCCAGCAGCGCCTTGCCCGGCGTGCGATAGACGGGATGGATTTCAGCATAGCCGGCAAAGAACAACCGGTCTTGCGCCATGGCCTGATAGAGGCGCGAGGCGGTCAGGCAGGTCGTGTTCACAATGCCGAAGGTGGAGATCATTACCGTGAGTGCGATGAAACCGCCGCCCCACGGGCCCAGAACTTTTGCCATGGCTTCCGCCGCCACCAGCTTGGAGGCGGCAATCTCGGTGATCGGCATCACGTAGAGAAAGGCCAGGTTGATGAGCAAGTAGAGCGCGATGGTTGCGAGCGTGCCCAGCACCAGCGCCCGCGGAATGTTCTTCTGCGGCTCCTTCACCTCGCCGGCAATGTAGGTGAGATTGTTCCAGCCGTCGTAGCACCAGAGCGCCGCGATCATGGCCACGCCCACCGCGGCGAGCCAATTTCCGGAGGGCGGCGCGCCCCACAACGGGAAGAAGTTCGCCACACTGCCCTGCGCCGAGGTGAACGCAAACACGACGATGCCGCCGAGCGCCAGCACTTTCAGCGCGGTGAAGACATTCTGCACCGCCGCACCGAATTCCACGCCGCGATAATTTACCCACGTCAGCAAAAGAATGCTGAGGATGGCGGCCGCCTTGACGCCGAAATCGGCAAGGGGCGTGATGTTGCTGAACAGGGGCAATTGCCACGCCTCCAGCGCCGGACTGAGATGGGGCAACGGAACGAAGTACTCCAGATAGCGCGCGAACGCAACCGCGATCGCGGCAATCGAGGCGGTTTGATAGACGATGAAGGAGGTCCAGCCGTAGAGGAAAGCCATCCAGTCGCGGTACAGCACGCGGAAGTAGACGTATTGTCCGCCGGATTCGGTGATCTCAGCGGCGATTTCAGCGTTGGTGAGCGCGCCGGCAAGCGTGAGCAGCCCGCTCACCACCCACACGACAATCATCAATCCCGGCACTTGCACCGCGGCCGCGATGTTTTGCGGCGTGAGGAAGATTCCCGAGCCGATGATCAATCCCAGCACGATTAGAATTGCGGAGGGCAAACCGAGGCGCCGCGCCAGGTTGGTGGCAGCGGGCGAGGGGGTTGCCGCGGGCAAGCGTTGCGAGTCGTCTTTCAGAAAAGCTCCCGAGCGTCGGAACCGGATGAATGCGGCAGCGCGGCTGGTGCAATGGCAGAATCGCGGCTGCAATTTTTGTGGAGCAAAACAGCACCGGCACAGACGCGCCGGAAGGCGGAATATCGGGCAACTTGGTGAAATTGACAAACCAAAAAAACGGGGCAATGCCGGGTCGTCGCGCAAGTCACCTGCCTGCAGACAAAAGTCAGCGCTGCGCTGGCGCGGTGACGATTGCTTCACAAGATCCCTCTGGATGACACAACGATGGACCCCTTTCATGAATCACGGTGACAAAAACTAGTCGTCCCGATCCATCTTTTGCGGCGCTTTCATCACCTTGAGAAAGAAATAAACCGTGTAGCCCGTGATGATTCCCCAAGTCGACAGCATGGTGATCCAGGCAGACAGGGACATGGATGAGGCTCCTTTTCAGATAGGTAAGAGTGCGTGCCGGCGCAGCGGCCGGCACGTGCGCAAAGGTGATTGAGAACTCGGTTGTGTTTCGATTCAAACCAACATGCCGGCAATCGCGGCGGTCATCCAGCTTGCCAGCGCGCCGCCGAACATGGCACGCAAGCCGAGCCGGGCAAGGTCGCCGCGGCGCTCAGGCGCCATGCCGCCAATGCCGCCGATTTGAATCGCGATCGAGGAAAAATTCGCGAAGCCGCACAGGGCATAGGTGGCGATGAGGTTGGCGCGCTCGCTCATGCCGCCGGTTTTGATCAGCTCCGCCAGATGCAGATAGGCGACGAATTCATTGATTGAAATCTTGGTGCCGAGCAGATTGCCGAACTCGATGCAATCCTGCCAGGGCACGCCCATCAGCCAGGCGAGCGGCGCGAAAATCCAGCCGAACAGAATGCGCAGCTCGCCGGGGAAATAGGGAAAGCCCAGGCCCGCCAGCGCATTGTGAATAATGCCCATGCCGGCGTTGATCACCGCGATGAGGGCGATGAAGGCCAGCAGCATCGCGCCGACGTTGACCGCCAGCTTCATGCCGTCCGCTGCGCCAATGGCTGCCGCTTCGATCACATCACCGGCAACCTTGGTGGGCGGCACTTTGACGTGGCCGCGCGTCACCGGCTCCTCTCTCTCCGGCAGAATAATCTTGGCCATCACCAGCGCCGCCGGGGCGGACATGACGCTCGCCGCGAGAATATGCGCCGCAGGAATGCCCATCAGGATGTAGCCGGCCATCACACCGCCGGCAATGGTGGCGAAACCGCCGCACATGACCGCCATCAATTCGGAGTTGGTCGCCTGCGCCACAAACGGCCGGATCAACAACGGCGCTTCGGTTTGGCCGACGAAGATGTTGGCGGCGCATGACAGCGATTCCGCACCGCTCGTGCCCATGGTCTTCGCCATCACCACGGCGATGCCCGCGACGATCTTCTGCATGAGGCCGAGATGATAGAGGATCGACATCACCGCCGAGAAAAAGACGATGGTGGGCAGCACCGCAAAGGCGAACTGCATGCCGAAGGTGTTTTGATATTCCGGCTTGACCAGGTTGCCGAAGAGAAACTCGGTGCCGTAGCGGGTAAATCCGAGAAAGGCGGTGACCTTGTCTCCCGTCCATTGAAAGGCGATCTTGCCGGCATTCGTCCAGAGTATGAAAAACGCGAACAGCAACTGCAGCGCGGTTCCCCAAAACACCACCCGCCAGGGGAAACGGCGGCGGTCATAGGACAAGGCATAGGCGAGGCCGATCATCGCAAACATGCCGAGTACACTGATTCCTCTTTCCATCCTCTCCTCCTTTGCATTGCGAGTCAAATGAACAAGGGCGCCAGCACCAGCGTGATCGTGCTGAGCAGCTTGATGACGACGTGCAAGGACGGCCCGGCGGTGTCTTTGCAGGGATCGCCCACCGTATCGCCGACCACCGCGGCTTTGTGCGGGTCCGAGCCTTTGCCGCCGTATTCGCCGGTTTCGATGAACTTCTTGGCGTTGTCCCACGCGCCGCCGCCGTTGTTGAGCATGGTCGCGACCAAAATGCCGGCCATGGTGCCGACCATCAACAGCGCGGCCACGGCCTCGGCGCCGAGTTGAAATTGTTTGAAAATGAGGCCGGTTGCGATGGGCGTGGCCACGGTGAGCACGCCGGGCAGCACCATTTCCCGCAAGGCGCCGGCGGTCACAATGTCCACACACTGCCGATAGGAAGGCTTGACCGTGCCCTGCAGAATGCCGGGATTTTCTTTGAACTGGCGGCGCACTTCATTGATGACGTAATAGGCCGCCTTGCCCACGGCCCGAATCGCGAGCGCGGCGAAGAGGAAGATCAGCGTCGCGCCGAGCAAACCGCCGATGAACACCTCGGGCTGGGCGATGTCAACCGCTTGCAGCGGCTTGCCGAAATTTCTCAACTCATCAAGATAAGCGGAGAAGAGCAGAAAGGCCGCGAGTGCCGCGCTGCCGATGGCATATCCCTTGGTCAGCGCTTTCGTGGTGTTGCCCACAGCATCGAGACGATCGGTCTTCTTCCGCACTTCTTCCGGCTGTTGGCTCATTTCGATGATGCCGCCGGCATTGTCTGCGATCGGGCCGAAGGTGTCCATCGCCAGAATGTAGGCGGCGGTGCCGAGCATGCCCATGGTCGCCACCGCCGTGCCGAACAAACCGGCGTGGCTCAAGCCGCTGCTTTGGCCGAGGTGATAGGAGGCGATGATCGCCACCGAAATCACCACCACCGGCAGCGCGGTGCACTCGAGCGCCACTGCCAAGCCGGTGATGATGTTGGTCGCCGGCCCGGTGAGCGAGGCGCGGGCGATTTCCCTCACCGGACGATACTTGTACTCGGTGTAGTATTGTGTGAGGTAGACGAACGCCATCGCGGTGGCCAGGCCAATCAAGCCGCACAGCCAGAAATGCCACCAGGCCTGCGGCGCTTGCGGCGAATCCAACAGCCAGTAGCAGCCCGCGCCAAACCCCAGCGCGGCCAGCACGGTGGTGAGATAGTAGCCGCGATTGAGCGCGTGCATCGGGTCGCCGTCTTCTTTGGTGTGCACCACCATGATGCCGATGATCGAAGCGATTAAACCGAAAGCACGCGCCACCAGCGGGAAGAGCATCACGCCCACGACGCCGGCGGAGAAAACCGCGCCGCTTTGTTGCGCCGACAGCGCCAGGGTGGCGCCCAAAATCATGGCACCGATGTTTTCGGCCGCGGTGGATTCGAACAAATCCGCGCCACGGCCGGCGCAGTCTCCGACATTGTCGCCCACGAGATCCGCAATCACCGCGGGATTGCGCGGATCATCTTCCGGAATGCCGGCTTCGACTTTGCCGACGAGATCGGCGCCGACATCCGCGGCTTTGGTGTAGATGCCGCCGCCGAGCTGCGCGAACAGCGCCACGAAACTCGCCCCGAAGCCATAGCCGACAATCAAGAACGGAATGTGCTCCGGCTTCGTGCCGAGCGCTTTGAGAATTGCAAACAAGCCACCGACCCCGAGCAAGCTCATCGCCACCACAAACAAACCGGAAACCGCGCCGCCGCGCAACGCAATGCGCAAGCCGCGATTCAAGCTCGTGCGCGCGGCCGAGGCCGTGCGAATGTTGGCGCGGATCGAGACAAACATTCCCATGTAGCCGGCAATACCCGAGCAAATCGCGCCCAAAACGAACGAACCGGCGACATAAGCCGCCAGCAGGACTTCCGGCACCGGGTCATGCGCCGTGCCGGGCCGCACGAAAGCGTAAAGCACATAAAGCACCGCCGCCACCGGCACCGTGAGCAGCGCGATAGTCTTGTATTGGCGCGCGAGAAATGCCTCGGCGCCTTCGCGGATGGCGTCGGCAATTTCGCGCATCGCCGGCGTGCCCTCGTCATTCCGCAATACCCATTTTGCCAGATATCCGGCAAACAGCAGCGCAAAGACGCTGCACCCGAGGGTGAGACCGAGTTCCACAAGCACTCCCTTTCAGCAATTCATTTTGTTGGACCGCAGGCGGTTCGAATGATCATGCGTTAACCGAGCGCCGGCGCGGCCCGCCTGCAACCGAGGCGAGGTGAAGCGACCGTATGCTTGTCGGGTGAAGGCGGCACCGCTGCGACTTTGCCCGTGGAAAACCGCCGGTTTTCCACGGAGGGCGCCACTTTCGAAATTGGCTGTGATTATTGTGGAGAATTGGGCGCGTGCCGGCAATTCCACGGCAGCACGCGCCGGCAGGAAGGGAAAAGGTCAGCCTGCGGGAGAATGCTCGCTGGAAGGCTGGCGAAAAGAAACGCGCGGTTGGTTGAAATGAAGATCGTTGGCGAGCGGATACTCGTTAACTTCGGCGATCAGCCGGGATTCGTGCCACAAAACTATCCTGCTGCTGAGCGCCACGGCGCTCGCCCGCAGCCGTTTCAGCAGGAGAAACTCGGTCTCCTGCGAGGACTTGGGCATGAAGCTCGGAACACCGGCGGCAATCTCGGCATCGCTGATTCTGGTGAGGAGCGGGCAGGAGGGCAGGTCAACGCTTTCCTCCGGGCCGGAGCAAAGCACGGCCGCCATGCCCAGCGGTGGGCACGTCATCAACAGATTGAAAATGAGGCCGCCGGCGAGCAAGCCGCGTTGGAGATTGTTCAATGGTCTTTTCATGCCAAGTGTCTACACCAGTTTTCAAATCAGTGAAAACTGAAGCCCTCGGACGGCACGGGGAAAGAGTTTAGCCAAAACCATTACGGGCAAAACCAGTTGCAATGTCATCGCGCAAGAACTCAGTCAAGACTTGGGCGCAGTGCAAATATTTCACGAGATCCGTCTGCATGACATAGCGCGAGGCCAATTCTACACATGCGGGCAACTGGCCAGTCGTTTGGTTCACCGCGCCGCATCAAAGTCATGGTCAGAACCACACAGACGCTGCGCTCTGCACCTCTCCGCGGCGCACATGCCTGCCAGGCACAGCGTGCTACTCCTTCAACACCACGCCTTCGCTGCGCGCGACGTAGGCCGCGCAGGTGATGTCGCCGGTGACGTTCAACACCGTGCGGCACATGTCGAGAATCCGGTCGACGCCGAGAATGATGGCAATGCCTTCCGGCGGCACGTGCACCATCTGCAGCACCAGAATGAGCAACGGAATCGAGCCGGAGGGCACGCCCGCCGCGCCCACCGCCGTCAACACGCTCATGATCACCACGATCAACTGCATGGAGAGATCGAGATGCACGCCGAAGACCTGCGCGAGAAACAGCACGGTCACGCCTTCAAACAGGGCCGTGCCGTTCATGTTCATGGTCGCGCCCAGCGGAATGACGAAGCCGCAGATTTTGGGCGGAATGCCGAGATTCTCCTGCGAGACCATCAGTGTCGTGGGCAGGGTGGCATTGCTCGAGCTGGTGGAAAACGCGGTGAGCATCACCGTTTCCACCTTTTTGAAGAACTTCAGCGGGTGATAGCGCGCAAACAACCGCACCAGCACCGAAAATGCGCCGAATTGATGCAGCGCCAGGCCGAGCAAAACCGTGAGCACGTACATGCCGAGCGCGACGATGAGATCGAAGCCAAAGCGCGACGTGACGCTGAAAATCAGCGCCGCCACGCCATAGGGCGCCAGCTTCATGGCGAGGTTGATGATCTTGACGGAAATCTCGTACACGCCCTCCAGCAAACGGACGACGGGCTGCGCCTTGTCCTGGGCAATCAGGGTGAGGCCCACGCCCGCCAGCAAGGCCACGAAGATCAACGCCAGCATGTCGGGATTGGGCCGCGCCACCGCGGCAATGGGATTGCGCGGTACGATGTTGACCAGGGTTTGAATGCCGAATTCGGTGCTCGCCTGCTCGGCGGCCCCCATCTTCTCGGTGGCTTCCTTGCTGTACTGCGCCATCAGCTTCTCTTTGGTCGCGGCGGGCAGATAGTCACCGGGGCGAATGGTGTTGACCAGCACCAGGCCGATGGTCACGGCGATGGCGGTGACCAGCAGAAAATAGCCGATCGTGCGCAGGCCGACGCGGCCGAGCTGTTTGAGATCGCCGAATTGCGCCACGCCCAGCGCCAGGCTGGAGAACACCAGCGGAATCACCACCATGATCAGCAGGTTGAGAAAGATCCGGCCGAGCGGGTCGCTCAGGTATTTCTGCACGAATGCGACCAGCGCCGTGTCCTGCAGGAATTTGTTACAGAGCACGCCGGCGACCGCGCCGGCAACCAGCCCGATGAAGATTTTGGTGTGCCGCGCCATCCCTTTCCTCCCTTCCATTGCCACGACGTTAGTGATCCGCTGTTTTGTCCGGCCGATTGTCGGGGTCTTGCCCTTCGCTGCACCATTGCACGCCTGTGGCGCTGTTTGCCTGCGCCACAGATTGCGACGGAACCTTGGACCACTATTTGAAGAAAATGAGTGTTATCAGAACAAAACAGGGAATCAAAATCGCCAGCGAATAGAGCATGTAGCCGAAAAAGCTGGGCATGGGAATCTTGCTTTCTTCCGCAATCGATTTCACCATGAAGTTGGGGGCGTTGCCGATGTAGGTGTTGGCGCCCATGAACACCGCCCCACAGGAGACTGCCTTCAAGTAGATTTCGTGGTCGGCGATGAGGTGATGCAACGCCTCCAGCTCCACCTGGCCGGGGTAGAACTGGCCGAGCGCCGTGCTCAGAAAAGTGAGATAGGTCGGGGCATTGTCCAAAAAGCTCGACAAGCCGCCGGTCGCCCAAAAGTACTGCCAGGGTTCATGCACCGCGCCGATGATGAACGCCATCGCGCCCTGCGTGCCGGCGCGCAGCATCGCCAGCATGGGGATGATGGTCATGAAGATGCCGGCGAACAGAATGGCCACTTCTTGAATGGGAAACCAGGTGAAGCCGTTGCCCTGGCGCACCTCGGGTGCGGTCAGCCGCAGGCTGAGCAGCCCCATGAGAATCAAAAACAGGTCGCGCACGACATCTTGCGTGGCCAGCTCGATGCCGAGCACGTTGAAAGATCCCACTTTCACCAAACCGCTGAACAGCACACCCGCAACCACGCCCGCTAGAAAAATCAAATTCTGCAGGCCGCGCAGCCGGATGCCGCGGGATTTGTGGGTGCCGGCCGCGAGCCCCTCGCGCCGCGCCAGCATGGTGTCCATGAGATAGAACAACCCGAGCACGAGCAGGGACACCGTCAACATTTCCGGAATCAGCTTCATGGTCCAAAAGAACGGCACGCCGTGCAAAAAACCGAGGAAGAGCGGCGGATCGCCCAGCGGCGTCAGCGAGCCGCCCAAATTGCTCACCAGAAAGATGAAGAAGATGACCACGTGCACCTTGTGTTTGCGCTCCTGGTTCATGCGCAGCATCGGGCGGATCAACAGCATCGAGGCGCCGGTGGTGCCGACCCAGGAGGCGATCAAAGTACCGATGGCCAGCATCACCGTGTTGGTGGCCGGCCGGCCGGCGGGCGCGCCCTCTACCAAAATGCCGCCCGAGATGGTGTAAAGTGCCCAAAGCAGGATAATGAAGGGCAGGTAATCCTTCAGGTAGATGTGCAGGATTTCATGCAGTGCCACACCGCCAAATTGCAGCACGAAGGGCAGGGCGAACAGCAGTGCCCAGGCCGCCGTGATTTTGCCGAAATGATGATGCCAGAATTGTGGCGCCAGCAAGGGGAAGAGCGCAATAGAGAGCAGAATGCCGACGAAGGGGAAGCCGCTCCATAACGGCAATTGCTCGCCCAGGCTCTGGTGCCCGGCGGCGGGGGCCTCCTGCTGCGCGGCAGATTCAGCCTGCCCGGCGGGAAGGCCGGCCGCGTCCGCGTGGAGGGCGCGCAATTCGCCGTGCACCGGCAACGCCCCTGCGGGAACTGCGGGCAGGAACAGGGTTAGCGCGAGAGCGATGATCAGGGTAAAATTTCTCGAGAGGTGAAATGCGAGGCGGGGAGGGCGTGAAACAGAAGGGAGTCTGATTTCATGCGGTTGTAGTAAGGCGTTGCTCGGTGACATGCAAATCCTTGTTGATTTTTTTTCATCGTTACAATCCGGTTGCCGTCATCAACCTGTGAATCAAGCTCCGCCCTAACCTAGCATAAATTTCAACTCGCGCAAGCCAAATTTCGAAAGGCCCGGCGCCGCACTGCCGGCGCCGGGACTTTCGGTGGCAATCAGGCTTTGGCTTTGCCGGCAACGCCGGTTTTGGTGCTGCTGCCCGAATGGGCTTCGGTTGCGGTATGGTTGGACGTGGGCCGTAACAGCACGCGGACGAACAGGTACAGCATGCCGACGACCATGCCGCCGCCGATGATGATCAAAAAGATCTGATTGAGTGGCATGATGCTATCCTCAATTGCAGTGTTTTCGGTTGAGTTGCGCCGGAGCCTAAACGTAGGCATCCTGTGGAAAATAGCGCTTGTAAACCAAGCTGGAGAATCGCCGCGCTTCCTCCTGATAGGGATTGATGCCATGCACCTTGAAATGCTGGTGCAAGAGGCGGCGCGCCAGATTCCAGGCGGGCGCGGTCTCGAGTTGTGCGCACAGCAAATCAAACCGCTGGGCATCCCCGGCGAAGAGCTTGCGCAGCAAATGCCGGCGTTGCTCCGCGGAAATCAGTTGGGCGAGGCTTTGCAGGTCGCGCGCGGTATTTTGCTCCAGCGCGGACCGTCTGACGGTGAAGTTCTCCTGGTCCTCTTTGAAACTGGACATCGCATACTCCTGGCTGCAGGCATATCGTGATAAACGCAAGCCTCCCTGCCACCCTGCGATTCCGTTCGTGCGTGAACAGGCGCCGAATGCCGCGACGAAACCATTGCGGTTGCGCACGGCGGGCGCCGAATCAATGATGGGAGTGATGAAAATTGGAGAAAGAGTTGGGCAAGCTTTCAGCCTTCGGAGGAATGCTCGCTCACCGGCTGCCGAAAAACGAGGCGGGGAATATTGAATTGCAGATCGTTGGCTTGAAAATAATCGTCGCCGCTGGAGATTTGCGGGGAGTCCACTGCCAGCAAGATGCGACATTTGACCAGGGGCGTCGGTTCGAGGCTGCGTTTGAGGCTGACCGCAATCTCATCCTGGCCGGCTTTGGGGATGAGGAAGTGGCAGCCGGCCAGCACTTCGCCGTCGGTCCAGGCCTGCATCACCCGGCCGGCCGCGGCTTCGCCCTGGTGTTCACGGGAAAAGATGAACGCCGCGCCTGCCGGCGGCAGCGCGACAATCATGTTGAGGCTGATCAAAGCCAGCAACATGCTGCGTCCCATCTTTTTACCGGATTTTTTTGACATGACAAGATTCATGGTTCGTTCAACCGGGCGCAACAATACGAAAGGCTTTTGCGAAAGTCAAGTCCCAAGAATGGCGGGAAAAATCCGATGGCGGGCGGGTTTGGTATGCCGTGGGGCGTTCAATATCAGAATAGAATTCTGAACGATTCTGAACCACAAAGCAAACATTTGAACCGCGGTGACGCAGAGTTCGCAGAGAATTCAGGCAATCGCGATTGCGAACTCCGCGGCGCAGCGGCAATTCTTGGGGGGTGACAATGTCAGGTTAACAGTGTCATGTCAATTTCGCGGTCATGCCCCTGGCCGGGCGCTGCTGCAATTGCGAGTGCCGTTGCTGCGACGGCCGCGCACCAGGGGCAGGGACTGCGAATGATTCACCACAACCATTACACTAAAACACGGCGCTCGGCGGCGCGGGTTCATCCGGCCGGCCGGCATTCTTCACCGGAATCTGCACCAAAATCCAGCCGATGATCGCGAGCACCACCAGACTGATGAGGAACGACGGCTTCTCGAAAATGGCAAAAAGCTGAACCTCCGCGAACGCGAGGCCGGCAAACAGCAGGCCGATAAGCGCCTCGCCGGCGATCAAGCCGGACGCGAGCAGCACGCCGGTGTTTTCCACGCGCGCTTTTTGCGCGTCATTGAACTGCCGCTTGGCATTCACTCTTTCCACCAGGCCCTTGATCAAGCCGCCGACAAAAATGGCAAAGGTCGTTTCCAGGGGCAGATACATGCCGACGCTCACCAGCATCGGGCTTCTCACCTGCATGAGAATGAAGCCGAAGCCCATGAACATGCCCACGATAATCAGCGGCCACGGCATGGTGCCGCCGACGATGCCTTGCGACAGCAGCGCCATCAAGCTGGCCTGCGGCGCGGAGAGCTTCGGGCTGCCGAAGCCACCCTCATATGGCGGGCTGGCCATCTGCCCGGCCTTGATGTCGCCCTCGTGCAGAATGACGAGCGGCAGAAACATCACGGCGGCGGCGAGCGCAATGCCGAAGAGATCGCCGACCTGCATCTTCCAGGGCGTGCCGCCCAGAATGTGACCGACCTTGAGATCCTGCAGCATTTCACCGGCCACCGCGGCAGCCACGCACACCACTGCGGCCACGCCCAAAACCGCGGCCACGCCTTCGGTGCCCTTCATGCCCAACACCACCATCAACAAAGCTGCCACCAGCAAAGTGGAAAGCGTGAGGCCGCTGATGGGATTGTTGCTCGAGCCGATGATGCCGACCAGATAGCCGGACACCGCGGCGAAGAAGAAGCCGGCAATCACCATGACCAGCGTCGCCACCAGCGCTGCCGTCACATCTTTGGCAAAATAGTTGTAGATGAAAAACGTCGCCACGCCGGCAGCCAGAATACCGATCATGATCCAGTTGAATTTCAAATCCTGCTCGGTGCGCACCGTCACGTGGCCGCCGGCCGCCGCTTTTTTCACGTCGCTGATCGAGCGTGCCAGGCCGGTGGCCAGGCTCTTGCGCATGCGGAACAGCGTGTAGCCCGCGCTCACCAACATGCCGCCGATGGCAATCGGCCGCACAATCAGGCGCCAAATGTTGCCGGCCATCGCCGTCCACGTGCCTTCATCGGGCGTGGCGCCCGCCGCGATCAAAGTCGGCCCGATGAAATACATGAGAATCGGCACGAACAAACCCCAGGCCAGCAAACCGCCGCTGAAGTTCAACGAAGCCAGCTTGGGCCCGATGATGTAGCCCACGCCGATGTAAGCCGGGCTGATACCGGGCGAGCTGAGCAGCATGCCGCCCTGCGCGGTAACTTCGCCGCTGCGTTGCAGACCAATGCTGGTTTTGGAAAACGTCACCAACTTTTCCCAAGTGGTGGCGAAAAATTTGAACTGGCCCAGCGCCTGAATCAACGCACCCGCGCCCATCGCGCCAAACAGGAATTTCGCGCCGGTGCCGGAGCTGCGCCCGGCTTTGTGAATCTCGGAGGCCGCCACGGATTCCGGAAACGGGAGTTCTTTGTCTTCGACCATCACGCGGCGCAGCAAGGCCACGAACATGATGCCCAACACACCGCCGGCGGCCATGATGGCGGTGGATTCCAGATAGTGCCCGGTGGTGGCAAAATGCGGATACCAAATGCGGGCGATGTAGAAAGCCGGGATCGTGAAAATCGCGCCGGCCGCCACCGACTCACCGATGGAACCGACGGTACGCGCAAAATTTTCCTCCAGAATCGAGCCTTTCACGATGCGCAGCAGCGCCATGCCGATCACCGCCGCCGGATAGGTTGCGGCGATGGTCATGCCGGCCTTCAAGCCCAGGTAGGCATTCGCCGCGCCCAGCACCACCGACATCACCAGGCCGATGAGCAGGGCGCGCATGGTGAATTCCGACATGGAGGATTCCGGCGGAACATAGGGTTTGTAGGTGGGGGCTGCACCACCCGTGGATTTGACTTCAGCCATGATTGTCTCCTTCGTTGAGATGGAAATCTGAAGCATCACCATGCTGACCGTGCCCGGCCGGATTATCCTTTGCTGTTCTGCAGGGGCTTGCCGCCGGGGATCGAGTTGGCGCGCGGTGCACGGCGTGCGGCGGTTGGCACCGCTGCCGGCAACAGACTGCAACGGTGCAGAACAGGCCTCCGGGCAGGAATGTGGTTTAAGTTATGGTCGCCAAAATGATGGATGAAGACTGCGGTGGGAATCGTGAAGCCAGGATTACGGGCTTGCATTTCGCATTCGGCATGCGACACCTCCCTCTCTCAGTTTGGTTGCGCCGGCCTTCGGTGAAGTTTGGGTGGGAGAAGGCTGCGGCATCCGGTCAAACGGCTCGTTCGATCATACGCTCATACGCTCCTCGTGGTGGGGTGGTCCGAAAAGGCGGGGGCAATATACCGATCAGCGCGCTCGGGCGCAAGCCCTTTGTCGCAAGCAGGCGGGAAGCGCATTGGCTCATAAATATTGTTACCGAAGGTTTTTTGAAATGGCGTCGTTGCCTCATAATATGTGTTACCCAATC
>JAKLJX010000032.1 GCA_023150945.1 bacterium | reverse complement strand
CGGCGAATGGAATTACACAATCAAGCCCCGAAATTAAGCACCTTCAGAATTGTATACTTTGTTTTTTAACGGGCCCTTAGCTGCCCTGCGTCACGGCCTTGCCGGCGTGGAAATGGATCCCACGTTGTTTCGTCCGGCAACCTTCCTCGATCTGGCCGTCAACAATTTGTCTTCGACGTTGCTGATCAGCGGCATTCTCATGATTCTGACGCTTTTCGCCTTTTTCTTCAATTGGCGCACGGCCCTAATCTCCTCCGTAAGCGTGGTGGTGTCTGCCATCGTCGCGGCAGGCGTACTCTACCTGCGCGGTGTCGAAATTAACATGATGATTATTGCCGGATTGATGATCGGTTTGGTTGCCCTTATCGATGACGCCATCGTCGGCGTCGAAAACATCGTTCGGCGTTTGCGCCAGTCGCGCGAAGAGCGTAGCGGCAAATCCACCTCGAACATTATTTACGAAGCCGTCACCGAAACACGGAGCCCCTTGCTTTACGCGACAGCAATCCTGGTGTTAACCGCGGTGCCGCTTTTGCTTTTGGAAGGCGTTTCCGGCGCGCTTTGGCAACCGGTGGCAAATTCCTACATTTTGGCCTTGCTGGCCTCATTAGCGGTTGCCTTAACCATCACTCCGGCGTTGAGCCTGCTGTTGTTGCGCAAGGGATCACTTCAGGCCGGCGACTCTCCCGCTATGGGCGTATTGCGTGGCCTTTACACCGGCCTGTTTGGCTGGGCGGCTCGTGCCCCGCGCCCGGCGTTTGTTACAGCCTGCGTGCTGGCGTTGGTGGGCTTGCTGTCCCTGGCCTTCTTGCGTCAAGAATCTTTGCTGCCGGATTTTAAAGAGACAGACCTGGTGGTCCGCATGGCCGGCAGCCCGGCCACTTCCCATCCGGCGATGACTCGCATCACAACTCTGGCCAGCCGTGAGTTGCGCTCTATTTCCGGCGTCCGCAATGTCAGCTCACATATTGGCCGTGCGATTATGTCGGATAAGCACACCAACATCAACGACAGTGAAATTTGGATCAGCATTGATCCTGCCGCCGACTATGATGCCGCGGTCGCGCGCGTTCAGGAAGTGGTGAGCGGATATCCGGGATTATCACCGGAAGTTTTGACTTATAGTGAATTGAAGGTGAGAGAGGAACTTTCCGGTACCGGCGAAAACTTGATCGTGCGTGTTTATGGCGAAAACACGGATATGATCATCAAAAAGGCGGAAGAAGTTCAGAACATGCTCTCGAAGGTGAGCGGCATTGTCAATCCCCAGGTGCAATATCCCGAAGAAATGCCGACGTTGGAAATCGAAGTCGATATCGAACGGGCCAAGCAATATGGTCTAAAGCCTGGCGATGTGCGCCGGGCCGCGACGTCCTTGGTCTCGGGCATTGTGGTCGGCAGCCTTTTCGAAGAACAGAAAGTGTTCGACGTCGTCGTGTGGGGCGCGCCCAGTGTGCGCCATAGCGTCGAAAGTGTTTCCAATCTTCTCATCGACCGGCCCGAAGGCGGCCATGTGCGCCTGCAAGACGTTGCTCATGTGCGCATCATGCCGGGCGAAGCCGCAATCTACCGTGACGCAGTCGCGCGCCGCGTTGACGTGGTTGCCGACGTGCGCGGCCGTGATCTTGCCGCTATCGCAGCCGATATCGAAAGCGGCATTGACCAAATCGATTTTCCACTCGAATATCGCGCTGAGCTATTAGGGCAGTATGCGGAGCGGCTCGCTGCCCAAAACCGCGTGATCGCCTTCGCGATTGCCGCTGCCATTGGCATCTTCCTGCTGCTGCAAGTGTTCTTCCAGAGTTGGCGCCTGGCGACGGTTGTGTTTGTGACCCTGCCGATGTCACTCGCTGGCGGCGCTCTGGCGGCCTGGTTGACCACCGGCGGTTCGGTTTCCTTTGGCGCGATCGTGGCATTATTTGCGGTGTTCGGCCTGACCGCGCGCAACAGCATGTCGTTGGTCAGCCGCTACCGGCGTCTTGAGCGCGAGGGTGAACAGTTTGGCGCCGAATTGGTGCAACACGCCACACGCGAGCATGCTGGCCCCATCTTGTTGACGGCAGTCGCGCTTGCGCTGGTGTTCTTGCCGCTGGCGTTTGCCGGTAACATCGCCGGTCTTGAAATCGCCCAACCGCTGGCCGTTGTCGTAGTCGGTGGCTTGATCACCTCGACCTTGTACAGCCTGGCCGGCGTGCCTGCCATGTACTTGCTCTTTGGCGCGAAACGTGAACCCGATCTCGATCTGCCCATCACGGTCGTCACCGAAGAAGAAATGCGCGAGGCGATGGCGCAAATGAGAGAGAGCGGAAAAGCCGAGCCTGCGATGTGAGTACGCTTCTGATGGCCTTGGCTGGGTGAAATTCCCAGCCAAGGCTTGATGACAAATCAAAAAAGATTCCGACAGAATGACCTGATTGAGACGGGCGCTAGCCGCCTGCTCTTAACCAGCATACAACGCAAAGGAGAGAACGATGAAGAATCTGAGCCGTTTGATGATTGCAGCACTGCTTATCGTCGGTCTGCAAATCACCGCGTGTCAAAGGCATCATGCCGGCCACCATGCCGAACACCCGGCTGAAGTTGAAGCCATTCCCGGATCGGACGTCAAGAAAGTGACGCTAACCGAGCAAGCCGTAAAACGGCTCGATGTTCAAACCGAAACTGTGCGCGAGCAGGGCGGTAAGACCGTGGTGCCGTATTCTTCGCTGATCTACGATCCGAAGGGAGAAACCTGGGTCTATACCAGCCCGGCACCGCGCACATACGTTCGCCACAAAGTCGATATCGATAGAATTACGGGGGATACAGTGACTCTGAATTCCGGTCCGCCGGCGGGCACGACGATCGCAACTGTTGCTGTTGCCGAGCTGTACGGGACCGAGTTCAAGGTTGGACATTAACTGGTTGTTGGTTGCTGGTCGCTTGTTGCTGGTCGTTGGTTGCTCGTTGCTGGTTTTGAAAGATTCGTATTGCGCAGGTTTTCTAGTCCCCGACCCTTGTGGGCGGAGGTCAAAAACCATGAGGTCGCGGTTACAGCAATGCCCCACAAGGGGGCAGGACTACGGAATTGAAGTAAAACAGTATACCAGCAACCAGAAACCAGCGACAAGCAGTTTCTCAAACTTTCAACTTTGCTTTGAAAAAAATCAATCATAGAGGTTCGCTATGATGCGATGGATTGTTGGAACGAGCCTGAAGTTTCGGTTCCTGGTGATTGCCGTCGCCGCGGGACTGATGTACTTCGGCATCGGGCAACTTGGCAAGATGCCAGTGGACGTCTTCCCTGAGTTTGCCCCGCCGATGGTCGAAGTTCAGACCATCTGCCTCGGGCTTTCTCCGGAAGAAGTCGAATCTCTGGTAACCGTTCCGCTGGAACAGGTGCTTGCCGGAATCCCCGGAATGACCGTCATGCGCTCCAAATCGGTTCCGGATTTGTCTGCCATTAAAATGTACTTCGAGGCAGGCACTGATTTGCTGCTGGCGCGGCAAAATGTTCACGAGCGCCTGACCACGATATCGCCGATTCTGCCGACCTGGGCCGCGCCGCCGATTATGCTGCCGCCGCTCTCGGCGACGAGCCGTATGTTGAAGATCGGAATCTCCTCCAAAACCAAGTCGGTAGTTGATTTATCGATGATCACCTACTGGACGATCCGCCAACGGTTATTGCGCGTTCCCGGTGTGGCCAATATTGCCATTTGGGGTGAGCGCATTGAAATGTTCCAGGTGAACGTTGTGCCGGAGTGGATGAAGAAGCACAAAGTGACGCTGGATGAAGTAATGGAAGCCACGACTTCTGCTTTGGATGTCGGGTTGTTCCAGTTTTCTGAGGGGCACCATGTCGGCTCCGGCGGCTGGATCGATACGCCGAATCAACGCTTGCAAGTCCGGCACGTTCTGCCCTTGGTCAAAGATTATGAAAATGTTACGGCAAAGGACTTGGGTGAAATGCCGGTTGCGGTCAGAAACGGCCAGCAACTGTACCTGAAAGACGTGGCCGAGGTCGTCATGGGGCATCAGCCCATGATCGGCGAAGGCATCGTCAACGATGGTATCGGCCTGCTGCTCATCGTGGAAAAATTCCCCTGGGGCAACACGCTGCGTGTGACACAAGAGGTGGAAAAGGCGATTGATGCCATGCGGCCCGGCCTGCCGGACGTGGAGATCGACGCCGCCATCTTCCGCCCGGCCACCTTCATCGAGATGTCCATTGACAATCTCAACAAGGCGTTGCTCATTGCGGCATTGCTGGTGATTGTCATTCTTTTTGCCTTTCTCTACGAGTGGCGCACGGCATTGATTAGTTGTACGGCGATTCCCTTGTCGTTGATGGCGGCTTTGATGGTGTTTCACTGGCAGGGAACCACAATCAACACCATGGTACTGGCCGGTCTGGTAATCGCCTTAGGCGCCGTGGTCGATGACGCAATTGTCGACGTCGAAAACATCGTGCGGCGTTTGCGTGAGGCTCGAAAAGAGGGCCGGAAAACTTCGTTCGGGAGGCTTATTCTTGAAGCCTCGTATGAAGTACGCCACGCGATCATCTTCTCGTCGCTAATCGAGATAGCGGCGTTGTGGCCGGTCTTCGTGATGGAAGGTTTGTCCGGCGCATTTTTTAAGCCGCTAGCCCTCTCTTACGCGATAGCGATTGGAGCCTCCATGGTGGTCGCGTTGACTGTTACGCCGGCGATGAGTTTTCTGCTGTTACGCAACGTGCCGTTGGAGCACCGCGAGTCTCCGCTCACCCGCTGGCTGCAGCGCGGCTACGATTCGCTGCTGACGAAAATTGTCAAAAAACCGGGCATGGCCTATGCCACAGTCGGCGTCTTTCTTCTGGGCGGCCTTTTGATCTATCCGCGGCTCGGTCAGTCATTACTTCCTGACTTTAAGGAGAGAGATTTCCTGATGCACTGGCTGACCAAACCCGGAACCTCATGGCCGGAAATGCAACGCATCAGCATTCAAAGCGCCGAGGAACTGCTCGAAATTCCCGGCGTGCTCAACCTGGGCTCGCACATCGGGCAAGCGTTGATCATGGATGAAGTCGTCGGTATGTATTTCGCCGAACACTGGGTTAGTATTGACCCGAAGGTGGACTATGACAAGACGCTGGAAGCAATTCAGACCACGGTCGATGGCTATCCCGGAATCTATCGCGATGTACAAACTTATCTCAAAGAACGCATTCGCGAGGTGTTAACCGGAACCTCGGAAGCCATTGTGGTGCGCATCTTTGGCACGGATCTGGATGTGCTCGGCCAAAAGGCCGCGGAAGTAAAAGAGGCCTTGTCGAAAGTTCCCGGCATCGTCGAACTGCACTTCTCGTTTCAGGAGAAGATTCCTCAGATTGAAGTCAAGGTGGATCTCGTCAAGGCGCAGAAATACGGCCTCAAGCCAGGTGACGTTCGCCGCATGGCCACTACGATGATCGCCGGTGAAGAGGCGGGTGACATTCACATCGGCAACCGCACGTACGACGTGAATGTGTGGAGCATTCCCTCGGCACGCAACAGCGTGACCGATATCAAGGAAATGTTGCTCGACGTTCCCGGTGGCGGTCACGTGCAGTTGCAAGAGGTCGCCGAGGTGCGCGTCGCGCCCACGCCGAATGTGGTTAATCGTGAACACCTCAAGCGCCGCATCGACGTGGGCGGCAATGTCAAGGGCCGTGATCTCGGCGACGTCTATGCGGACGTCGAAGCAGCGTTGGCAACTGTCGAGTTTCCGCAGGAGTACTATCCCGTGCTGCTGGGAGAGTACACCGAGCGGCAGGCTGTCCAGCGTAAGATGCTTATCTTTTCGATCATTGCCGGCATCGCCATTTTCTTCTTCCTGCATACTTCTTTCAAGAACGGGCGTCTGGCAACGCTGTCCTTCTTGCTGTTGCCCTCGGCTTTGGTCGGCGGCGTGCTGGCAGCCTGGCTGGGCGACGGCGTTATTTCGCTCGGTTCGATGGTCGGATTCCTCACGGTTTTGGGAATCTCGGCGCGCAACGGCATCCTGATGATCAATCACTTCCAGCACCTCGAAGAGCAAGAAGGTGAAACCTTTGGCGTCGGTCTGGTGCTGCGCGGGGCCAAAGAACGGCTGGCGCCGATCTTGATGACCGCCTCGACCACCGGCTTGGCGCTGATCCCCCTGGTGATCGCGGGCGCGATTCCCGGAAACGAGATCGAGCATCCGATGGCCGTGGTCATTCTCGGCGGTTTGATCACTTCGACGCTGCTCAATCTGTTTGTGGTGCCGAGCTTGTATTTGAAGTTTGGGCGCCACAGCAACGGCACGCCTGCGGCACAGACCGCATAACGCATCATCCCGCGCTTTCTTGCTATGGCTTCGGCCGGGAGGCGGAGTGAAGTCCCCGGCATCCAGATCGTATTGGACTCGAACATTGCACCCTTTCCTTGCGGAAAACTTCCCCCGCTCGCATAACGAGCGGGGGAGAAATGATGTGAAGGTGCAGGCGGAGAAAGCGTTCACGAACAACTGGCCCGCAAACCCGTCAAACCGCTGGCTGTCTCTCCCGCTTGGTGAGAAGAAGCCTGGCGGAACGGCAGGGAAAGCTGTCCTAATGGAGAACACAACCATGCGTAAGAGAATCAGCCCGGCTGCCAAGCGCGGCCAACGCCCCCTCAGCATGCTGCTGGCGACTCTGATGCTCCTGTTTGCGCCCACCCTGGACGAAGCCCGAGCGCAGACGGAGCCGTTGAACTTCGCCGGAGATTTCCGCGTGCGCTTTGAGGGAACGACCAAGCAGGAGCCCAGCGCCCAGCCCGGCAGCCGCGATCCACGCTACCGCGAAGTCGTGCGCTTCCGATTCGGCATGAACAAAAAGATAAACGGACTGTTCAACTTCGGCGCGCGCCTGGCCACCGGCTCGCCCGATGACCCCAACACCACCGATATCACGCTGGGTGACTTTGTCAACGACCTCACCATCAGCCTGGATCGCGTGTACATGGAGTTGAAGTACAAAAATCTCTTTCTCACCGGCGGCAAATTCGCCAATCCCTTTCGCACCACCGAGCTGGTGTGGGACGGTGATGTGAATCCGCAGGGGGTGGGCGCGAGCTACACCTTTTCCGGCTCCTCAAGCTTCATTCCCAAGCTCACCGGCGTGTATTTCATCATTGATGAACAAACCGTCAATGATGACAGCTACATGCTGGGCGGCCAGATGGAAGTTGCCCTTCGCCCCGGCCCCAACCTCAATCTCACCCTGGCGGGCGGCTACTATGATTACAGCATCAAAAGCTTGCTCAACGCCAACGCCGGCGACATTCAAAGCAATTATTTGACGGTCAACGGCAAGGGTTACCTCTCCGATTTTGATTTGATCAATGCCGTCGCCATCCTCGAGTATCGCGGCTTCAGTGAGCGCTTCCCGGTCCGTTTCGTCGGAGACTATGTGAAGAATCGCGGCGCAGCGGTCGAGGAGGACGCCGGTTTTGCCGCGGATATCTACGTCGGGAAAGCCGCGAAAAAAAGAGATTGGCGGCTGCAATATGGATACTCCAGATTGGAAACCGATGCCGCGCTGGCGGCCTTCACCCATGACAACACTACTTTCTCCAGCAACTATGAGCAACATACGCTGGCGCTCGATTATGTCGTCGTCGAAAACACCGTGCTTACCGCCACGCTGTATCATTTTCGGCGCGACCAATTCATTCCCACTACCGGGCCGGAGGGCAATGAAAACGAGTTCTACACACGCCTGCGGCTGAATGTGCTGGTGAATTTCTGAAAGTGAAGGCAAGGTGACGGCGCAAGCGGAGGCCGGCGGCGACGGCTCAGCACGGATTCAGCGAATTCCATCGCCACGAAAAAAGCGGGCGCGCTCCGGCTGGCTTGCTTGCGTCACCGTTTGATCATGCGCGGGCGTACGTCCGGCGGCGGCAAAGTGATCTCAACCCACCCACAATGCCAGCAAGTAGGTGGAGCAGGCCAGACAAGATCATTGGTCGATTTCATGCCGGCAAATCGAAGCGATGCTCAACGTCTAAAATGTTACGATTCAGTTACAGTTCAGATTTTTTGATTATATTTATTTTATTCTGATCAGTGCAGAGAGAAGTTGGCCTTGCCTGACCAATGGGTTGTTCGGCTCTCATAGTTCTTCGAGGAGGCTGGTTCAATGTCAGACAGAAATAACTCCAAGTCTTCGCGATCTTCGCCCGAAGTATTATTGGCGCGTGACCTGCGCAAGTCGTACGGCCAGCGGGAAGCGCTGAAAGGACTATCGTTTTCCTTGAATGCGGGACGAATCCTGGGCTTCCTGGGTCCGAACGGCGCGGGCAAAACGACTGCGATTCGCATCCTGACGACGATCTTGGAGCCCGACGCCGGCCACTTCGTGGTCAACGGCATCAGCTCTGATCATCCCGAAGAGCTGCGCCGCAAGATCGGCGTATTGCCGGAGAGTTTGGGGTTTCCCAAGCAAATGACCGGGCTGGAGTTTCTGGTGTTCTACGGCCGGCTGTATGGCCGCAGCGCAGCGCAGGCCAAGGCCACCGGCACGGAGCTGCTGGAAGAAGTGGGGCTGGACAAGCGATCGAAATCCCTGATCGGCACTTACAGTCGCGGCATGCGACAGCGCTTGGGCATTGCACGCACGCTGGTGAACGATCCCTCCGTCCTCTTTCTGGACGAGCCAACGCTGGGCCTGGATCCGCGCGGCCAAAAGGAACTGCTCGATTTGATCGAGCGGATTGCGCGCGAGCGCGCCGTCGGTGTGATCCTGTGCAGCCATGATTTGCCGGAGGTGGAAAGCATTTGTGATGACGTGCTCATCTTGAACCTGGGCCAGGTGGTCGCGGCCGGAACCGTGGATGAAATTCTCCGCCAGGGCCGCAGCGGCAAGGGTCTCATGGCCGGAAGCGGCATTCGCATTCAAGTGCCGCAAGCCTCGCTGGCAGAAGCCCGGGGCGTGCTGGCTGCCATGTCGCACGTCGCGAACGTAACGCCGGTGGGCGAGGAAGATGGCTGGCTGCGCGTGGAGTTTGCGAATTTTGCAGAGGGTAATTCGGCGGAGACCGCCTACTCCAACAACACGATTCTGGAGGCGCTGATTCGCGCCGAAATCCCCATTCTTGATTTTTCGACTGAACGCAGCCGCTTGCAAGATGTCTTTCTGCACTTAACCGAGGAGGCCGTGGCGTGAGTACAAAACAGAACATGAACAACAGTCGGGGTGAGCTGCCGGGGGCGGGCGCGCCCACTTGGTGGCTGGTCTTCATCAGAGAGTTGAATGAATTGTGGATGGGCGGCAAGGCGCCGGTGCTCGTCCTCATTTTCAGCATCTTGCTGGGAATCATGACCTACGTGCTGGCCAGCAACAGCGAGCTGAGCCTGATTCCGCCGCAGGAGATGGTGTATGAAACGCTCAAGGCAGCGATCGCCGTCGGCCTGTTCATCAGCCTGATCATCGGCGCGGACAGCATCAGCGGCGAGCGCGAACGCGCCACGCTGGAATCGCTCTTATTGACCCCCACGAGCCGGCGACAGATTGTGTTCGGCAAGTTTCTCGCCGGCGTTTCGCCGTGGCCGGTGTGCTTTGCCATCGCCATTCCCTACATGCATGTAATTTCGCAAGGCAATGAAGTGTTTCGCCATGCCGTCGTCTGGGGCGCCATCACCGGCTCGATTCTGGCGCCGGCGTATACCGCCATGGGGATGATCGGCAGCTTTTGGTCCAATTCCAACAAGACCAGCCTGTTCGTCGGTTTGGGCATCTATGTTCTCTTCCTTTTGCCGACCACCTTGCCCGGCCGTGCGCAAACCGGCCTGATGGGTTCGCTGCTGCAGCAAGTGAACCCGATCGCCGCGGTCAACCACTTTCTGTCGAAGATCTTGGTGAATAACCGAACGCTGGGCGAGTGGTGGCCGTTTCTCCTCTCGTCCGTCGTGTTTGCCCTGTTGGTTTATGGCGTGCTGTTCCTCTATGCCAGCCCAAGCCTTCGGCTGGAAGCGGGAAAAACGAGCAAGTTCTGGGCTGCGATTGGCCGTCTGATCGGGGTGGGCGTGTTGGTGATTGCCGGCTTGGTGGTGTTACCGGGCGTGTCGCCGGCAGCGGCTCAGGAAACGACGCATGCTGCCCCGCAGCATGCCGTGCAGATCACCATCGACATGGACTACAAGACGGTGAAGGCGGGAGACTACATCCTGTACAACACAGTGGTGACCAACCACGGCACGGAAAACTCTCCTGCGCTTTGCCTGGCGATGAACATCGTCAATCTTGATGCGGCCGGTGACATCGTCGATCCCGAAGATTGGTCACCGCAGCGCACGCAATACGTCGAAACCCTGGCGCCGGGCGAGTCCGCTACGCATGGCTGGCGGGTCAACGCGATTCTCGACGGCGACTATCTGGTCTACATGGTCGTCATTCCCGAACCCGCGGGCAGGGACGCCACCAGCCAGCCGGTCGCGAGTTCGGGCATCCACCTGGTCGTGACGCCGTTTACCAAACTCAATCCCGGCGGCGTGTTGCCCTATGCGATCGGCGGTCCGCTCGTGTTGATCGGTGCCATCATTCTGCTCTACCGGATTCGGCGCCGGAAGATCGACATGGGCGGCACCCCGACCGGTTCGTAACCTCGGAACGGGAAAGGCCTCGTGGGGCGAGTCCAACGGCGCACTGATCAATCCCACGCGCCGGCTCGGTAAATCGACCGCCGGGCGCAGCGCCGCAAGCAGAAATGCCGTGGGGCTTTTGGAGCTGTCTTACGTTGAACATTCAAGAGGCGAACGCACCATGCCATGCGTACCGCACTGGCCGGTAGCGGTATTCATCGTTACCAGCCTGCAGTTTACCGCGTGCCAACAGCAGCCGGAACCTCCGCCCGAGGCCGGCCGCACGCGGATCGAATTAGCTGGAGATGCGCGCCAGCGCATACGACTGACCGCAAGAAGAGCCGCAGAGCTCGGCCTCGCGACGGCCCCGATCGGTGAAACCAAATTCGGCGGGAAGGTCCGCAAAGTCGTCCCCGTCATGTCAGTCATCTATGATTCGCGCGGCAGCACATGGGTGTTCAGCAACCCGGATTCCCTGGTTTTTGTGCGCGAACGCGTCAAGGTGGACAGCCTCGCCGGTGAGCTGGCGGTGTTGGCAGAGGGCCCGCCGGTTGGCGCCCGCATCGTCACTGCCGGCGCCGCGAATCTGTTCAACCAGGACGCGGAGGCGACCAGTGGTGGCCAGATTGCAGGCAGAGCCTCCGAGCGCGGCGCGGCCCAAGCCTCGACCGGCACGCTCACCATGCAGCCAGACGGCACGCTCAAACTGGTGCATCAAGTCACCAGTGCCGGCGGCCTGGGCGCGAGCGTTGTCATCGTCTACCAGCCCACCGACGAAGAATATCAAAAGCTGCTCGCGCGCGTCGGCGGTTTGCAGGTTGGTGAGAGCAAGAGCATTGACATGACTGCGGATCAGTAGCAGACGCGATCATGCCACAACCATCGAATCAAGACAGCTATAAGGAGATGAAATGATCAAACCGCTGCAAATTGTTGCCGGAATGGCGTTGCTCGCGAGTTGTCATGGTCTGGCGCTGGGCGCGGGCAGAGAACCCGCCGCGGCGCCGGCTGCTGACCGCGAGGCAATTGCCGAAACCCAGGACCAGAAATCCGGCGTGCCCGAGATCGTCGTCTACGCCTCCGACCTGCCGGAAAGCGCCCTTTCCGAGTTCGATTTTTGGAAAGATCCGGCCGCGCCCGGCGGCAAGCTGGTGGGAACGCCCAATACCGGCGGCGAGTTGGATCCCCCGCCCGAGAATGATCCGCATGTGACCTTCAAGGTGAAAGTGCAGGCCGGCGTTCCGTACCGCTGCTGGATTCACATGAAAGTCGGCAAGCCCAAGGGCAAATCGCAGGCAAACAAGTTCTGGGTGCAGTTTACGGAGGCGGTGGACAAAGACAACCAGGCAATTTTGAAGCCCCGCACCGGCAGCTACTTGACCGCGCAAGGGCCGGCGCAGGAAGGCTGGGCCTGGGTGAGTTCTGATTTTGCCGGCGCCAAAACGCCATCGCTGATCTATTTCAAAACCAGCGGCGAAATCACCGTACGCCTGCAGGCAGGGATGGAGGGCGTCGGCTTCGATCAGCTCATTCTGAGTCCCGCGAAGTTTCTGGAAAAACCGCCGGCTGAAACGATCGTGAAGAAATAGGATGCGATGACACTCACGGGCGGCGCTCGACCGGCGCGCCGGCTTCGAACCAATGGCGATATCGAACAAACACGAACCTGAGGAGCACGGATGGAGAATTCCACCAAATCACTTGGCCAGGGTGCGCGCAGCACGTGGACGGGCCTGCTCATGAGCGCCATTCAGGTGGCAGTGATCGGCTTTGTGGTGTTGCAGGCAAAAGAGTGGTTCGACGCGGGCACGTTCGACACGCCCGCCACCGCGCTCGACGCTGGCTTGATCGCCGGCGCCACATTCCTGCTCAATGCCATTCTCAAATTAACGAAAGCATGAAGTGCTTCACCTGACGAAAGCGATTCGGTTTGGCGCCGGCCCAATATGGCGGGCGCCTTCATTCTTCCACCTCGGGGAGGGCCACGAAGGCTTTCCCATTTTTTTCGCTTCTGCAAACGCGGGAATCAGCGGATCAGGCAGCCTCGCTTCAGCCCCAGTTCAGATTTCCGACTAGCATGGCACAGGCAACAATCATTTAGCGACAACCCGCACTCAACCAACCACGAGGTTAGCCATGAAATCCAAAGTAGCCGCGATGATCATGCTGGTAATCCTGGCGGCGATGGTGGTGTCGCCCAACCGGAGCACGGCACAGGAGATGGTGCCGTCCTATCTGCGCGATCGTGGTACCGGCATGCCCTTGTCACAGTTCGGCACCTACGTTGAAAAGGGCGAGCTGAAGTTCTACCCCTTCTATGAATATTACTACGACAACGACATCGAATACAAACCAGCAGAATTGGGCTACGGCCTCAACGAAGATTATCGCGGCCGCTATCGCGCCAATGAGGGCTTGATCTTTCTGGGATATGGTATCACCGAAAAGCTGGCGGTGGAGTTTGAAATGGCCACGATTTCGGCCCGGCTGGACAAATCGCCCAGCGACCCCTCCCGCGTACCGCAGCGCATCGAGGAATCGGGCCTGGGCGATGTGGAGGGCCAACTGCGCTATCGCTGGAACCGGGAAAGCGCAAGCCAACCGGAGTATTTCACCTACTTCGAAACCGTCTTTCCGACCGGCAAGAAGAACAGCTTGATCGGGACCAGCGACTGGGAGTTCAAGCTCGGGTCCGGTCTTGTGAAAGGACTGCGCTGGGGCACGATCACCCTGCGGGCGGCGGTCGACTATTCCGCTGCGGAAAAAGCCGCGGGGCCGGGCGAGTTTGCGCTCGAATACTTGCGCAAAGTATCCGAAAGCTTTCGGGTCTTCATAATGGTGGAAGGCACAGAAGACGAAATCTTCCTGGTGCCCGAGATGCAGTGGGTCTTCAGCCGTTGTGTGCGCCTGAAAGCCAACAACGGGTTCGGCATCACCTCCAAAGCGACGGACTTTGCCCCCGAGATCGGCATCATGTTTTCGATCCAATGAATCTGCCTGCCCAACCAACACGCTTGGAGTTGCAATGAAAGCAAGCCTCCACCTGCTCGCGGGCCTCACGCTCCTGCTGGGCGCTCGCAGCGCAGCACAAGTTCCCCTGGCGGCGAAACCCGCAACGCCCGGTGCTTTTGCCAAAGCCAATGTCCGCTTCGAACAAAACGCCACCGACGGCGACATGGAAGTGGTTTTCGAGGCAAAGGCCGGGGCCGAAGGATTGGCAAAGCTCATTGTGACTTCGCCCGACGGTCGCACGGTCGCGGATTTCACCGCGCCCGATGCATCGACGCTGGGAATGCGCCAATTCCGCTTTGAATCTCCCGAACCGCAGGACGTCAAGAGCCTGAAAGCGGCCTACCCCGAGGGGGTGTACACTTTCAGCGGAACGACGGTCTCCGGCGCCCGGCTGCAGGGCAAATCCACCTTGCGTCACCGCCTGCCGGCAACCGTCTCTTTTGTTCAGCCGCCCGCCGGCGGCCAGGACGTGGCCATCCAGAACCTGCAGATTACCTGGACGCCGGTCAAGGAGGTGGCGGCCTACGTCGTCTATATCGAACAGGATGAGTTGGATGTCCACGTCACGGCCCAGATCACCGGAACGGCTGTTGCCTTCGAGGTGCCTGACGGCTTTCTGGCTCCCGCGACGGAATACACGCTCGGCATCGGCACGGTCTCCGTGGAGGGCAACATCTCGTACGTCGAGACTTCGTTTACCACTGCCGGCACGGAGTGAATGTTCGGCCATCCGGTTTCTCCCCAAGCCACTTTACGGAGGCGCACTATGCGCAAACAACTCGCCTTTTTCAGCTTGATTGTCCTGCTGATCGGGGCGATCATGGGCTGCCAATCATCAAGCCAGAACGGCACAGCCAACACTTCGGCGCAATCCGATACTGCCCAAATTGCCTCGCCGCCGGGGGTGCAGTATCAATACCGGGCAGTGTGCCTCGACAAGGAGTCGCATGGCGGCAACGTGCAAGTGCTGAGCAAATGGCTGGATGAGAGAGAAAAGGCCGAGGCCCTGGGCCAATATCATGGCGATTTCAAAAACAAGGGCCATCAATGGCAAATCGAGCAGCGCGTCAAGCCGGCGAATGCTGGACAGTAATCTAACGACAGCACCCCCCCGGAGCAGGTTCGCCAGCCATCTCTGCTTTGGTGGAATGGCAGCTCGCGCGTGACCCGCACGCTTCCGGCAACTTGAAAATGAGGAACACATGAGAAACGTGCACCGTTCTGCGGCAATCGCGCTGTTCATGGGAATTCTGCCGTGCGCCATGATCGCCTCCTGCCGATCCGATCGCCTGGAATCAAGCGAGGGCGCGAACGCGCCGGCCGCTGCAATTCAGCCGGCGGCCGCCCTCGCCGCACCGGCCGTGAAAACGCCGGACAACTACATGATTGCATTCCTCGGCGATCAAGGCTTGGGCGAAAACGCACAAGCCGTGTTGCGGCTGATTGCTGCGGAAGGCGCGCAGGCGGTGGTGCATTCGGGCGATTTCGACTATCAGAATGATCCGGCCGCCTGGGAGGCGCAGATCAACGACATCCTCGGCGCCGACTTCCCTTATTTCGCTTCGGTGGGCAATCACGATCGCCACGTCTTTTATGGCGAGGGCGGCTATCAGAGTTTCCTGAGGGCGCGCATGCACCGGCTGGGCATAAGCTGGGAGGGCGACTTGGGGGTGAAATCTTCCTTCGCGTTCAACGGCATTTTCTTGCTGCTCACTGCGCCGGACATTTTCGGCGCAGGACACGCGGAATACGTTCAGCAGAAGCTGGCGGCGGATCATTCGGTCTGGCGGATCGCGAGCTGGCACAAGAACATGAAGCGCATGCAGATCGGCGGCAAATCCGATGAAACCGGCTGGGAGATTTATGAAGCGGCCCGAAAGGGCGGCGCCCTCATCGCCACCGCTCACGAACACACCTACAGCCGCACGCATCTGATGAGCAGCTTCCAGGATCAGGTGGTGGCCAGCCGGTCAGACACACTCGTGCTGTCCGCCGATGATCCCGCCACGCCGGCTGATGAAGGCCGGTCATTCGTTTTTGTGTCGGCCCTGGGCGGCAGAAGCATTCGCGACCAGGAGCTGGAGGGCGACTGGTGGGCCAGCATTTACACTTCTGATCAGCAGGCCAGCCACGGCGCGCTGTTCGGCATCTTCAACTATGCGGGCAAGGAAGGCCTGGCCAAGTTTTACTTCAAGGACATCAACGGCGTGGTGCCGGATGAATTCTACGTCAAAGTGAATGCGATCGAACGGAAGGATTGGTCGGCGAAGTAGCCGGCTGGCCGTCGCCGGGGCCCGCCCTGCTCTGCGGTTGCGCGGGCATGGCAAACACTCTGCGAGTCAAACAAGAATTGCCGCATCGTTCACCGCAGCCGCGCTCTCATGAATCCCTCGATTGGCGGCCTCCCCTGACTATCTACCTCTTCCTGTTGCATTGCCCTCGCTTGCTTTCTTTTGCATCAATCCAAACACCATTGGCAGGGCAAACAGCAGCAACAAGGTCGAAACCGAAAACCCGCCGATCACCGCGATGGCCAGCGGCTGCTGCATTTGCGTGCCGGCGCCGAGGTTGAGCGCGAGCGGCAACAAGGCAAACACTGCGGCAAACGTCGTCATCAGAATGGGGCGGACGCGGATCAGGCTCGCTTGCACCAGCGCCTCGTCCCACGCCATTCCCTCCCCTTGATATTTCACCACGTAATGCAATAAGAAAACCGCATTCTCGGCGACGATACCGACGACGAGAATGGTGCCGACGAAGCTCGACACATTGAAGGTCACGTGCGTCAGCCAGAGCGCGAAGACGACGCCGAAGAGCGAGGGCAGGTTGATCAAAAACACGGTGAGCGGCACGCGGAACGATTCGAATTCAAACAATAAAACGATGAAGACAAAGAGCACCGCGGCGGCGAGCACCAGCAACAAGCCGCGAAACGATTCCTGCTGCGTTTGATATGTGCCGCCGTAGTGAATGGAAACGCCGGTGGGCAGCACCAGCCTGCGTTTCAGCGTGCGTTGAATTTCGGCGACGGTGCTGCCGAGATCGCGCCCCGAAGTTCGCGCCGTCACCGACACCAGTTGCTTCAAATCTTCGCGATGAATTTGCGCCTCGCCTTTGGTGGTGGTGATGGTCGCGATGCTGGCGAGCGGCACGAGAAAGCCGTTGGGCGATTGCAATTGCACTTGCTTGATCGTGACCAGATCGTTGCGCAGCAGATCGTTGTAGCGCGTGCGAATGCCGATGAGTTTTTCGCCGCGCTGAATGCTGGTCTCGGCTTTGCCTTTCATCAAATTTTCCAATTGCGCTTGCACGTCGCTCACGGTGAGGCCGGCGCGGCTGGCTTGGGCTTGATCGACTTTGATGAGAATGCTCGAGCCGGAAATGGTGATGCCGTCGTACACGTCTTCCACGCCGCGAATGGGCGTAATCAGCTCCGCCACCTGCCGCGCCTTTTCTTCGAGTTGCGCTTTGTTGTCGCCGAAAATTTGAATTTCGATGGGTGAGGGCCAGCCGATCAAATCGCCGATGACGTCCTGCATTTGCTGGCCGAACTCCAATTCCATCGTCGGCTGCGCCTGCTCGATGCGCCGGCGGATGTCATCGATGACCGCAAAGATCGAGCGCGCCCGCTCGTGCTTCAGTTTCACCAGAATATCGCCGGCGTTCGATTCGGTGATGAAAAATCCCAGTTCGGTTCCCGTGCGCCGGCCGAAGTTTTCCACCTCCGGCGTCGTGCGCAAAATTTCTTCCACTTGCTTGAGCATGCGGTCGGTTTCTTCAAACGAAGTGCCGGGCGGTGTCAAATAATCCAACACAAACGTACCTTCATCCATATCGGGCATGAAGCCGGTGCCGGTTTGTTGATACAATCTCCAACCGCCGATCATCAAAATCAGGATGAGCGGCAGCACGAGCCATTTGCGGCGGAGCAGGCCGCGCAGCGCGCGCTCGTAAACGTGCAAAAGGCGATGCCGGCTCTTTTGTTCGCGGCTGATCGCATTTTCGATGTCGTTTTCCGTGAGCACGGCGCCGGCCACCAACGGCGCGAAGATGACGGAGAAAATAAATGAGAGGCTGAGCGCGAACACCATCGTGACCGACAGCGCGGCGAAGAACGCGCCGGTGACGCCGCTGAGAAACGCGAACGGAATGTGAATCACCAACGTGGCGAGGCTCGAGCCGACGATCGCGGGCAGCAGCTCTTGCACCGCGCCGTGCGCCGTGGCCATGAAATCTTTTTCGCCTTTGTGAAAATGATGGAAGATGCTTTCGACCACCACGATGATGTCGTCGATGATGAGGCCGACCGCGGCCGCAATGCCGCCGAGCGTCATCACGTTGATCGTCGCGCCGATGGCGAACAGGCAGCCGATGGTGGCGGCAATCGTTGCCGGCACCACGATGGCGGCGACGAGGGTGATGCGCCAGTTCTTCATGAAATAGAGCAGCACCAGCATCGCCAGGGCGACGCCGATGAGAATGGCATCGCGCGCGCCCGCAATCGAATCGGAAACAAACTCGCCTTGATCGAAATAGGATTTGATCTCCACGTCCGGCGGAATTTGGTTGCGCATCTCAGCCAGCAGCGTTTTCGTCGCTGCGCCGATTTGGACGATGTTGCCATCGGGCTGGCGCATGATGTCCAGCAGCACTGCGTCTTTGCCGTTTGCCGAGATGCGAACGAAGACGTCTTCCTCGCCGGAAGAAACCTGCGCGACATCTTTGATACGCACCGGTGCGCCATGGCGCAACGCGACCACCACGTTGCCGATCTCGTCGAGGCGCGTGAACAGATTGTCGGTGAGACTGAGATAGAGATGATAGTTGTCGCTTACCAAGCCGGTGGACGCCACGAGGTTGGCGTTGTTGATCGCGTCGTTGACTTCGCGAATGTCGAGGTTGTACGAAGCGAGCGCCATCGGATCGACGACGACGTGAAACTCGCGCGTTTTGCCGCCAGTGATGCGGATTTGCCCGACGCCTTGAATGCGCAACAAGGCCGGGCGCAGCGTGTACAGGGCGAGATCGCGCAGCTCGACCTGGCTGCGCTTGTCCGAAGTCAAGCTGAACCCCATCACCGGGAAAACGGAAATGTCCATCCGCTCCACGTGAATCGAAGCCGTGGCCGGCATTTCATTGCGCACGGCGGCGATGCGGCCTTGCAGCAATTGCAGCGCGTGAAAAATATCCGTGCCCCAGGTGAAATTGATGGAAATCTCCGAGGAGCCGCGATTCGTTGCCGAGCGCACGGTGACCACACCGGGCACGCCGCGCGCCGCTTCTTCGAGCGGTTTGGTGACTTCGATCATCATGCGCTCGATGGGCTGCTCGCCGTTGTCGGCGAGAATCATGATGCGCGGAAAGGTGATCTCCGGAAACAGCGTGATCGGCAGATTGATGGCCGCGTAAACGCCGGCGAGCGCCAAGACGGAAATCGTGAAGATGATCGCACGCTGATGCTTGTGCGCGAAGGGGATGATGCTCATGTTTGTAGTAGTGCCTTTAGGCACCAGCTTTGAGAATTACAGGATTTTTTGCTGAAGTAGAAGATTTTGCGTTGATCTTGAACGTTCAGCGTCTGAAGGCGTAACCACGAACACTTTATTGCACGACATGAATCCTCGTCGAATCCGGCAGACCGTAATGGCCTTCCACAATAATGTGCATGCCGGGATGAATGCCGTCGCCGGAAATTTCCACCGTTTCCGGCGTTTCGATGCCGGGCGTGATTTCGTGAATGATGCCGAGCGAATCTCCGGCGGCTGCGACGATGGTGTACGCGCCGGTCTCATCGTTGCGCAGCACTGCTTTATCCGGCACGAGCAAGGCATTTTGATGGTCGCCGATGACGATGCCGGCGCTGCCAAACATCTCGCTGCGCAACTCGGCGGCGGGCGCCAGAAAACGCAGCCGCACCTCGGCCATTTGCGCGACGGGATCGATCTGCGGCTGGATATTTTCGACTTTGCAGGGATAGAGTTTTTCCGGCCAGCTTTGAAAATTCACTGTGGCTTCCTGTCCCGATTTGAGGTGGGACAGCTCCCGCGCCGGCAGCTTGGCAAGGAAATAGAGCGAGCGCAAATCAATGATCGTCGCCAGTGCGCCGCCGGCGTTGACGAATTCGTTTTCGTTCAAGGCGCGCGCGACGATGACGCCGTCAAAGGGCGCACAAACTTCCAAGGCGGTGTTGTTGCGCTGGGCCAGCGCCAATGCGGCTGCGGCGCGCTTGGTTTCTTCGGGAGTCTGTGCGCGCGACTGCAGCAATTCCGCCCCGGTGATGGCGGCCAGCGCTTCTCTCGTCGCCACGACAGCGATCACTTGTCCTTGCTTCACCGCGTCGCCTTCAAGCACGCGCAGCGCGGTCACCTTGCCGTCGATGGGCGAGCTGATGCTCTCTTGCCGCAACACTTTGGTCATGCCCGTTGCCGTAATGACTTCCGGGATGTTGCCGCTGCGGACGCTGTCGATCCTTACTTCGACGACCGGAACCGCTGCGGCTTCGGTTTCTTCCTCTCCACTCGCGCCGTTGCCGCAAGCGGTGAGAAAGGCAAGCGAAAAGGAAATCATGTGGACGGTGCAGAACAGAACAAAAATGTCATGCCGCAAGCATCTTTTTGCAATTGCGCACTGTGCTCGGCTGAGGAAGGATCCCTGCGGAGCGACATCCGGAATGCGATCCGCATTGTTGTCGATTATTGATTCAAAGCGAAATAAACTGCTTTTCATTCCGTTTCTCCTGTTAAGCGCAGCATTTGCGCATGCAGCGCGTCGATCTCGGCGCGGGTTTGTTCTTCCTGCAAGAGAATGCCCAACAGGGTGCGATGCGCGTCGATCACTTCCAGGCTGCTCACGCCGCCGCCGGCATATTGCGCCAGCAAAATTTCGTATTGCGCCAGCGCTTTGACGTGACTGTCCTTGAGCAGATTCAACTTCTCCACTGCCGCGTGAAATTGCCGCCGGCTTGTTTGATACTCCGTATCGAGACGGCGCCGCAGCACGGTGAAATCCGCTTGCAGTGAATTGAGCGCGGCGTTGCTTTGCGCGATGCGCGCCGTTGTCGCGCCCCAATTCCAAATCGGAAGAGCGAGTGAAACGCCCACGAGATAGCCAAAGAGATGCGGCGCGCCGGCTTCGAGGAGTTGACTCCGCGAGGTCCAACCGCCGGCGCTGCCGAATGCCGAGATTACCGGCAAGCGTTCGGCCTGGGCCAGCTTGAGCTCGAGCCTGGCCGTTTCGAGGTTGAATCCAAATTCTTTGAGATCGAGATTAGCTTCGATGCGTTCCCGCGCTGCCGGCAGTGCAATTGAATCGGCTATAACGATTGTTGTGTCCAATGGCAAACCCATCGGTTCGAGCAGATGCTTCATGGCGACGGCGACGGCGGTGCGGAAATCATTGAGTACGATGGTTTCCGCCTGCAACTGAATCTCGGCGCGTGTAATGTCGGTTTTGGGCACGGCGCCACCGTACGCCAGCGCGCGCACGGTTTCAAGGTAGGATTGCAGGTCGGTGATGCTTTCTTGCGTGAACGCGTATTGTCGTTGCGTGCGCAGCAGGTCGATATAGGCCAGCCGCACGTTGAGACGAAGGTCAGCCGCAGCACGAGTTTTGGCATGTGTCGCTTGCCGCAAATTCACTTCGGCTTGTTGTTGCGCCGGTTTGATCGTTCCGTCATAAAGCGGTTGTTTGATTTCGACCAGCCCCTCATACTCGCCGCCCTCGGTGAGCGCGGGATCGAGGCCGGTCAACGGCGCGAACGAAGCGCCAGCGGTCAAGCTCAAATTGGGCCGCCGCAAAGCGCCCGCTGCTTTGATCTGTTGCTCGGCAGCGTTGACGCCATATCCGGCAGAAACGAGCCGCTGATTTTCCTGCAAGGCGAGACGGAGGCAGTCATCCAACGACAAAGTTTGCCCCGGTGCCGGTTTGCTGAGGATCAGCAGCAGAGACATACCCAAGATTACCGTCACCAAGCTTCGCACCGTTCGGGCGAGCCTCGCTGACCAAATTTTGCAGCACATTGCGCCTTACCTTCAATCCAAAATCTGAACCAGCAAATGACCTGCACGAAATTGGGTAGGTCAAACCGTGGGCCGAATCTTCGGCGGGAATACCAATCGCGAGGGCTTTCCAGATAGGAGGTTCGCTGGAGCTGAGACGCGCCAACGACTTCGGGTACTCGGCGATTCCTGCCAGGCAGTCAAGTGCGCCGAGTTCCGGGCTTTCCCATTTCCTGGCATGTCAACTTGTTGAGATGGGAGAACTCTCTGTCATTGCTCCTCACTTCATGACTTCGTTGGCCGCAGAGGCGATTTCCTTCACACTCTGCGCAATGCTCTCGGAGAGCGCGAGATTTCCCGCCATTGCCCTGATGCCCGCCGGCACCGACAGCAAATCTTCCGGCGAGCGCATCAGTTTGAAGTTGCCGCGGACGCTCTTGCCGCGAAACTGGGCGAGGAATTCTGCCTCGACGTTCTCGCTGCCTTTGACACGAACGCTGGTAATGCGGCCGGTACTCGTCACTCCCACCAAGACAGCAATCGATTTGCCTTCGTAGACTTGCGACTTCAAGAAAACATATCCGAGAAAATCTTCCGCGCGGCCCCAGGCACCCTGCTCCCAGGCTTCCGTCCATTGCACGCCGGAAGCCAGCGTTCTGATGGCCTCGGAAGAATTGGCCCCGGGATAGATCAATTTGCAGTCGGGCGTGGTCAAGCGCGGCTGGGCTTGGCCAATGTTGGTGAATGCCAATATGCCGGATATCAGCATTGCGGCAATGTGATATTTACTTTTCGTCATATTTACCTCGTTGAATTGGCTCTGCCGGCAGTAGACTTGGCTGCGAGAATGACCAGGCGCCTGCTGGCGCCGCCTGATCATAGTGAAGAATACGATACTGATCTGAACTCAGCCTGAAAGCAGGCCGGGCCTAGACCCGCGAAAAAATTCAGTTTCCCTTCAGCAAATTGTTTATCTTCAGCAGCAAGCCTCTGCGGAAGATATTTCAGCGCTGGAACCAAGTCCTTGACGAATCAACCATGCGGATCCTCGTTATCGAAGACGAAAAAGAAGTGGCCAGCTTCATCCGGCGGGCGCTGGTCGAGGAATCTCATGCGGTCGATCTCGCGCACGATGGCCGACAGGGTGAGGAAATGGCGCTGTCGGAATCCTATGATTTGATCATCCTGGATCTCATGCTGCCGCTCAAAGACGGGCTGGCGGTGCTCAAGTCCTTGCGCAAGGAAGAGATCGCCTCTCCGGTTTTGTTGCTGACCGCGCGCGACGAAGTCGCTGATCGCGTGGCCGGTTTGGATGCCGGCGCAGACGATTATTTGGGAAAACCGTTCGCCGTTGCCGAGTTGCGCGCGCGTGTGCGGGCACTGTTGCGGCGCCATTCAGAGCACAAGGCCACTTTTCTGGCTGCCGGCGATCTGGTGCTGGATACCGCCTCGCATGAAGTGCGGGTCGGCGAAACCGCGCTCGAGCTGACCAGCCGCGAGTTTGCGATTCTGGAATATCTCCTGCGCAACAAGGGCCGGTTGCTCACCAAAGGCATGATTGCCGAGCACGTGTGGGATTATCATTTTGACAGCGACTACAACTTGATCGAAGTCTACATTCGGCGCTTGCGCCAAAAGATCGAGCAGGCGGGCGGGCACCGGCTGATTCACACAGTGCGCAACAGCGGATATGTGATCCGGGAGCCGGGCGCATGAACTTGACCATCCGCGGCCGCCTCACGATTTGGTTCACGCTCGCGCTCTCCGCAGTGTTGCTCCTCGTCGTCGCCGTCATTGCGCTCAAGCTGTACACCCAGCTCGACAGCGAAACGCGCGAGGCCTTGCGCAGCGAGGAACAATGGCTCACGAACTTGATCGACAGCGAATTCCTCGACCTGGCCACGGCACAGGGCGAAGAATTGGACTCACTGGCGGCGGATCTGAACGAGAACCTGGAAGAGCGCTACGGCCTGAAGCCGCAATTCGCGCTGGTGGCGGTGCAGCGCCACCACGGCCGCGCCTTGGGCAGCGGCGGCATGCACAGCATCGAGCAACTGGTGCCGCCCGATCTGCTGGAGCGACGTGCCGGCATCTACACGCTCGTGGTCGCCGATGATCACTTTCGCGTGCGTGTGTTCCGGCGCGAGTGGGGCGTGGCGGCAGTGGGTGTGATGAACGAAACCTTGTTCGAAGTGGCGGAAGAGGCCGGCGCCCTGCTCATTTGGATTTTGCCTCTGGCGATGCTGCTGGCGCTCACCGGCGGCTGGCTCATGTCAAAACTGGCGCTGCGGCCGGTGGCCGCGGCGGCGCGCGCGGCGGAGTCACTCTCGCTCGCCAATCTCCGCGAACGCCTGCCCGCCTATGCCGGCAAGGATGAATTCGGCGCGCTGGTCGCCACGCTCAACCGCATGATCAGCCGTTTGGAAGAAGGCGTGAAACGGCTGCAGCAGTTCACCCAGGATGCCGCCCATGAGTTGCGCACGCCGCTCACGGTTTTGCGCGGCGACGTCGAATTGGCTTATCAAGACGAGAGCACGGCGGACGAAACCCGCGCCTGGCTGCAACGCATTCTCGATCGCGTCATCGCCCTCGGCCAGATCGTCGACAACCTGATGCTGCTGGCGCGCTCGGATTCCGGCGATTATCCCATTCACAAGACCGCTTTTCGGTTGGATCTCGCGGTGAAAGAAGTATTCGAAGATTTGCAGATTCTCGCGGAAGGCCGGCCGCTCACGGTGCAGCTTCACAGCGAGGAGGCCGTGGCGTTCTTCGGCGACGAGTCACTGATCCGCCGTCTGCTTCTGAATCTCTGCGACAACGCGCTCAAATACACCACTCAGGGAGAAATCACGCTGCACCTGCGCAAAGTCAATGCCCACCTCGAACTGATGGTGTGTGACACTGGCAGCGGCATCCCGGCGGAAGAGTTGCCCCGTATCTTCGACCGTTTCTATCGCGTCGACAAGGCGCGCGCCAGCGACACCGGCGGCAGCGGCCTCGGCCTGGCCATCTGCCAGTGGATCGTGGCGGCGCATGGCGGCACGATCGCGGTGACGAGTGCGCCTGGCGAAGGCACTACGGTGCGCGTGATGTTGCCGATCACGCCCAATTAGCACCTGTGTCAAAAATGGCAACCAGAATCTCACACCAGGGAAAATTTACCGTTGGCCGTGGCGACCTGCCGGCACAAAGATGAGGCTAACTAACTGATTATCATGTATTGCAGACGAGCAGGCAGCCCGAGGAAAGGGCGTGGAACCAAATTTGCGATAGCTAGGTCTGAATAGTGGGCCGCCAGCGCGCAAGCGCCCGCATTCTCGATGGAAGTGAAGAGTCTAAGGCTGAGACACTGATGAAAGAATTATTCTACTTTTCGTTTGCAGACTTGATGGCGCGCATCGAGTACCATCGCGCTGCCAATGCGCTCCGCTATGTGACGCATCGCAAGATGACGTTCCAGGAGCGGTTTCTCGTCGAACAGCATTTGTTGGCCAGCTTCGCACAGAAAACGGACTACTATGAACGTCAACCCGCGCTCTTCATCTATCTCGGTATCGATGAGCAGTTGGCCCTGGCGCTGGACAAGTTTCATTCGAGAGAGAGCTCCCAGCAAGTGGCAGATGAAGAAGTCGCCGCCTCAGTCGGTGACCTAATCTCCCGATCCATGGAACGGTACTACTTCGAGCAAATCGGCGACACGATTTTGGAGGCACGCCGCAATGCTGTGGCCGGAGTTTCTGGCCTAGCCGACGAGCAGCGTGACCGGCGTCGGGCGAAACTCGAGGAGCTTGTCGAGGCCTACAACGTTTATGCCGGCCAGAGAATCACACTCGCAGAGATTGTCCCCACTGAATTGAAGCCGTGCTTCGGCCTAAAGCAGGAAGACGGCGACGAGCAGCCTGGCGGCATGCTGTCGGAAAACTGGCGCAATCATGCTCCGCGCGCGTAGCCTGCCGCCTTTCCCACCGGTAATTTTCCTTTGACAAGTTGGGCGATTTTGTTTTAATTCCCACCCATTCTTTCCGCTCACGGCACCGGCGTTGCCGTGCCACCGTTGCTGAAGTCTTCCCCGGGAGGTTACGTGCCAAGTGATCTCGATCTTGCGCAAATCACGGCAACTCGCGCGGACATGGCCGGCTCCGATCTCTACAACGAAGATCTGGCGCCGACCACGCTGAGCCAGCGCACCTGGTCGTTGTGGAATATCGCGGCCTTGTGGATCGGCATGGCGGTGTGCATCCCCACCTACATGCTGGCCGCCGGATTGATCGACAGCGGCATGAGCTGGAGCCAGGCGCTGTTCACGATCATTCTCGGCAACGTCATCGTGCTCATTCCCATGGTGCTCAACGCCCATGCCGGCACCAAATACGGCATTCCGTTTCCGGTGCTGCTGCGCGCTTCCTTCGGCACCATCGGATCGAACATTGCGGCGCTCATGCGCGCGGTGGTGGCCTGCGGCTGGTTCGGCATCCAAACCTGGATCGGCGGCAGCGCGATCTATGCGCTGTTGGGCGTGCTGTTCGGCTTGCGGCCGGGCATCGATGACAGCATCATTCCCTGGCTCGGCATCTCGCTGCCGCAGCTCGGCTGCTTCCTCCTCTTTTGGGCCATCAATGTCGCCATCATTCTTGCGGGCACGGAATCCATTCGCTGGCTGGAGACGCTGTCGGCGCCGTTCCTGCTCGCAATTGGCTTGGGCTTGTTGTATTGGGCGGTCTCCAACGCCGGCGGCCTGGCCAACATTCTCTCCGCCGAAACCGTGGCCAGGGTCAAGGCCTCGGCAGGCACCACGCAGGTTTCGTTCTGGAAGATCTTTTTTCCCGCGTTGACCGGCATGATCGGCTTCTGGGCCACGCTCTCCCTCAACATTCCCGACTTCACGCGCTTCGCCCGCAGCCAGCGCGATCAGATGCTGGGGCAGGTCATCGGTTTGCCGGCCACCATGGGGCTGTACGCGTTCATCGGCATCGCGGTCACCTGCGCGACGGTGATCATTTACGGCAAAGCGATTTGGGATCCGGTGCAGTTGCTGGCCAAATTCGATGCACCCGCCACCGTCGTGCTCTCCCTCGTTTCCCTCTCCATTGCGACGCTGACCACCAACATCGCGGCCAACGTGGTTTCGCCGGCGAATGATTTCTCCAATCTCCGGCCCACGCTGATTTCCTTCAAAACCGGCGGCTTGATCACCGCGGTGATCGGCCTGGTGATCATGCCCTGGCGGCTGCTGTCGGATTTGGGCAACTACATTTTCGTCTGGTTGATCGGTTACAGCGCGCTGCTCGGCCCCATTGGCGGCATCATGATCTGCGATTATTTTCTCATTCGCCGCGGCCGCCTGAACGTGGAGGATTTATACCGCCGCCACGGTGAGTACACCTATCGCCACGGCATCAACTGGAAGGCCGTGCTGGTACTCGTTCTGGCGATTCTGCCCAACGTGCCCGGTTTCATCAATGCCGCCGCGGCCAGGCTCATCTTTCCGGCGTTTTTCGATCAGATTTACACCTATGCGTGGTTTGTCGGCCTGCTGCTGGCGATGGGTTTGTATTATGTGTTGATGCGCAGGGAAGTGTAGGACGGAGCGATGCCACCGTCCGGATTTTCACACGCTTCATCATTCAGGCAAATTTGACGCCTGCTGCGCCGGCCATGGCCTGCACGCCCGGTCGGAGCAGCACGCGGTATGACTTGCATGCTCGCCGAAGTTGGCGCGAGCGCGAACCGATATGCATGCGAGAAGGAACTATTATGCAACAGAGAACTCTTGCGGTGTTCGCCGTTTTGTTCCTCATCGGCTGCACCGGTCCGGCTGCTGTGCGGGAAACCACGCCGCACGCAAGCCGCATCAAAGACCTTGACCCCACTGTTGTCCTGATCTCGATTGACGGATTTCGCCATGACTATTTGGACAAAGCCGCCGCACCCAACTTGCAGCGCCTGGCACAAAACGGCGTGCGCGCCCAAGGAATGATTCCCGCCTTTCCCAGCAAAACGTTTCCGAATCACTACACGATCGTTACCGGACTCTATCCCGAGCATCACGGCATTGTGTCCAACACCATGTACGATCCCGAGCTCAACGCGCGTTTTCGCATCGGTGATCGCGCCGCGGTGGAAGACAGCCGCTGGTGGGGCGGCGAGCCGTTGTGGGTGACGGCACAGCAACAGGGAAGGATCAGCGCCACTTATTTTTGGGTGGGATCAGAAACGGAAATACTCGGCGTGCGCCCGGCCTATTGGAAACGCTACGAACATGACACGCCCAACTCCGCGCGCGTCGCGCAGGTGCTGGCCTGGCTTGACCTGCCCAAACCGCAGCGGCCGACCCTGATCACGCTGTATTTCAGCATCATCGACGATTTGGGCCACGAGTTTGGCCCGGATTCACCGGAGTTGAGTCAGGCGATCACGGCGATCGACAGCGTGATCGGCGAGTTGGTGCACGGCCTGGCGGCGCGCGATATTTTAAAGCGGGTCAACCTCATCGTCGTCTCCGATCACGGCATGGCCGCCACCAGTGCCGAGCGCGTCATTTACCTCGATGATTACCTCGATCTGCAGCAGGTCGAAGTCATCGACTGGACGCCGGTGCTGGCGCTGCTGCCGCGGCCGGGGCAGGAAGAGGCGGTCTATCAGAAACTCAAAGGGGCGCATCCGCATTTGCTGGTCTATCGCAAAGCGGAAATCCCCGAGCGCTTTCACTTTCGCCGGCACCGCCGCATCATGCCGATCATGGGCCTGGCGGACGACGGCTGGACGATCAGCGCTCACAGCCGTCGCCGGGGACCTCGAGGGGGCGACCACGGCTATGACAATCTGCTGCCCTCCATGCGCGCGACCTTTATCGCGCACGGTCCGGCTTTCAAGACCAAATTGCGCGCTGCGCCATTCCAGAACATTCACGTTTATGACTTGGTCTGTGAGATCTTGCGCCTCAGGCCGGCGCCGAATGACGGCAGCCTCGATTCCGTGCGGACCATGCTGAAAGAGCAGCCAGCGAAAATGCGGGGAAAGTGACGAGGAAGTGGTGCGGCGGGAAAACCGGCGGGTTACACGCTCTGCAGCAGCTCGAGAATTCGTTCGAGATCGTCGGTGGTATAGAATTCGACTTCGATCACCCCGCCCTTGCCTTTCTTTTCGATGCGCACTTGCGTGCCCAGTTTGCGGCGCAGCAGATCCTCCGCCTGCTGCACGTCGGCGGCCACCGTGCGCAATTTCTTTTTCGCGGCTTTGGCGGTGCCGTTGCTTTCGTTGCGCGCGAGTTTCTCGACCTGCCGCACGCTGAGCTGCTGCTTGACGGTTTTCTTCCAGAGCGCGAGTTGCTTTTGCTTGTCGGGCGCGGTCAAGATGGCGCGCGCATGGCCGGCGGAAAGCTCACCTTTCTTCAGACTCTCCTGAATCGGCTCAGCCAGCTTCAGCAGGCGCAGCGCGTTGGCAATGGTGACGCGATCCTTGCCCACCTTTTGCGCCACGATCTCCTGGGTCAGGTCACACTCCTCGATCAAGCGCTGATAGCCGCGCGCCTCTTCGATGGGATTGAGATCCTCGCGCTGCACGTTCTCGACGATGGCAAGCTCCAGCATCTGCCGGTCGTCTTTGATGTCGAGTACAAAAGCCGGCACGCGCGTGTAGCCGAGCTCCTGCACGGCGCGCAAACGGCGCTCGCCGGCGATGAGCTGGAAATTCGCGCCGTGCGGCCGCACGGTGACGGGCGTGATCAAACCGTTTTGCAGGATGGATTGTTTGAGCTCTTCCAGGCGGGCAGGATCGAACTCGACGCGGGGCTGGAAGGGGTTGGCCGTGATCCTGGCAATTTCGATCTCCCGAACCGATTCGGACTTGCCGCTGTCGCTATTGCTGAGTTCGGGAATGAGCGCTTGCAGCCCTCTTCCCAACCGGTTGGTAGCCATTCTTCAAGATCTCGGATGCCAGACTCATGTAATTTTCCGCGCCGCTGCACACCGCATCATACAAAATGATGGGCTTGCCGTAACTCGGCGCCTCACTCAAGCGCACGTTGCGCAGAATCGCGGTGTTGTAAACCTTGTCGCCGAAGTATTTGCGCACGTCGTCCGCCACTTGCCGGCTGAGATTCAACCGGCCGTCATACATCGTCAGCAGCACGCCCTCGATTTCCAGGCGCGAGTTGAGATGCTTCTGCACCAGCCGGATGGTGTTCAACAACTGGCTCAGGCCCTCGAGCGCGTAGTATTCACATTGAATTGGAATCAAAACCGAATCCGCCGCGGTGAGCGCATTCAGCGTCAGCAATCCCAGCGAGGGCGGGCAGTCGATGAAGATGTAGCGGTAGGATTTTTCCAGCCGGGAGAGGGCACGCTTGAGAATCTGTTCGCGCGTCATCGCGCTTACCAACTCGACTTCCGCGCCCACCAGCCGCACGTGGGAGGGCAGCAAATCCAAATACTCGAGATCCGTCTTGATGATCGCCTGATTGACGTCGAGATCGTTGATGAGGACTTCGTAGATGCTGTTTCTCACCTTGCGCGGATCGACGCCCAAGCCGCTGGTGGTATTGGCCTGTGGATCAATATCCACCACCAGCACCGGGTTTTCCGCCACGGCGATGCAGGCCGACAGGTTGACTGCCGTCGTGGTCTTGCCCACGCCGCCTTTTTGGTTGGAAATCGAAATTGTCCTCGCCATTGCTGTTCATCTCCTCACATAAGACCGGCAAAGGTAGGCGAGTGCGGGGTGAAATGCAAGCCGAATTTTGCAATCAAGCCGCATTTCGTCTATTTGAGCTACTGAACGGCTATTCACAGACTAGATATTGTGCTTCCGGCAGCTCCTGCCGCAGTCGGCTCGCGCCCATAATGTCAGACCGGTCCGCAGCACTTCAGGCGCGCGCGATCAATAATACGATCCGCCAAACACGCTCGACCGGCCGCCGCGCTTTTCGATCTTGATGTCTTGCAGCGGCGCTTTCAAACTGATGCTCATGTAGAAACTCTGCCGTGCGCCGCCGGGAATCCACGTCAGCCGCATCTCCCAACAATGCAGATCGCGATGCACGCCGTAGCTCTGATAGATCACGGCCTTCTTCACCAGATCGAATTGCGCCGAGTAGTCCAGGCTCAGGTTCTTGGTCAACTGCATGCGCGCATTGGGGATGCCCAATTGCGCGTATTTCGTCGGCCGCAGAGGATTGGCGCGGTTCAGGCTGTAGCTCAGACTCAAACTCGCACTCCACGGCACCGAAGCCTCACCCCCGCCATCAGGCTGCGAGGCAAACGGACTCATGGGCTGCGGCAGGCCGGCGGCCAGGCCGCTGGTTTCGTCGAACGGTTCCTGCGTTTCGATCTCCGCGGGCGTGGGGCTGCCGCCGGTTTCGCCCTGCAGTTGAATGCTGGCGTTCAGTGAAACATTGGTGAGACGCAGGTATTTGCCGCTGAAAATACCGTTCTTCTTCCACAACAAGCGCTCCACTTCGACGCCGGTGGAATCGACGTCATAGAAGCTGTGTCCCGCGTTCAAGCTCAACGACAACCCGCGGCCGGGGCTGGCCTGCAAATTGGAAGAAAGCGGGCTTTGCTTGAAACGCTGCGCCGCAAAATTGTAGCCGGTGGACAGTCCGAGATTGAAGAGGTTGATCTTCCTGGGCTTCTCCTCGCTGCCGACTTTCATCTGAAACAGATTGGCCAAGCCGAAACTCACGCTCGCGAGCTTGCCCTGGCCGGTGCCGCCGAAGCGATCGCGCTTGATTTTGCTGCCGTCGGGCAGGGTCAGCTCTTGATAATATCCCCAAAACGAACTGGAAAAATCCGGCTGATAGGAAAACGACACGGTCGGTGCCATTTCGTGCCGCAGCGCCTGAATCGCTCCGATCTTTGGAAAGAACGTGCCGTAGAGCTTGGTGTTGGCGGAGGCGGTGTAGGTGAAAGTGTGCCGCGCAAAGAAGCCCTTGACCTCGCGCGAGTTTATCTGCGGCGCCGAGGTAACAGTGGCGCCGGTGTCCGCGACGAAAAAGCTGCGCGTGCGATCGAACCAATCCTCCCGCATCGCCATCGTCTGCGAAAGCGAAAGCCAGCCGAAGTACTTCGGACTGAATTGCGAGAAGTTGAGCGAGTGGCTGGCGCGGCCGAGCGTCTGCTTGGGCGGCGCCACGTTATTGATTTCCCGGCCGCGGCTGATTTGATAGCTGGCATTGCTGGCGTAGCTGAACTGGATGTTTTGATACCACGGAATCTCTTCCAGGCTGAGGCTGGGAGCGCGGGTCTTTTTCTTCTGCGCGCCAAACAGCGGCCGCTGCGGCATGCTGAAGCTGAGGTTCGGCAGCGTGCGGGTATAGGAGCCATCCTGCAAATCTTTGCTCTCGGAGAGATTGATCGAGAGGCTGTTGTTGCCCAGACGCGTCGAGTAGGTTGCCTGCGAAGTCAAGCGCCGCGTCAATTGCTGGTTGCGGTCAGGCGTGAAGTTGTTGTAGAAACTCTTGCCGCTGGTAAAGGTGCCGGCAGCGGTCAACGACGCGCTCTCGCCGATCGGTTGGCTGTGATTGATGCGCAAATCCCACAAGCGTTCACGCCGGTCGGCGAAGGCAAAATTCTTGCGGGTGAACGAACCGCCGATGCTGCCGCGATAGGCATAGCGCTTGACGTAAGTCAGATCGCCGCGCAGCAGCCAGCCGGAACGATCATAGAAATCGACTGTGCCGCGGGCATCGAGATAGTCATTGATCGCCCAATAGTAGCCCAGGTCACGCAGGAAACGGCCTTCGAGTGTGCTTTGCCCGTACTTGGGAATCAGCAGTCCGGAATGGCGGCCGGTTTTGGTGGGAAACACCGCAAAAGGCAGCACTGCCAGCGGAATCTTGCCGAGAAAAAATACCACGGGCTTGGCCACGACTTTGTCCTGCACGGTGATCTTCATCCGCTCGCTCCAAAAGTGGAAATGCGGATTCTCGTTGAGAGCACAGGTGGTGTAGGTGCCGCTGCCGACATTCAGCGTCTTGTCGTCCACGCGTTTGATGCGCTCGCCAAAGTAATGGCCGCCGTCGAACTCGGTGCGGCCGCGCAGCACCCGGCCTTTTTCCGTGGCAAAGTTGAATTCCATTCTGTCGCCCACCAGCTTGTCGCTGCCGTCGGTGAAGGTGGGCAGATCGGCCGCGGTGGCGGTTTTGCCGTTCGCCGCGCCTGGCGCAGCAGCAGGCGCAAGCCGCAGCGAATCCGGCAGCGGCTCGGCGCGCAACGTGCGGCTGTCCATGTCAACTATGATGCGGCCGGCGGTCAACGTCGCGGTTTTGTATTTGACTACCGCCTTGCCGGTGAGCACGATGATGCGCGCCGGCACGAGAATTTCGATTTCAGCGGCCGTGTAGTCGATGGGAGCGTCGACTTCCGATTTGGCGGAGGCGGGTTGCGCCGGCTGGGTTTTGGCGAAAACTGAATCAGTGGCCGGCGCCGTGCTGGCGGGAACTTCCTGCGCGTGCAGCGCACTGGTAGTCAGCAGGACTGCAACGAGCGTGCGCAACGCCGATGGCAGGGCGAAAGGCTTCACCTCTCTCTTCATGGGATCAAATAACTCGAAGACAGTGTTTCGTCGTGCGTGTGCTCATGCAATCGAGTAGCATCTGGCAGGCATTCGCATGGCGCCGCCCGTCTCGCGAAGAGTGGGGCATTCCGCGTCTGGCGCGGGCTGGGTCACTGCGCCCGGACAAATCGAATGCCGGTTACTCGGAGTCCGGCGGTGCGGCAGCCTCATCGCCGTTTCGCTGTTCACGGTATTTTTGCCACCAGGCCTGCAGCCGCCGGGCAATGTCTGCTTCCGCGCCGTTGGCGGAGGGCCGGTAGTACAGCGCGCCGGTCAAGTTTTCCGGCAGGTATTCCTGTTCCACGAAGTGGCCGGGAAAATCGTGCGGATATTGATAGCCGCTGCCATACCCCGCCTGCGCCATCAAGCTCGTGGGCGCATTGCGCAAGTGCAGCGGAATCTGTGCCACTGGTTTTTCCTTCACGTCCTGCGTGGCGGCAGAAAGGCCGCGATAGGAGGCATTGCTTTTGGGTGCGCCGGCGAGAAAAGTGGCCGTCTGCGCCAGCACCAAGCCGGCCTCCGGCATGCCGACATAAGTGACCGCGGTGAACGCCGACGTGGCGACCACCAAACCCAGCGGCTCGGCATTGCCGATATCCTCGCTGGCGAGAATGATCAAGCGCCGGGCGATGAATTTGGGATCCTCGCCGGCCTCCAGCATGCGCGCAAGATAATGCAGCGCCGCATTGGGATCACCGCCGCGCACGCTTTTGATGAACGCCGAGATCGTGTCATAATGCTGGTCCCCGGCGCGATCGTAGTGCAAGGCGCGCTTCTGCACCGCCTCGCGGATGTGTTCGACGGTGAGCACGCGCTGCTGCTGCGCGTTCGGCGGACAGAGGCGCACCGCCTGCTCCAGGCCGTTCAACGCCGCCCGGCCGTCACCGGCCGCGAGCGCCACCAGAAAGTCGCGCGCCGCCTCTTCCAACACAATCCTGGCCTGCTGCAACTGCGGGTCGTGGGCGAGCGCATGCGCGATAATCTGCCGCAGCGCAGCTTCGTCCAGCGCTTTTAGCGTGTACACCTGGCAGCGGGAGAGCAGCGGGGAGATGACTTCAAATGAGGGATTCTCCGTGGTCGCGCCGATGAGGCAGATGGTGCCGTCTTCCACGCGCTGCAGCAGGGCATCCTGCTGGGCCTTGTTGAAGCGGTGAATCTCATCGATGAACAGAATCGTGCGCCGGCCGCTGCGGCGATTGTTCGTTGCTTTTTGCAGCACTTCGCGCACTTCCGCGACACCGCTCGCCACGGCGCTCAGCATGAAAAAATCCGCCTGCGAGGCCTGCGCCAGCAGCTTGGCCAGCGTGGTCTTGCCGCTGCCCGGCGGCCCCCACAGCAGCAGCGAGCCGAAAGCGCCGGTTTCCCATGCCAGGCGCAAGGGCTTGCCCGGGTCGAGCAAATGCCCCTGCCCGACAAAATCATCGATATGCCGCGGCCGCATGCGCTCCGCGAGCGGTGTGCTGTGTTGCAGATTTTCCTGCGCGAGCTGGCTGAAGAGATCCATACACTCAAGAAAAAGCATTCAAAACTCATCATCCTCTTCGGGCGGCTGGATGTCCTGCGCCACCACTTCCTGCCAGACCTCCAGTATCTTGGCATCCACCCCAGCCGATTTCAGGCTTTCTGCCACCGGCCCCGACGCGGCGGCCTTAAGCTCGGGAAACGCCAACAGCAACATCGCCAAGTCCCGCCAATCGGTGCCGGACTTGGGCTTGCCGCGCCGCTGGTGAAATGCGACAACCTTGCTGGCGACCAACTCTGCGGGCGCCACGACCAGCAGACTATCGATCTACCGTGCGCGAGGCAGTTTTGCGACCGGCCGGATATCCACGAGATGGCGGTTGCCGGCTTTTCTGACTTGCAAGAGGCGGGAGCCTTTCCCTTCGCCCATCTTGCGCAGGCGTACGGCAATGCGAAATCTCTGGCTGAGATGATCCCGCATTTCTTTTGCCAGCTCAAGGGCACGCACGGAAAGCAATTCGACGCCCTGTGACATGCGAGGCGCGCTAACATAGGCATTGACCGCCGGTGCGCCAAAAAGGCCGGCGTCATCGCGGCCGTGCAGAAACTGGAGCACGGCTTCATGAATGGCGGCGAGCGGCAGAGTTTCGCGCATGGGAAACTCCCGAAAGGTCAAAACGCCGGCGTTGAGCATAATCAGAACTCCACGAGCCGCATTTACTCGAAACGATGAAACGCCTGCCAACGAAACACAGTCAATCCCAAATCCGTCCCGAACCAGACCAGCTCCCGGTCGAGCGCAATGGCATTGACGTGATCATCGATCAAACCGTCCTCGGTGGTGTATTGCTTCCATTCCCGGCGCTCGGGATGATATTTGAACGCGCCGTTGTTGGTGCCGGCCCACACCACCTCCGGCCCGGAGACGAGGGCGTAGATTTCCGCGCCGCCCAGCGAGTTGCGCGCCGGCGCGGTCAGCCACTGCTGATGCACGACCTCCAGCGCCTCGACGCCCCAGTTGGTGCCGAACCAAACCAGCGAATCGTAATATGAAACCGCATAGGTGATGACGCGGCCCGGCCCGTTTTCGATATCGGTGAAACCGCCGTTGTCTTTGGCCATGTCATACACGAACGGCCCTTGATCGGTGGCCGCCCAAAGCAGATTTTCCTGGCGGTCGAGATCATGCACGCGCACGTGCCGCAGCATGTCCGGCAGCACTTCGCCGATGCCCAGCGAGTCTCGGCCGATCGTGCCGAGCACGATGCGGTTCAATCCCAAATCCGTGGCGGCATAGAGATAATTTTCATAGATGACAAGATCGTTGACGCGCGGGCTGGCCAGTCCATCGAGCGAAAGCAGACGTTGCCAGCGGTCTTTTTGCGTGTCGTAGATGTTGATGCCGTTCTCGGTGGCGCAGTAGAGTTTGTCGCGGTCGAAGGCGAAGCTGTTCACCTCGTCGCTGCTCATGCTGAAATTGTAGCGCGCGTCGTAGTAGCGCCAATCGCGGTTGTCGGAATTGCCGGCTTGGGGATCGCGCCAGTAGGTGATGCCTTCCAATGATTCATCGGCCGGCTGGCGGAGGGCGTTGCGCACGCCGCCGATCCACAAACCGTTGTCATCGAACAGCAACGCATCGACGCGCTGGCTGGCGAGGCCGGTGCTGATGAGCTGCGCCTGATCGACATTGAGATCCACGCGCAGGGCGCCCAATCCCCAAGTACCGAGCCACATGTTGCCCCAGCGGTCCTGGCTCACGCCGGTCACGCGCGCCTGGCGCAGATGACGATCCTGCACCAAGCCACGGGGATCGAAGAGATAACCGGCGGGCATGAAGAAATGTGGAAATGGCCGGGGCCGGGGGGAGCGGTCACCAAACCACACGACACCGCTCTCCGGCACTTGGCCGCCAGCCGGTTGAAAGAAGCTGCCGAATTTGTCCTGCCGGAACAGCCGGCCCGAGCTGGTTTCGAACCAGTTGCCGTTGTTGTCGAAGCCGAGCGAGACGAACTCTTCGTTTTCAGAGACGCCGATCTCGGTCTTGCTGAAGTTGGTCCAGCGCAAGGAAGCGGGATGCTGCCGGCTGAGACCTTTGGCTGTGGCGCACCACAATGTGCTGGTGATGTGATCGAATCCAACGGCGATGATCCGGTTGTCAGCGATGCCGTCGCTGGTGGTGTAAGGCGCCTGCCAGGTGCCGCGCAAAATATCATAGCGCGCGATGCCGGTGGTGGTGCCGAAGAAAGCCTGTTCCGGACTGGCGGCCACAGAGCTGACATAGCGATTGACGCCGTAGCTCACCCAATCACCGGGGCGATAATGATCCCGCGCCGGAAAAGCGAAGGGCATCATAGCCGGAAGGGCAAGCGCACCCAACAGCAACAGACCGGTCAAGCCGAGGTGAAAGCGTGTCATGTATTTCTTTCCCGTCAGGGATGAGGGCGGCGCTGATTGTTCGGTGGGAAGCTAGGAGAATTGCGGTAAAAATCAACGTGCAAATTGGCGGGCGCGCCGACCTTTATGCTTTGATGTTGTACCGTTGCAGCTTGCGATGCAGATTGGCGCGGTCGGTGCGCAGGCGCCGCGCCATCTCACTGACGTTGCCGTCGGTCAAAGTAAAGAAGCGCGACAGCAGCTCGTATTCGAATTTCTCCAAACGGTCGCGCAAGGGAATGTCCGCCGTGGTATCCAGCAAAGCATAACCAAGATCGCCGGACGTTGCGGCGGGCACAGCCGGAAACGGAGAGGACGCGGCGGCGAGAGCAGGCAGGGCTTGCTGCACATGGCCGGCGGTGATGGCCGGCTCATCGTTCATGATCATCAAGCGCTCGATGATGTTGCGCAGCTCGCGCACGTTGCCCGGCCAGTGATGCCGCATCAACAGATCGGCGGCCGCGGGGGTCAAGGTTTTGGCGCGGCGGCCGTAGGCCGCGGCGAGCTGGCCGAGAAAATGCGCCGCCAGCAGCGGCAAATCCACCAGCCGGTCGCGCAGCGGCGGCACAGCGATCGGAATCACCGAGATGCGAAAATACAAATCCTCACGAAAACGGCCGGCGCTGATTTCCGCATCCAGGTTTTTGTTGGTGGCAGAGATGACGCGCACATCGAAGCGGATGGTTTGTGTGCCGCCCACGCGCATGAGTTCGTTTTGCTGCAACACCCGCAAAAGCTTGGCCTGGGTGTCGAGCGACATGTCGCCGATTTCATCGAGAAAAATCGTGCCGCCGTGGGCTTGCTCGATCAATCCGATCTTGCGCCGCGCCGCGCCGGTGAACGCGCCTTTTTCATGGCCGAACAGCTCGCTCTCGATCAGCTCGCGCGGAATGGCGGCGCAGTTGACGCGCACGAATGGCTTGTCCTGGCGCAGGCTCTGCCGGTGCAGCGCTTCGGCGACCAGCTCCTTGCCGGTACCGTTCTCGCCGGTGATCAGCACACGCGCCTCCGCAGGCGCGGCCTTGCTGATGGCCTGGCGCAACTCGAGCATAGCGGGCGACTGGCCGATCATCTCGCCGGTCACGCCCGCGCGCTGCCGCAGCGTGTCGCGCTCAGCCTCGAGCTGCAGGCGTTCGGCGAAATGCCTGACCTCGAGCACGACGCGCTCCGGCTGCAGCGGTTTTTCGAGCAGATTGTAGGCGCCCAGCCGCGTCGCCTGCACGGCCAGGCTGATATCGGCATGCGCGGAAATCATGATTACCGGCACCGCGAGGTTCTGCTCGCGCATGCGCTGCAATACCTCGAGGCCGCTCAGGCCCGGCAGGCGCAAATCGAGAAAGATCAAATCGGCCGGCTGCTGCACCAACAGCTCGAGTGCTTCTTCTCCGCTCGCGCACGCCAGCGTGACGTGGCCGAGATCGGAGAGCAATCCGCTCAGCGTACTGCGGATGTGAGGTTCGTCATCGACGATGAGAATGTGAAGCGGCATGCAGAATGCAGTATTGGTGTGAGGGTCAATTACTACTCTTACTCTTACTCTTACTCCTACTCTTACTCTTACTCTTACTCCTACTCTTACTCCTACTCTTACTCCTACTCTTACTCCTACTCTTACTCCTACTCTTACTCCTACTCTTGCTCCCACTCCTATTCGTTCTCAACGAAAAAAGGCGAGGAGGAGCAAGAGTAAGAGTAGGAGCAGAAGCAGGAGTAATCCTACGCAGCGACGCCGTTGGCATGATTCGACAGCATCTGCCGAATCTGTGCCGCGGCCGCCTGCCGGGCGCGCAACTTGAGAATGACCTTGTCCGCTTCAAAGCGGCGTTCCAGCACGTTGGCCATCTCGTGCACGCGCGCGAGCTTGGCCGGTTCGGAGAGCGGCAGCTCGGCCTCGAATTCCACCGCGCCGGCAGCGGCGAAATCATTGATCCAGCGCTGCAAATCCCCCAGGAACATTTTGCGTTGCGCCGAGACAAAGATCGCCGGCGCATATTCCTGCTGCAGGCGCTGCAGCAGCCCGTCTTCCGGCAACAGATCGACTTTGTTGAAAACGTGCAGCACCGGGTATTCATGAAGCTGCATCTCCGTGAGCACGCTCCGCACCGTGGCGATTTGTTGTTCGACCTGCGGATGCGTGACATCGATAACATGCAGCAGCAGCGAGGCCTCGCGCAACTCATCGAGAGTGGTTTTGAACGAGGCCACGAGATGATGCGGCAGTTTGCGGATGAAGCCCACCGTGTCAATGAGCACCACCGGGCCCACCTCTTTTTGATAGCCATTTTGCGGCCAGCGCAGCGCGCGCACCGTCGAGTCGAGCGTGGCGAACAAACGATCCTCGACGAACACCTCGGCTTCGGTGAGGGCATTCAACAGCGTCGATTTGCCGGCGTTGGTGTAACCCACCAGCGCGGCTTTGAACACGCCGTCGCGGTGCTGGCGGCGCACGGCGCGCTGCCGGTCGATCTTTTTCAACTCGCGGGAGAGATGAGCGATGCGCTGGCGCACAATGCGGCGGTCGACTTCGAGCTGGGTTTCACCCGGCCCGCGCAGACCGATACCGCCAACCTGCCGGGAGAAATGGCTCCACATGCGCGTCAAGCGCGGCAGCAGATACTCCAACTGCGCCAACTCGACCTGGGTGCGCGCCTCGCGGGTGCGCGCCCGGCGCGCAAAGATGTCTAGAATCAAGCCGCTGCGGTCGATGACCTTCTTTTCGAAAAGCTCTTCGAGATTTTTCGCCTGGCCCGGAGAGAGATCGTCATCAAAAATGACGACGTCAATGTCCTGCTCGGCGACCAGAGTGGCGATGAATTCGGCTTTGCCGCGGCCGATAAAAAAGGCTGGGTCGATCTTGGGGCGGGAGTGAATAATGGTTTCGACAATATCGGCGCCGGCAGTGTCAGCCAGCAGCGCCAATTCCTGCAAAGAATCCTCGACGGCGACGCGGGAATGGCCATCCGTGGTAAATCCCACCAACAGCGCGCGCTCGCGCCCACGGGTCTGGGTTTCATACATGATGTTTTTGACTGCCTCCTTGAGAATTGTGATTGTGCCGGTTTGGGCCGCGTCTTGATTCGCGGCAAAATCTCACACTCTGCCTGCCCCCGCACAGCCGTGCGGCCGTTCCTCCGCGGGTCAGATCACTCCCGCCTTCTCCTGCGGCACTCCGGCGGGAGAGTGTTGGCTCGCAGTGCCGGCGGTCACGCTGCTGCGATAAAGCAGCATCTCGACGATCATCGCGAGGAGGGCGGCGATCAGGAAAATCTGCCACAATTCGGAGCCGTAACGCGCGGATAGGATTTGCTCTCGCACATTGCCTTCGCCGGACAAGAGTGCGAGCGTGGATACCCCGGCCGCGGCTGCCAGCGCGCTTTCAGCAAGGGGCGCCGTGCTCAATTCCGCGGCATTGAAGTTGACTGCCCAGGTGTGCACCACCTCGCCGCGATCGCGCAACTGATAAAAGCCCGGCTCCGCCGTTTCCGTCACTCGCACTCGATAATTCTGCCCCGCCACCTGCACCGGCGTTTTCAGCAACTCGCCGGTGGGCAACTCCACCACCAATTCCTCCGCGGGCTGGCGCAGCACGCTGGTCAACTCAGTGCCGATCGTGGCCGCTGCCTGCAGATTGTCGCGGCTTTGCGCAAGATATACCACGCTGCGGTACAGCAACGGCGCAAAAATGCCCTTGAAGGAAAAATCCGACCAGCCCTCTTCCACCCCGGAAGTGAACAACAGCAAGCGGCCGCTGCCCACCTGGCGCTCGACCAAAAACGGTTGCTGGTTCGCATAGTCGATGATCGCGTTCGTGCCGGCCTGCAAACGCAATTGCACGGCAAAGCGAAACCTGGGGGAATCCAGCCGAGGTTTGTCGTCGCTGCTCTCAAACACGCCGTCGAAGAGCGGGTGGGAGAAATCAATGCGACCCAGTTGCATGAAGTTTTCCGGCTGGGCAATATTGCCGATGGTTTCGCCGAATGCGCCGAGTTCGAGGCGCGACAAGAGGGCTTCATTGTAGTGCCGCAAATCGACGTCGCTGCCCAGCAAAACGATCACACCGCCGCCGCTGTTCATGAAGCTGATCAAACGCTCGGCCACGCCGTCGGCAAAGCGGCTGACATTAGCAAGCACGATGCCGTCGTAATCCTGCAGGCGCTCTGCCGCCAACTCTCTGGTGGTGATCTCCTTCCAGCTTTGGGTGGCGGCCGGCGTGGCGGCGGCATGCGATTGCAGGGCGGCGCGCAGGAATACGAGATCAGCGGGCCGCTCACTCACCGCCAGCAGGCGCCGATGCGGCGGAATATAAAACGTGAAGAACTGCGCATTGTCGGCGGGCGAATCGTCGTCTTCCAGCGCCAGCCGGCCGCGCAGGAAGCCGGTGGTGTCAGGCACGGCGCGAAACGTCACCGCGCGCTGCGTGCCGGCGGGTACCTCCACGCTTTGCTGCGCCACGCGTTTGTCGTTGAGATAGAGATGCAGCAATTGGCTCTGCACGTCATGGGCGCCGTGGTTGGCCAGCGTGGCGGTGACTTCGAAGCTTTTGCCGCGCTCGAAAATCTGGTTGCGCAGCGTCGCGCCGCTGAGCGTCAGATTGTTGGCCAGCGGCCGGTCGTAGCGCACGAAGTATGCGCGCACGCCCGGCAGCGCGGGCAGCTCCGGCAATTGTGCGGCGCGGCCATCGCTGAACAGATAAATTTCACGATTGACGTTGCGCGATTTCTCCAGCAGCCCGCGGCCGAGGGCGAAGGCGCCGGCAAGATCGGTTTCCGCCCAGGTTTGCGGCAACGATTGCGCCGCTTCACGCAAGCGCTCGGCTTCCACCAACGGGCCGCCGGGCAGGAGCGCAGCCGGCTTGGCCGCGGTGATCAGGTAAATCTCATCACCGGTGGCAAAAAGATCCGCCATTTCCTGCACCTGGCGGCGCGCCGCAGCGAGAAACGAGACACCTTCCGGCGCGGCCGCCATGCTCAGCGAGTTGTCGACGATGAGCACCGCGGTGGTGCGGGCGCGTTGCGCCAGTGCCGCGCTGTTTTGCCGCAAGGTCGGCCGGGCAAAAGCGAGCACCAGCAGCGCCACGATCAACATGCGCAGCAGCAGCAACAGCAATTGCTTCAGCTTGAGCCGGCGGATATTCTCCCGTTCGAGGCGCTTGAGAAAGGCCAGAGTGCTGATCGCAACGACTTTGAGCTTGCGCTTGGTGAGCAGATGGATGAGCAGGGGCAGCGCGACGGCGGCCATGGCCCATAACAGAGCCGAATTGAGGAATCCAAACATAGTATGGGTGCGTTTCCCGCCTTTTGAAAACGCTTAACCGATTGCGAGTTCCATTTTTTTCAAACGGCGCCGAGAAACTATTCCACGACTTCCGGGCCGGCATGAGGGCCATTCCCCGGTTGCGCGCCCGGCCATGTACTTCCCTGGCCCATCAGTCAGGCAAATGCCATCACTCCGCCGCGCAGTGATTTCGCCCCGGCGGTCTGGCACGACGCAACATAGAACAACCCGCCGAAATTAGCAAGGATTATGGCGGATGGCCGCATTTCAGCTCCGTTTGCCGAACTGCTTGCGTGCCATCGCCGCCTTCGGCATCGCGGCCAGCGCGGCGGCCTCTCGAATAAACGCCGCAAATTTCCGCGGCCGCCAGTCCGCCATGCTCCTGATCGTCAATTGCCGCACTTGCTTGCCCTCGCCTTGCAGCAAGCCTCCAGGGTCGGAGAGAAAAACACCGAATTCAAAACCGAGCACGACGTGATCCTGCTTGGGCGCGAGAAAGGCGAAATAGTGGCTCTTGCCCTCGCCGCGAATGCGATAGCCGAGCAGCCGCCAGCCGGGATAAACTGCTTCGAGACAATGGGGAAGCGTTTGCTTGATGAGGCGGCGCAGGCGTTGCGCAAGGGCTTGCGTGGCCGGCGGAAAGACGGAGAGGAATTGTTCCGGTGTGACGCGGGTGGCGGCGTCTGGTTTGAGGGGAGAGCGTCTCGCCGGCGGTTGTTTAGGCATTTCTCGCAACCAGCTTCTTCAACAGACTCAGCGGACTGAAGCTCGAGCGTTTGCGCACCGCTTCCACCGGCAGCGGCTCCGGAATCTTGATGTCTTCACCGGCGAGCGCCTGGCGGGGATTGTCATGAAAGATGCGTTGCGCCGTTTCCTCGCCCCACATGTCGCGCACAATGCCGAAGCTGCTGCCGATGCGCATGGGCCGGCGGCCGGTGTTGTGGCCGTCGCTGCCGATGAAGTGAATCAACCGGCTGTCGAGCAGGGCCATGGCCAGCGCTTTGACGCCTTCGCCGTATTTGCCGTCCAGGCTGCCGGCGTTCAACTGCAACAGGGCGCCGCGCTGCACGAAGTCATAGGCGCGTTGTGGGTTCTTCAGAAAGCCGAAATTGCGTTCGGGGTGCGCAATGATCGGGATTTTGCCCTCGAGCACGAACTGAAAGAAGGTGTCATCTGCGCCGCGCGGAATGCCCTGCATCGGAAATTCCACCAGAAAGTAACGGCCGTTGTTGTTGAAGGTCGAGATTTCGTGGGACAGCTCCATCTCGGGCTGATAGAAGATTTCGGCGGCGAGATGCAGCTTCAGCGCCACCTTGGCCTGCAGCAGCCGTTGTTTCATTTCGGCAAACTTCGCGAGTATCTCCGACTCCAGGCGATACTGCGTGTTGTCGAGGATATGGTGGGTGACGGCCAGCTCGGTGGTGCCGGTGGCAACGGCTTGGGCAGCCATCTGCAGGGATTCTTCCCAGCTTTCCGAGCCGTCGTCAATCGCCGGCAACAGATGCGAGTGCATGTCTATCATTCTATGTCCTAACCGCAAACGTCCTGATGAGAATCTATCGAAGCTGCCGGCCGCGCTGCACGGAAACTCGCTTGACTGGGTAGTGGCGGTGACATTGGCCGGCCGTCAGGGCGCCGGTGGCGAGCCGGCGTGAATTGCGGCGGCGAAATCCCGAATCAGCGCGCCGCCGCCGGCTTGCTCGAACACGTTGCCCGTCACCACGAAAGCCGCGCCGGCGGCCACACATTTGGCGGCCTGCTCGGGCGTGCGAATGCCGCCGCCGGCGATCACCGGCACCTCGACATACCCGGCCACCGCCGCAATCATCTCCGGCGAAATCGCATGTTCGGCGCCGCTGCCGGCTTCCAGATACACCCACTGCATGCCAAGGTATTGCGCGGCCAGCGCCGTGGCTTTGGCGATGTCATGCTTGTCACGCGGCATCGGCCGGGTGTTGCTCATGTATTCGGCGGAGGTCATGCGGCCGGAGTCGATCAGCATGTAGCCAGTGGCGATGGATTCAATGCCGAAATGCCGGATGAGCGGCGCGGCTTTGACTTGTTCGCCAATCAGGTAGTTGGCATTGCGGCCGCTGATCAACGAGAGAAACAAGACCGCGTCGGCATGGCGGGAGAGTTGAATGGTGCTGCCGGGGAAGAGCAGGCATGGTATCTCCGTCGCGGCGCGAATCGCGAGGACGATGTCATCGAAATGCGGATTCAGCAGCATGCTGCTGCCGATGAGAATGGCGTCGGCGCCACCTTCACTGGCGGCGGCCGCCATGCCGGCGAGCTGGGTGAATTCCCACTTGTCGGGATCGATCAGGACAAAGTGGCCCGCGCCGCTCTGCGCGCGCACGGACAACAGGTAGTCGTAGACTTTGTGTGGGCCTTCGCGCTGGCGCCAAACACCGTCGCGCGCCGTGGCCGGGCGGTGAGCAACCGTCGCGCTGCCGCTGCCCACCTGAGATGCGGCTGGCCTAGCGATTGGTCATCTCCTGCAAGATTTTGGGTACCTGGTTCAGGGCTTCCTGCAAACGGTGCACGTCTTTGCCGCCGGCGAGCGCCAAATGCGGCCTGCCGCCGCCCGAACCGCCGGCTATGGCAGCAACCCGCTTGACGATCTCACCGGCCTTCAGCTTTTGCTGTTGAATCAAATCATCGGTGACCACGCACGCGAAGGTGAGTTTGTCGTCCATCACTGCCGCCAGCACGCCCACGCCGCTGCCGAGCTTTTCGCGCAACGTGTCGCCCATTTGTTTGAGATCGTCCGCGGTGTTCGCTTCCACCCGGGCGGTGACGAAACGAAAGCCGTTGAGAGGCATGGCGCGATTGGCGAGATCAACAATCTCCTGTTGCGCCAGTTTCAAACGCAACTGGCGCAGCTCGCGCTCGAGCGTCTTGCGTTCCTCCAGAAGCTGCCGCACGCGCTCGGTGACGTCGTCTTCATTGCTGTTGAGCAAGGCGCGCAGTTCTTCGGCCATGCGCCTTTCCTTGCGCACCAGCAATTCCGAGCCGCGGCCGGTGGCGGCCTCCAACCGGCGAATGCCGGCGGCCGCCGAGCCTTCGCTCAGCAGGGAAAACAGCCCCGCCTCGCCGGTGTGATGCAAATGCGTGCCGCCGCACAACTCCAGCGAAAAATCGCCGATGCGGACGACGCGCACGATGTCGCCGTATTTCTCCTCGAAAATCGCCATCGCGCCGAGCTGGCGTGCCTCGTCATATGGCATCTGGCTGGTGGTGATTTCCAGATCAGCGCGGATTTGCTCGTTGACGATGCCTGCAATGTCCTCGAGCTGGGCCGGCGAGATGCGCTCGAAGTGCGTGACATCGAAGCGCAGGCGCGCGGGAGCGACGAGCGAACCCGCCTGGGTGACGTGCTTGCCGACGGTATCGCGCAAGGCGCGATGCAGCAGATGCGTGGCGGTGTGATTGCGCGCCGTGTCGAGCCGCAACCGGGCATCGACTTGCGCCAGCACGCGGGGATTCTCGATTTGGCCGTACAGCAGCTTGCCGACATGCGCAATGTGTGATCCGACTTTTTGCACGTCGCTGACTTCGATCACGAAGCCCTCGCCCTCCACGCGGCCCTGGTCGCCGACTTGCCCGCCGGATTCCGCATAGAACGGCGTATGGGAGAGCGTGAACACCACGCGCTCGCCCTCTTGCTGCAAGCGCCGGATTTCAGCTTGCAGCTCGAGATCGGTGTAGCCCACAAAGCGCGAGGCGGCGCCGGCGGTCAGCTCGCGCCATTCATCCGGCTTCAGGCTGGTGTGATAATCCCATTTGCCGGCTTCACGTGATTTGCTCTTCTGCACTGCCATGGCGGCGTTGAAGCCTGCTTCATCCACCAGCAGGTCACGCTCGCGCGCCATGAGTTGGGTGAGATCGAGCGGAAAGCCGTAGGTATCATACAGGCGAAAAGCATCTTCGCCCGGAATCTTGTTCTTCTTTTCCTTGTCCAATTTGGCGACGATGCCGCTGAAAATCTCCAGTCCACGATCGAGCGTGTGATTGAAGCTTTCCTCTTCGGCTTTGATCACCCGGCTGATGTATTCGTGCTTGTCGTGCAGCTCCGAGAACGTCTCGCCCATGACCTCCACCACCGGCTGCACCAGTTTGTAAACGAAGGGCTCGTGCATGCCGAGTTTTCTGCCGAAGCGCGCGGCGCGGCGCAGAATGCGGCGCAGCACGTAACCGCGGCCTTCGTTTGAAGGCAGGGCGCCGTCGCCGATGGCAAAGGTCAGGCAGCGAATGTGATCGGCCAGCACGCGATGCGGCATGCCGTTCTCGAAATCATAACCCTTGCCGGAGATCTCGCTGATCGTTTCCAGAATCGGCGTGAAGAGGTCGGTGTCGTAGTTCGATTGGACTTTATTGAGCACAGCGAGCACGCGCTCGAAGCCCATGCCGGTGTCGACGTGTTTGGCAGGCAATTCAACCAGCGTGCCGTCGGCCTCGCGGTTGTATTGAATGAACACGAGATTCCAGATTTCCATCACGCGCGGGTCGCCGGCATTCACCAGGCCGGCGCCGGATTTGTCCGGGGTGAGATCGATGTGAATCTCCGAGCACGGGCCGCAGGGGCCGGTTTCGCCCATTTCCCAGAAGTTGTCCTTCTCGCCGAAGCGCTGAATACGATCGCTCGGCAGGCCGGCGATTTTGCGCCACCATCCCGCGGCTTCGTCATCCGTTTTGTAAATCGTCGCGTACAGGCGATCCTTCGGCAGACCCCATTCTTTGGTGAGCAGCTCCCACGCCCAGGCAATGGCCTCGGCCTTGTAGTAGTCGCCGAAGGACCAGTTGCCGAGCATCTCGAAGAAGGTGTGATGATAGGTGTCGAAGCCGACGTCTTCGAGATCATTGTGCTTGCCGCTGACGCGAATGCACTTTTGCGTGTCGGCCGCGCGCTTGTAGTCACGTTGCTCGGTGCCGAGAAAAATGTTCTTGAACTGGTTCATGCCGGCGTTGGTGAACAGCAACGTCGGATCATCCAACGGCACCACCGGCGCGGAGGGAACGATGGTGTGACCCTGCCGCTTGAAATAATCGAGAAAGGACTGCCGAACGGCTTTGGACTTCATGTGAATATCCTGAATTGTATGTCCCAATCATTGATTTCTGTCTTTGCGCGTTTCCCGGCGCGTCCACCAGACCAAGTAGATGCCGGTCAGAGCCACCGGTGTTATCATCACGGTGAAGGCCATCTCACTGGTCATGACTCATCTCCTTGCGAGTTATCTTCTGCTTTGGGCAGGTGCCAGAGACTGTAACTGAGCCATGGCATGATCACCAGCAAAACCAAAACAACGCCCACCCAACCCGCCGCCAAGGTAAACTGGAAGCTCAATTGACCAACAATACCCGGCAAGATCACCGCCGCAACAATCAGTACAGTTACTTTCTCAAAAAAACCGAGCCAGAACTTGTAAACTTCCGTTTGGTTGTCGGGGTGACTTCTGCTCATTGCCCCATGCTCCCTCACCAAGCGTTCCGGTCACGCCGCCGGAATGGTTGTTTTTCGGCAGTGTGACCAGAAACCCACGAGCTTCTACGGCCTTCTCGCGTCAGCACCAAGCGCCGCTCTTGCGGAGCGGGAATGGGATTGCCAAATTCCCTGCAGGTTTATCTTTTCTTCGACGCCGTCTTTTCGAAATATATGATGACTGCCTCTCACTTTCGTCAAACCCCAGGCGCAAGAGCAAAAAGCCGTAGATCGCCAAACGAAATGGCGGCGTCCGATTTGCCGCGCAGTATTTCGAACAGGAGCTGCTCGAGTTTGCGCACTTTGCGGCCAAATCCCAGGGAACTCTCGAATCCTACCCTCCGGAATCATCTTCACGCAACTCCTGCCACAGCGGCGTCGCCCGAATCGTCTCCCAATCAAATCCTCGACGTTGCAGAAAGTCCGCAAGTTTTTGCCGCGCCTTCCGCGGCGGCAGGGCCGCAAGTTTCTTGCGCTGCTTGTCGGCGAGCTGGTTCGCCAGCGTCAAGGTTGCGCTGTCGGTGAAAACCTCATCGAGCGCAGCGGCAATGATCTCGGCCGCGATGCCCTTTTGCCGCAGCTCGACGGCCAGCCGTTCCCGACCCATCGGACGGTTGCGCAGCCGGCTTTGAATGAACGAACGCGCAAAGCCGGTGTCGTCAAGATAATGCTGGCGCCGGCATTCGGCAAGCGCGGCGGCCACAATCTCCTCATCAAAACCAGCCTTGCGGAGCGCGTCGTGCAGCTCTTTCTCACTGCGGCTGCGCAGCGCCAGCAGGCGATAGGCCTTGGTCAAAGCCGCTTTGAGCTTTTCTTCGCCGTTTTCGAAGAGATTGGACTGACGGCCGCTGGAGGAAATCATGTTTGCTCTCGCGGGAATTTGTGAAGTTCCAACGGCACGTGGGACGGTTCACAAGATTCCAGACAGCCGCTACTTCTTCGCCGGTGCTGCTGCCGCTGGAGCGGGCGCCGCGGGCTTGGCTGATTTGCCGGCCTCGGCGGGGGCCGCAGGCTGGGCCTCTTCCTTGATCAACCCCACTGCCTTGCGCACTTTGAGCTCGAGGTTCTTCTTCACCTCGGGATTATCAACCAAATACTTCTTCAGGTTCTCGCGGCCTTGCATGCGGTCTTCACCGACGGTGAACCAGGTGCCGCTTTTCTCGATGAGCTTCAAATTGATCGCCAGATCGGCGAGATCACCCTCGGAAGAGATGCCGGTGCCGTACATCAGATCGAATTCCGCTTCCTTGAAGGGCGGCGCCACTTTGTTCTTCACCACCTTGACTTTGGTGCGATTGCCGGTGGCGTTGTCGCCGTCCTTGATCGAGGCGATGCGGCGCACATCCAGGCGCACCGACGCATAAAACTTGAGCGCGCGGCCGCCGGTGGTGGTCTCCGGACTGCCGAACAGCACGCCGATCTTTTCGCGGATCTGATTGATGAACACGACGCAGACGTTGGTGCGGCTGATGGCGCCGGCGAGCTTGCGCATGGCCTGGCTCATCAAGCGCGCTTGCAGGCCCATCTGCGCTTCGCCCATTTCACCTTCGATTTCGGCCTTGGGCACCAGCGCCGCCACCGAATCAATCACCACCACGTCGAGCGCGCCGCTGCGCACCAGGGTTTCCGTGATCTCCAGCGCTTGCTCGCCGGTATCGGGCTGCGAGACGATCAGGTTGTCCACGTCGACGCCCAGGTTCTTGGCATAGTGGGCATCGAGGGCATGCTCGGCGTCGATGAACGCCGCCACGCCGCCCAGTTTCTGCCCCTCCGCGATGATGTGCAGCGCCAGGGTGGTCTTGCCGCTGGATTCCGGCCCGTAGATTTCCACGATGCGGCCGCGCGGCACGCCGCCGATGCCCAGCGCGGCATCGAGGGAAATCGAGCCGGTGGGGATGACGTCGATTTGAACCTTTGCGCGCTCATCACCCAGTTTCATGACCGAGCCTTTGCCGAACTGCCGGTCGATTTGCTGAATGGCGAGATCTAGCGCCTTGAGTTTTTCATTTTTCTCCACTCATCCCTCCAGAGATGTTGAGGTGATTGAGACTGGTTGAATTGGGATTCCGCGCGCGACAAAATGACGCTGGCACTGCGCGTCCGCCACACGTCACCTGCGGCTCGCGTTCGTCGTACTGCCGAGCGCAAAGCGCTGCAGCGCCGTGTAGACCGCACCTTCCCGCTGCAGCACGCTTTGCATGAGCACGAGTTCTTCGCAGGCCAGCTCGCGGCTGGGAAAAGGGTGATTCATCATTTCCTTCACCGCCGCTTCGGCCCGACCTGCACGCACACGGCCGAGCGTCACGTGCGGTGAAAAGGCCCGCTTCTCCCGCGCAAATCCGACTTGATGCAGCGCGCGATCCACTTCCTCCGCCAGTTTAACGAGCCGGCCATGCGGGTCATTGAGTCCGACCCACAAAACTTGCGGCCGCTGCGGATTGGGGAAAGTGCCGGCGCCGGCAACTTCACAAGTGAAGGGGGCAAACTGCCGGCAAACCTCTGCCAGCGCCGCCTGAATCGCCGCGATTTTGACCACCGGCGTTTCACCGAGAAACTTGAGCGTGAGGTGAACCTTTTCCGGCTTCACCCAACGCACGCCGCTCTCCAACTCGCGCAGCGGCGCGAGGTAGGCCGTCAGTTCTGCCGCGATCGGGGGCGGCAGCTCGAAGGCGACGAATAATCGCAGCAGGTCGCTCATGCGCGCGCCTCCGGCAACGCGCGATAGAGCAGGCTCAACGCCAGCGTGCTGAAGCGTTCTTTGTTGAACAGCCGGTCGGTCGTATAGATCACGTGCCGGGCCGTCACCTTTTCAGGCGTGGCGACCGCGGCCCACACCAAACCGACGGGCTTGTCCGCGCTGCCGCCCGCCGGTCCGGCAATGCCGGTGGTGGCCAGGCCGTAGTCAGTCCCGCAGCGCTGGCGAACACCGACCGCCATGGCGCGCACGCAGGCTTCGCTCACCGCGCCGTGCTGGGCAATTACTTCTTCCGGCACGTCGAGCAACGCAGTTTTGGAGGCATTGCTGTAGGTCACCAACCCGCACGCAAGGTAATCTGAACTGCCGGGAATGTTGGTGAGGCGGTGCGCGATCAGTCCGCCGGTGCAGGATTCGGCAACCGCCAGCGTGGCCTTGTGCTCGCGCAGCTTTCTGCCAACTACTTCTTCGAGAGACTCATTGTCGTAACCGTAGACATGTTTTCCCGCTTTGGCAAGAATGCGCGCCTCGGCCTGGCGAACGGCATGCTCGACTTCTTCGGCGGTGCGGCCGGTGACGGAAATGCGCACGTTGACGCCGGAGAGGCTTGCGAGAAAGGCAAGCTTGCCGAATTGTTCGAGTTCACTGACCGGCGCAAGCAGTTCGGCGAGTGCAGATTCGCCGATGCCGTGCGTTCGGATCGTGCGATGGCGGATGATCACCTCGCCCGCCCATCCCCGCAAACGCGGCAACAGCGGCCCGGAAAAGATGTTCTTCATTTCCGCGGGCACGCCGGGCAAGACCACGCCGTGCTTGCCATCCTTTTCAAAGAGCAATCCCGGCGCGGTGCCGATTTCATTCCACAACACCTGGGCGCCTTCCGGTACGTAGGCTTGTTCGACATTCACCGCCGGCATGACCACCCCGCGCTTGGCGAACAGCTCCTGCACATGCTGCAGCACTTTTTCGTCGGTCACCATGCGGCGTGCGCCGATGAACTCCGCTACAACTTTTTTGGTGACATCGTCGTGGGTCGGACCCAGCCCGCCGGTGAGCAGAACGAGTTCGACGCGCGCCCAGGCTGCGGCCAGGCTGCTCAGAATGTCATCGTGGCGGTCGCCAACGGTGGTAACGCAGCGCAGCGGAATGCCGACGTGGCTCAGTTGTTCGCCCAGCCAGGAAGCATTGGTATTCACGACTTGCCCGATCAGCAACTCATCGCCGATCGCGATGACCTCTGCGACCATTCAAAGTCCTTGCTAACATGGGAAGAGCATCCCTCCGCAAATGTTCCACTCTCGGCTGAGCTGGGGTTGCCAAAACTCCGAGTGTCGTGGCGCCTCCGAGGATTTTGAGGCAACGGCTCAGGCGTTGCAGGAACATTCCCATCAATGCCTGTTCGAAGATGTTCCAACCTCGGCTGAGCCGAGGTTTCGAAAACTTCGCGTGCCGTGACAGCTCAGAGAGTTTTGAGGCGGCAACGGCTCAGCCGTTGCAGGAACATTTTCTCAAAAATTTGCGATCGTGGACAGACACCAAATGCCCAATTGCATCATTTACAGTGCAGCCGGTGATCTTGCGTAAGCGTCGGCCGCGCCGCCGTGCTTCAGGTCAAGATCCCTGCGGGGATGACGGCGGCCAACACGCGCAGGCTCACATTCGCATACACTCCAGCCGCCACATCATCCAAAACAATGCCCCAGCCGCCGTGGAGTTTTTCCACCTGCCGCACCGGAAAAGGCTTGGCGATGTCGAATACACGAAAGAGCACGAAACCGATCGCAATGGTGAGCGGGTCGAGTGGAACGAAGGCCAGGGTCACCGCCATGCCGATCACTTCATCGATGATAATTTCGGAGGGATCGGTTTGCCGGCGGGCGCTGGCCACGCGCTGAGCGGCCCAAACCCCGATCAGCATCAGGGTGAGGACGGCGGCGGTGAACCAAAGTGGTGGAAGATAAGTCGGAAAGCAGAGAAATGCAAGGGCGGCGGCGAGGCTGCCGGCAGTGCCCGGTGCGACGCGCAGACGGCCAAGGCCACCGACGGTTGCGATCAGATGCGCCAGGGTGTGGGAAAGGGGAGGCACCTTACTTGGCCAGGTTGCGGGCTGCAAAAATGCGAAAGAAGAAGTGGCCCAGGCTGCGCAGATGATGGCGGTTCTCGTAGAGATATTGCAGGCCGGTCACGACGGTGATGAGCGTGACCAGGTGCATCATCACGGGAATGATGTGGAAGGTTTCGATCCACTGCAACCAGGTCGGAGGATTGGCGCCGAGGAAATAGGATTCTGCAATCAGGTAAAGCATAATGAGGTAAATGGCGGCCATCTGGCTGGCGGTTTTCCATTTTGCGGACACGCTGGTCACCACCGGCTTGTTCTTGTACTGCGCATAAGTGCGCAGCAGCGTGATGAGAATGTCGCGCGCCGCAATCGCAGCCACCATCCACATCGCGACGTATTGATAGAGCGCGAACGCGAAGAAGGTCGACAGGGTGAGAATCTTGTCTGCCAGCGGATCCCAAAACGCGCCCCACGCCGACATGTTGCCGGATTTGCGGGCGAGGTAGCCGTCATACCAGTCCGTCAATACCGCGATCAGAAAGACACCCAAAGAGGCGAAGCGATACGCCAAGCCCGCCGGAAACAGCAACGCGACGACCACGGGCGCCAGCACCATGCGCGTAATCGTGAGGACGTTGGAGACGGTCATGGTTGGCCTCAACAGTTGATGGAAAAGCCCAGCCTGTTTTGCAGAACGGGGAACTTCATTGCTCTACCACGGTACCCGGCCAGTGAGGGCGCGGGACAATGTGACTTCGTCGGTGAATTCCAGATCGCTGCCCACCGGCAGGCCACGCGCCAAACGGCTGATCTTGACGCCCAGCGGCTTGATCAAATTGAGCAAATAGATCGCCGTGGCCTCGCCCTCGGTGTTGGGATTGGTGGCGAGGATCACTTCCGCCACGGCTGGCTGCGCCGCCTGAATTCGCTGCAGCAGCTCACGCATGCGCAAATCATCTGGGCCGATACCGTCCAGCGGTGAAAGCGCGCCGCCCAGCACGTGATACAAGCCGCGGTGCTCGCCGGTGTTTTCCAGCGCCAGCACGTCGTTGGCCTCCTCCACCACGCAGATCACTGTATGATCGCGGCCCGGGTTCGCGCAGATCACGCAGGGATCTGATTCCGTCAGATTGAAACAGCGCGAACAGTGCAGCACTCTCTCCTTCAACGCCAGCAGCGCTTGCGCCAACGTCTCGACGTCCGCGCGCTGGGATTTGAGCAGAAAGAAGACCAGCCGTTGCGCAGTCTTGCGCCCGATGCCCGGCAGCTTCGACAGCTCGAGCACTGCCGTTTCGACACTGCGCGAGAGGTATTGCATCTCACAGCCCCGGCATCTGCAAGCCGCCGATGACCTGGCTGAGCATGCCGCCGGTGACTTTGTTCATCTCCGTCATCTCGACTTCCTGCGCCTTGACCAGCGCCTGATTCAAGGCAGCCACAATGAGATCCTCGAGCATTTCTGTATCGTCAGGGTTGACCACTTCCTTCTCGATTTTCAACTGCAGCACTTCCCGCCGGCCGTTCATCACCACGGTGACCATGCCGCCGCCGGCTGTGCCCTCCACCTGCAGGCTGGCCAGCTTTTCATGCGTTTGACTGATTTTTTCTTGCAGCACTTGTGTACCTCTGAACAAATCACCCATGCTGGAACGGCTCATTACTGTCTCTCCTGGTATTTTCAAGAATTCAGACCAGCTTCTGCCAGAGCAACGGTGAGCGCTCGCTCAAGCCGGCATTGCGACGCGCCCGGCGAACGCAGAATTCCCTCGGCCATGCAGATGAAATGTCAGTCCTTCACCTTTTGGGCTGGCAGCGGATCAACTCGCCATCCAGCGCCTCAACCAGCTTCTGGGCCACCGGGTAGTGCTCGAATAACATCTTCAGATTCTGTGCATTGTCGGGACTGACTGCGATTTTCGCTGCGCCGTTGCTCACCGGAGCGCTGGTGACACCGGCCGGCGCGGCCGGCGCGACTGGCTCGGCTGTTTCCGCCGGTGGTGGCGCCGGAAGAGGCACGGCACCATTCTCCGTCTTGCGGCAAATGATGCGCACCGAGTAACCGGTCTCGGCCTGCACCACTTTCTGAATGATCGTCTTCTGATTGTTCACGGAGTTGAGGTGAAAGCCATTGCAGTTGCTGCCGAAGCTCAACTCCAGCGCGCCCTCGTGCAGTGCGGTCGGTGCGCCCATTTCCAAAAACGATCCCAGTGAGATCTTCTCACCCTTGACGCGCTCGAGGATTTGCGGCCAGGACTGTTGAATCGCCTGCAACGCAGCCGCTTCGTTCTCGATGTGCGCCGCCAGTGGCAGCACCGGTTCCTTCGCTTTCACCACCGGCACGCCCTGCACGCGCGCCAACAGTCCGGAGTTGAACAAGCCGCCGGCCGCCGGGGTGGGGGCAGCCGGTGTCGCCGCCGCCGGCATGGCCGCGAGTTTTGGGCTAATCTGCGGAATCACAGCGATGCCTTCCAGGCGCGGCACGGTCACAGGCTCGGCGGCGGCAGGCTCAGCCGCCACCACGGTGACGCCCTCTGCCGCTGTCTGTGACGCCGGCTTGGCCGCGGCGCCCGGCGTGGTTTTCGGAGCGGAGCCGCCGCCGGCATTGTCACTTGCGCCGGCATGCACCATGCGCAGCAGACACATTTCCAGCAGCACGCGCGGATTGGCGGCGCGCGCCAGCCGCGCTTGCGCCTCAGTGACGAGCTGTATGCTGCGCATCAGTTCGGGTTCATTTAGGGCATGCGCCGCGGCGCTGTAACGCTCGGCGTAGTTCTCCAATCCCACCAGATGGCTGGTGCCGGCGGTGACGCGGGTGGTGAGGATGAAGCTGAGATGCTCGGCCAGACGTTCGAAGAATTCACCGAGATGAATGCCGGCATTGTGAATCTTCTCGCTGAGCGCGAGCGCGCGGCGGGCATCACGCGCGACGAGCGCATCGCTGCATTCAAAAAACAAATCCTGGTCGATCAAACCGAGCAGCCGGGAGACGTCTTCCTTGGTGACCCGGTCACCGCAATAGGAAATCACCTGGTCGAGCAGGCTCTGGCTGTCACGCATGCTGCCTTCGGCGCGTTTGGCAATGAGATGCAGCGCCGCTTCCTCGGCTTGCACCCCCTCGCTTTGGCAAATCATCTTGAGCTGGCCGGCGATTTCGCCGATTGGCACACGGCGAAAATCGAAGCGCTGGCAGCGGGAGAGGATGGTGGCCGGGACTTTGTGGATTTCAGTGGTGGCGAAGATGAACAGCACATGCGAGGGCGGCTCTTCGAGGATTTTCAACAGCGCGTTGAAGGCCGGCTCGGTGAGCATGTGCACTTCGTCGATAATGTAAATCTTCTTGCGGCTGCCGGCGGGCGCGAAGCGGGCATTATCGCGAATGTTGCGGACTTCATCGATACCGCGGTTGGAGGCGCCATCGATTTCGATGACATCCATGCTGCGACCGGCGGTGATTTCTTCGCAGTTACTGCATTGGTCGCAGGGCGAGGTGGTGGGGCCGTGCTCACAATTCATCGCTTTGGCCAGCAGTCTGGCCATGGTGGTCTTGCCCACGCCGCGCGGGCCGGTAAACAGATAGGCGGAGGCGACACGGTTCTGAGTGATCGCGTTTTCAAGCGTGCGGGTGACGTGTTGCTGCGCGACGACGGTGGCAAACTGTTTGGGCCGCCATTTGCGCGCGAGCACAAGGTATGACATGAGAACTCCGAGCCACGATGCGCTGGTCGTCGATCATGTTTTGCGAGTCGTTAAGCCGAGCGCCTCCTGCCCGGCGGGAGGCGGGGGAGAAACCGGCGTGCCTTCAGGTACTGGACTTCTGGGCTGCGCTCGCTTGGACCATTCGAGGGATGACATGACCTCCTCCCTGACACGCGGTTGATGGGCGCTGCGTTGCGATTAAAAAGGCCAAGGTGCCCCGCGGCACATCTTTGCATTGCTTACCGTTGCTGCCTTCCGGCCCTGGCGGGGTTCGGCACGCGCCGATTGCGCGGGCCTTGGCCATTTCATGCGTGGTGAAGATTGTCGTTGGTAGGATGTAGAAGCGTCACCAACCGATTAAGACGTGCCAGACAATTGCTTTTTCAGGTGGCGCAAAATAACCATTGAGTCTTTGAAAGGCAAGGGATTTTTGGCAGGCACATTGGAAGCTGGCGGAGAGGGTGGGATTCGAACCCACGGTAGCGCTTGTGGCACTACACGCGATTTCCAGTCGCGTTCCTTCGGCCTCTCGGACACCTCTCCGGCGGTCGATAGGGCTCGCACGAAACTCGATAGCACATACCTTTCTGAATCCCGGAAGGGTGCCCGGCAGACATGATTGCCCCCCTTTCGCAAGGAGACTGGCATGGCGCGCGGGGATTTGTGCGTGATGGGATTCGCGTGCGAGGAATTTTCGTCGCGGAGAGGGGGGGATTCGAACCCCCGATCGACCTTTAGGGCCGATAACGGTTTTCGAGACCGCCGCCTTCAACCACTCAGCCACCTCTCCGTGGTCGATGAGCGTATGTCGAGAAGTCGATAACGCAGAGCTTTTCAAACACACTTGCTGGTGGAGCAGAGCGGGATCGAACCGCCGACCTCCACGTTGCGAACGTGGCGCTCTCCCAGTTGAGCTACTGCCCCAGCAAACAACCGCGCGCGCTACCGTCCGGCACACTCCTCAAAACTCGTCCGGCGTGGTATCCTCGCGCAACTTCTGAAAAAAGGCCTTGAGTAGGCCCTGGCATTCCGCCTGTCTGATCGCAGGCACCAACTGCACCGGCGGCCCAAAGGGATTGGTTGACATCACGTTGACCTTGGGCACCGAGCCGCAGCCGCCGAAACGCGGGTCTTCCGCACCATAGACGACTTTCACAATCCGCGACAATAGAATGGCGCCGCAGCACATCGGGCACGGCTCGACGGTGGTATAAACCGTGGCACCATCGAGGCGCCAACTGGCTTGGCTGGCGGCCGCCGCGGTAATCGCGATCATCTCGGCGTGCGCCGTGGCGTCCTGCAGGGTCTCCGTCAAATTGTGGCCACGACCGATGATCTTGTCCTCAAAAACGATGACGGCGCCGATGGGAACCTCGCCCTTATCGAGCGCCTTCTCCGCTTCTTTGATGGCAAACTGCATCCAATGGTCGTGTGTCAAGGCTGCTTCATCCTCTATTGCATCGGCGGCAAGTGATAGGGACATGCCGAACAACGCCGAAAGATGGCGAACGACACTTTGACGGTGCACCTGGCAACACCCAGAGTGCTCGATAAACAAAGAAGACAAGAACGATTTCTTGTCTTCCCGTTGAGCCGATCTTGTACGCCCGGAAGGACTTGAACCCTCAGCCTCTTGGTCCGTAGCCAAGCGCTCTATCCAGTTGAGCTACGGGCGCATGGAGCCGCAATATATGAGAATTTCCACAAAAGTCAATTTCAAATTTGCGGCGTGGTGGCGCATACGGGACTCGAACCCGTGTTACCGACGTGAGAGGCCGGTGTCCTAGACCGCTAGACGAATGCGCCGTCAATCAAGTACATTTCACAACATTTCACAAACGCGAAGCCCGACCATCAATTCCCAGCGGTCGGGACAGCCTGTTGCTGGGGAGCAGGGATTCGAACCCCGATTCTATGGTCCAGAGCCATATGTCCTGCCGTTGGACGACTCCCCAGTGCCTCAGCTTGCGAGCAGCGTCACGGCTTGGTAGAGCCGCTGCACGACTCGCTGTTTGCCCAGCAATTCCACAACTTCAAAAAAACTGGGGCTTACACCGAAACCGGTCAGTGCCAGCCGTGCCGGGTGAATCAGATTCGCCGCCTTGATCCCGAGTTGATCAGCCAGGGAACGCAAGCAGGCCTCGGTTGCGGCTGCGCTAAAATCCGGCAGTTGTTCAAAGGCTGCTGCGAGCTGGCGAAGTTGCGTTGCCGTGCCTGCGCCCTGCCAGTGTTTTGCCCTGGCGCTCTCATCGAAAACAACCGGCGCCGCGAAAAAGTAAGCACCAAAGGTGGCGAACGCCGGAATCGTTCTGACCTTGGGCTTGAGCAGCGTGACCACGCGGTGAACGTAGGTCGAATCACGCAGCAGGTTCTCGTCAAGGTCACTTCGTGCCTGGCGCAGCGCAGCAATGACCATCTCCTCGAGCCGTGCCGCGTCGACGTGGTCGAGGTATTCGCCGTTCATCCACTCGAGCTTCTTCTCATCGAACACGGCGTTGCTTTTGGAAAGGCCGCGCAAATCAAACAGTTCGATCAACTCTTTCCGGCCGAGAATCTCCCGGTCATCACCGGGCGACCAACCCAGCAGCGCGAGGAAATTGAAAAGGGCCTCAGGCAGATACCCTTTCCGCGCATACTCGCCCACCGCCGTCGCGCCGTGACGCTTGCTCAATCTGGTCTTGTCCGGGCCGAGAATGAGCGGAAGGTGCGCAAACACCGGCATTTCCCAACCCAGGGCACGATACAGCAGTATCTGTTTGGGCGTATTGGAGATGTGATCATCACCACGCAGCACGTGCGTGATGCCCATGGCGTGATCATCGACCACCACTGCGAGGTGATAAGTCGGCTGGCCATCGGAGCGCAGGAGGACGAAATCTTCGATGCGGCTGTTGTCGAACGCTACCCGGCCATGCACCTGATCCTCCCATTCCGTCACGCCCTCGGGGATCGGCAGGCGGATCGCGAAGGGTTCGCCTCGCTCCAGCCGTGCCGCCTCTTCCGCAGCCGCGAGGCGCGGGAATTCTTCCCGATAGCGGAAATCCCGTTTCGCCTCGGCCGCGCGCTGGCGTGCGACCTCAAGCTCCGCCGCAGAGGTGAAACTGCGGTAGGCTTTGCCCGCGGCCAGAAGTTCATGGGCGATTTGCCGGTACTGATCGAGGCGATCGGACTGCTTGATCGGTTTCGCATCCCAATCCAGCCCCAGCCATTGCAGGCTGTCAATGATCGCCTGCGTCATCTCCTCGCCGGAGCGCTGTTGATCCGTGTCTTCGATCCTGAGAAAGAACTTGCCGCCATGCTTGCGGGCAAACAGCCAGTTAAAAATCGCCGTGCGCGCACCGCCTATATGCAAATAACCGGTTGGACTTGGTGCAAAGCGCACAACCACCATGCTGGCTTCCTGTTTCTCGTGATGCGAGCGGAGAGGCAGGGATTCGAACCCTGGGTAGCGCTTTTGGCACTACAACCGCTTAGCAGGCGGCTCCTTTCGGCCACTCAGGCACCTCTCCGGATTGCGCGGGGCGAAGCTGCGGCAGCCGACCTCCGGAAGCAACCACTGCCGATCGTGCATGCGGAGGGCGGGGGACTCGAACCCCCAAGGGTGATGAACCCAACGGTTTTCAAGACCGCCGCCTTACCAATTAGGTCTAGCCCTCCGGCTTCAAAAATTTAGCGGGGCAATATACAAATCAGCAAAGGTGGAGTCAATCTTTTTTTCAGGCTTAAAACTGCTGTTTTTTTGCAATAGCGGCTTGCTCACCGGCGTCGGCCGAACAGACTCAGCGCGGCCGCAGCAGGCAGTACGAGCTGCGCGGCGTGCCGCCCCCGTTGCCTCAAAATTAAATGTTACCCAAATTTGTGAGAACTGGGGTGATTTTGATTTATTGTTCTTTTGCTGT